>CALVUT010000081.1 GCA_944363675.1 uncultured Bacilli bacterium | reverse complement strand
GGGAAATTCAAAAAATCAAGGAAGATTATGAACGAATGATTGCCTCATCAAAAAAGATCACTTTGGAGGAAATCAAAAAAATAAGCAAAGGAAAAATCTTTTTAGGAAGAATTTTGCGAATATTTGGCCCATTATTATAAAATATTTGATATAATAAAAAATAAAGAGAGTAAGGGGTGGATGTATGCGTAAGAAAAATGGGTTCATTGCTACATCAATAATCTATTCATTTTTTCTAGTCTTTGGCTTACTCATGGCAGCCATTCTTGCTAAAAGCGTTGAAAATCGTCTTTTAGTCAGAAATATTCAAGAAGATATAAGAAATGAGATGAATGAACAAAGTGGCTTTATCATAGATACCTTGGAGAACAAAACCTATACGGTAAATGAACTTGTTAACTATGCTAATGAAACATGGCGAGTAGCACAAGATAAAGGTGGGACAGTTTTACTTATTTTAAATCGCAGTTTAACTCAAACAGAAATTGTCATGAGCCTGAATCGCGAATCTTCAAATTCTGAATTTTATGGAACTTGTACTACCACTTCTTGTATGGTCAGGGCTTGTCAGGATTATTATGCTGGTCAAGAATTTTGCTATTTGTATTCAGCCAACACCAATCTTTATCGTAGACCTGCGTGGCGTCCAACCGCTGATCAAGTAGAAGTCGATATAATTGGCTATGGAAGAACCATTGTTAGTGCTGTTTTAGACTATTGGTTTAGTTATCATCAAGGTTTACAAAGAGCTTTAAATAAAAACAAATTACAAGCCTTTACCTTCTCAGATGGTTTCTTTAATTATCCCCAAACTGGGCAAAGTAATATTTATGTTCGGACTCTTTTAACGAGCGAAATATCGTCTAATGCATCTTTTGCATCTACCTTATCCAAACCGTTTCACTTACTAAACAGCCCAAGTGAGAAAGAAGTTTATATTTATAACACATCTAATCAGGTACAAGCTGTTGCATCAAATACAGCGGCCTTTATTTATCCAGTAATTGAGGTGATCAAAGGATGAAAATGCTCATAAAAATCGTTTGTTTTTCTTGTAGTCTCTTTCTTTTTACCCTCACAGCCCATGCAGCATCTTATGATCTCGAAGCCATGCTTGTTGATGCCAGTATCCAAGAAAACGGAGATATGAAAATAAAGGAATTAATTGTTGTAAACGGCAATTTCACTAGTTTTCAAAGATCTTTAACTTATAAGGATAGTCGCTTAGAATCTCACGAACCTCCCAAAATATATGACGATGCGATTTATAACGGAACAGGTCTTAAAGATGTAACTGTATCATATCGAAAACTAGCCAAAGAAGAAATAGATTATAGCCTAATGGAACAAACTTTCACCCCATTTGAAAGGACCTATTATAAAGAAGATGCTCTGCCTTATGAATATGTAGAATCAAGCATTCAAGACGGAAAAACAATTACAATGTATTACAACAGCCAAAACGAACGCATTGCTTTTCTATTAACTTACACCATCACCGATGTTGTCGTTTTACATACGGATACTGCTGAGATTTATTGGCCATTTTTACGGAACAATTTTGAGGAGCCTATAGCTCAATATAAAATTAATCTGCACTTGCCTTGTAAACTAGATGAACAAACCCATTACTTTATCCATGGAGATATTACTGGAAACATTGAACCCATTTATCCTGATAGTTTAGAAGCATCCTTTACGAAAGTCTCTTCCAATACAGATATTTCCTTACGGGTTGTTTTTGCCGATACCAACCTTACTGAAATTAATGAGACAAAGCAAACCAATCAGGAAAACTACAATCAAATTATTGCTTTAGAAGAAGAACGTTTTCAGACAGAGAAAGAAACCTATGAACGAACTTCTCGTATTCTAAATACCGTCCAATCCTTTTGTATTGGTTACCTCTTTTTCTTAGGTTGTTGGTGGTTATTTGTTTTCTTTCGTTATCATTTTACTTTGCCAAGAAAAAAAAGTATAAAGTATAGAAATACTAAAGTAAACTTATCCTTACCTCTTATTGATGTATTAATGAATAATGAAGTATCCTATGATGCATTCTGTGCAACTTTGATCCAACTCATTGAGAAAAAGAATCTGAAAGTAACCAAACTTGAAAGTGACGATTATCGTCTAAGTTTAATGTCTAAAAAAAATCTCACATACACAGAAGAACTTATGCTTGATTTTCTCTTTGAAAAAATAGGTGCAAATCAAACCGTTACCCTAAATGCATTTCAAAGATACTTGACTGCTGAGAAATCTTCACGTACTTTTGCCAACTTTTATTCCAACTGGACAAGATGTATTTTAAAAGAAGCAGATAGACAAGACTTTTATGAGAAAAACGGGTTACCAATTATCAGCAGTATATTTTGCCTTTTACTCATGATCTTTGTTCTGTTTGCCGGAGTTTACTTTAAATTAAATACCATTTTACCATGGTGCGGGTTCGTCTTAACTTTATTATTTTGTATTTATTGTTTCATGATTCACAAACGAACGAAATATGGTCAAGAATTATATACAAACTGTCTAGCTTTAAAAAACTTCCTTCAAGATTTCCAAAAATTTTCCTTTAAAGAGCTTCCAAATCCAAAAACCTGGGCAAGCTATTATAGCTATGCAAGTTTATTTGGAATTGGAAATTCGACTTATGAAGCAATGATAAATGCCTTAACGACAAAATTTATTGGGGTGAAGAAAGTAAAAGGAGAATTGACCACTTTAAATGCTGTAAACGAAAAAATAAAATATGCTCTCTTATTAAATGGCAGGCAAATGACAAAATGAAATCTTGTTTAAAGATTTCATTTTTGTTACAATAAATTCAGGTGGTAATATGCAAAGAATTATAGATCATAAAGCCATAGATGTGTTAATTGAACGAAAACAAAATAAAAACATTTATATTCGAGCCGTGGATGCGCACACGATTAAAGTGACTTGTAATCGACGCGTTTTAGAAAAAGATATTGAAAGACTAATCGAAACAAATGAAAAAGCCATTCAAAAAATGTTGGATATAAAACGGAAAGAAGAAGAGAAAAAGGCCTACTTTTGGTACCTTGGAAAACCTTACATTCCCGTTTTAGATGAGATAAGTAAAATACCATATTTTGATGGGACACATATTTATGCAAAAGATGAAAAAGCCTTACAAAAATTTTATCAAAAAGAATGCTTTCGGGTTTTTCAAAGCGAACTAGAACGTATTTTGCCTAGCTTTAAGAATATTCCATTTTTTACCTTAAAAATAAGAGCTATGAAAACACGTTGGGGCGTAAATAACCGGGGGAGTAACACGATTACTTTAAATAGTGAACTTTTAAAAAAGGATTTAGATTTACTGGACTATGTCATTATCCATGAACTGTGTCATTTTTATGAAGCCAATCATTCCGACCGTTTTTGGCGGCATGTCAGTGAATTTTATCCGTATTATAAAGAGGCCAGAAGGAGGTTAAGAGAATGATCACATCATTACAAAATGAAAAAGTAAAAAATTGGGTAAAATTAAAAGAAAAGAAATACCGTGATGAAACAGGCCAATATCTAATTGAAGGCGATCATTTACTGCAAGAGGCTCTTAAAGCAAACACCGTTTTAGAAATTCTTTCTTTAGAACCTATTGAAAACTGTTCCCTTCCTAATTTCATCGTGACAAAAGAAATTTTAAAGCATCTTTCATGTCAAGTAACACCTCCCAATGTCATCGCTGTATGTCTAAAAAACAAAGAACAAGCTATTTCTGGCGCGGTTCTTATTTTAGATGGCCTTCAAGATCCAGGCAATCTTGGAACTTTGATTCGCAGTGCTGTTGCTTTTGATGTGAAAACGATACTTGCCAGCCCAGACACAGTTGACTATTACAATCCCAAAGTCATTCGCAGTACCGAAGGGATGCACTTTTATGTCAATTTAATTCGTCAAGACTTACAGGCCACATTGCCAAAACTACAGGAAGAAGGCTATACAATTTATTCGACCAATGTCCTTACCGGGAAACATTTAAAAGATGTCGTTTTCCCTCAAAAATCTGCTTTTATTATTGGCAACGAAGGAAATGGTGTACGTCCTGAAATAGCCAATTTAGCAACCGAAACGATATACATTCCCATGAATAAAAACTGTGAATCTTTAAACGCTTCTGTAAGTGGCAGTATTATCATGTATGAATATAAGAAGGTGCAGTCACCATGATTTACTTTGGCTATACGACCAGTACGCATGGCTTAAAAGGAGAACTGAAACTTTATACCGATTTTTCCATGCAAAAACAAGTTCTAACTAACGGATTTACACTGTATATTCAAAATATTCCTTTAAAAATTAGCCACGTTCGCTTTCATCAAAATCATTATTTGGTTTCATTCGAAGATTTAGAAGACATCAATCGCGTTGAAAATCTTCGCCACCAAAAAGTCTATATCCAAAAAGAAGATCTTTCTTTAAAAAAAGATGAAGTTTTACTAGAAGAACTTCCAGGCTTCTTTGTTAAAGAAGGCGAAGAATTACTTGGAAAAGTTATCCAGATTGTGTATAATAAAGGTGGAGTTTTATTAAAGGTCAAAAACGATAGGATTTTCTATATTCCGTACCGAAAAGAATTTATTGAGAAAGTCATTGCACAAGACCAAACAATTTTAGTAAAACAGGCAAAGGGTTTGATCATATGAAAATTGATATCTTAACACTATTTCCTAAAATGTTTGATGGATTTCTCCAAGAATCAATCATAAAAAGAGCCATCGAAAAAAAACAAGTTGAAATTAATGTCATTGATTTTCGTCTATTTTCTCATCTTCCTCATCATCAAGTAGACGACACACCATATGGTGGGGGAGGAGGGATGGTTTTGCGACCTGAACCTTTAATCGAAGCCATTCTGCATTACAAAAAAGAAAAAACCAAAGTAATTTTAATGTGTCCTCAAGGAGTACCATTTAAACAAGCAAAAGCTCGAGAGCTTGCTCAGGAAAGCCACATAATCCTAGTCTGTGGCCATTACGAAGGCTTTGATGAGCGAATCCGCTCCTTTGTCGACGAAGAAATATCTATAGGAGACTATGTTTTAACAGGGGGAGAACTCCCTAGTATGGTTATAACCGATGCAATTACAAGACTTATTCCGGGAGTCATAAAGAGTTCTTCTTCCAAAGAAGATTCTTTCACAGAGAACTTATTAGATTATCCAACCTATACGAAACCAGCAAGTTATAAAGGAATGGATGTTCCACCCATTTTACTATCGGGGGACCATGCCAAAATTGCCGAGTGGCGTCATCAAAAAGCCATTGAAAACACGAAAAAAAGGCGTGCGGACTTGCTAAAATAGGAGGTTTTTATGCAACCATACAAAGTAGTGAAAAAAAGAAAAAAGAAAAAAATGGAAACGCCTAACAATCAAGAAGGCTTTCGTTTGCGAATTTCAATTAAGCCTGCGCCAAACTTGATTGAAGTTAAAGAAATTTATATTTATAATAGAGACTTAAAGAGTATCGCTTTAAAAAAACAATTTCAAGTTGTTTTAAGACGTCTTTTTAAAATGGCTATGGTCTGCGATGAAAACGCTTCCGATGGAGACTACAAAATCGTTTTAAGTGAAATAAAACGAGCAAAACAGGTCCTAAAAGACAAATATGCACATGAAAAAAACATGAAGGAGTATCGTGATTTCTTTAAACATTTGGCTTTCTTACAAAAGGAAGTCGAAGATAAATATATCTATCAAAAACAAATAAGAGAAATGCTATACTATGAACAGAAAGAAGAAAGAGGGATGAGACGTTAGTGAAAGTCTTTGATTTTGACAACACAATTTATAAGGGGGAAAGCACCTTTGATTTTGCTTTATTTTTGCTTAAAAGGAAGAAAAGTTTGATTCGTTTTTTTCCTTCCTGTTTATGGTTGTTATGTTTATATAAGGTGGCCCGGATGGATGCAACTCAATTTCAAGCCAAATTAGATAAATACACGAAACAACTTCTAAAAAACAAAGATTTTATCTTAGAATGTGTAAAAGACTTTTGGGAGGAAAATATTGATCGTATTTATCCGCATATGTTAAAAATGATCCATGAAGATGACGTGATCATCACAACTTGTCCAGATTTTTTGATTAATGAAATAAGAGATATTATTCCTACAGATCATATTCTTTCGACAAAGACGGATTTAGATCAAGGTAAAATTCTTTTTTTAAATTTTCATGAAAACAAGGTAAAAGCGTATCGAGAATATTATAAGGATCGAAAAATTGAAAAATTTTATACTGATTCGCAAAATGATAGACCTTTAATGGCAATATCCCAAAATGTCTTTTTGGTAAAAAATGGTGTAGTCAAACGTTTTTCAAAATAAGATTTGACAACAGGGGCTATGGAACTTATCCCCAGCGGAAGTTAATTAAGTTGAAAACGCTTAATATTACTAGGTTTTATGGGGATATTTCATTTTTAATGTTGTTTTAATTTAAGTTGTTTTTTTGATTATTTTAGTAATTTATTTGCAATAATGAAAGAAAAGTTACATATTTTGTAGCTTTTTTATTTGTCTAAAAGAGTGGGTTGATAGAATGGCAAATAAAGAAATAAAAGTAGGCATATTTTTTAGTGGCATCGGTAGCCAGAAAAGGTTCTACAGAAATTAAAAGAAATGGGATTATTGATGATTATGGGATTATCTTTTTTTGAAATTGATGAAAATGCAATTAAGAGTTATTGCTCTGTACACGCTTATTTTCCCTTTTTTGTACATTTTTATATTGACATTAACAAGAGTACAACTACGACTAAGCAAAATAGCTGGCAAGTAAATATTATTGTAGAAAAAGCCCCTGCAATTTAGGCAGGGGGTCTATTTATATTGTTAATTTGATAAAAATTTTTTGATGATGTATACAGCGAAAAATTAGTTTAATCTATTTTTTTGAAAAATTCATTCATAGGTACTTCTAATTTTTTTGAAATAATATATAAAAATTCTAAACTAAATGTTTGAAAGCTATCATTTTCTATATTGGAAATTGTACCTTCACTATATTTTGTTAAATCAGCTAATTGAACTTGAGTTAAACCTTTTTCTTCTCGTATTCTTTTGATATTTTTTCCAGCGATAACATAGATATATTTATTATCGTTTTTATTTATTTTCAATTTGATCACCTAGCACAATTATCTAATGAAGATATGTTAAATGTACCACATTTAATAAATGCACTCAACTATATTTATGGTATTATATATAGTAAAGAGGAGGTGACTAAAATAGCAGACATAAAAAAACAAAAGAAAGACAAATTTTTCTTAATTTGAATGAGATAGTTACGATTAGGTTAACAGATCATCCAGAGGCTTCAATTGTTATAAAAAAATCAAAAAGAAAACTGATGGTAACTATAAATGATACTCAAGAAAAGAAAAAATAGTGCAATAATTACACTATTATTGAGCAGATGTTTTGAAGAAATCTCGTATATCTATATTCAAAGCATCTGCAATTCTTCCCAAAACAGCGATAGTTACATGTTTCTTTCTTTTTTCATTTTCAATATCACAAATATATTCTCGAGACATGCCTATCATATCTGCTAAATCTTGCTGAGTTAATTTTTGTTGCAAACGTATCTTTTTTAGATTTTGACGAATGATTTGGTAATAATATTCATCATCATGAAGAAAAGACGTTTCTTTCATACGTACCACCAGCATACAAATATTGTCCATTAAAAAGTATTATTTATACATAGGCTAGTAGCCACTTGTTTTTGGAGGATGTTTGCTTTTCGTTGACATTTTAGTGTGATAAATTTATAATAAAAACCAAGTATTCTATATGTTTAGTCGACTATGCAACATAGGTTTCTATGTTTTAAATAATAAAATAGGAAAGGAGGGTGAAGTTATGAAAAAAAGAGAAATAAAAAACGATATTGTTAAAAATTTGAAAGCAAAAATTTCAAAAAATCAAATTAAAATTTCATTTGGAAACAAAATCGGTTTAGGATATGATGGATGTGGAACTCACACTCATAAATGAAATCCATAAGTAACTTATAAATCTTTTGATGTATTTTATACCTATGTTGTATAGAAATTTAATGGAGGTATATAATGAGAAGTCCCTGGTTAAGCAGAGAATATGAAAAAAAACATGATGTTAAAATCAAAAAAATAAATGACAAATATGTTTTATCTAGCAAAAATAATACTGTAATTTTAAATGAAAGTGAATATGAGAAGTATGAGCAAAATCATCTTAATGAAATAGAATGGGAAAAATTATATTATAAAGGATTAGCTAAGGATAAAAATTGTGAAGAAATTGATATTTCTCCAGACCTAAACATAGACGAAATGAAATTTGTGAAATCTAAAAGAGTTCAGAGTTTTCCTTTGAAAGTTGACAAGCATAATTATCAAATACTAATTAATCCAGAACTCGGATCTTGGATGGCTTTAAATCAAGAAGAATTCGAACGCTATAATAATGATGTATTAACTAATGATGAGTGGTTTAGCCTTTTTATCAGAGGTTTGGCTGAAGAAAAAAATAATGTAGAGGTTGATTTAGATTTTCCGTTACCTGCTGATTATCCAAGTGTTATTGTTGTTAATATTACAACGGGATGTAATTTAAGATGTAAATATTGTTTCGCAGATTGCGGACCGTTTAAAGGGGAAAATATGACTGAAGAAGTGATGGAAGCAACTATACATAGTATGCTCTCAATGCCACAAGTAAAGGTTATAACTTTTGAATTTCAAGGTGGCGAGGCTTCAACAAATGTTCCAGGAATGCGAAAATTTATTGAAATGGCTGAAAAGATCAAGGTTAATTATGATAAATTAGTTAAGTATAGGACAGAAATAAACTGTATACTAGTAACAGAAGATTTAATTGATTTAATAAAAACCTACAATGTTAGTGTAGGAGTCAGTTTAGATGGCCCAAAAGAAATGACTGATCAAACTAGAGTAGATATTAATGGAAAAGGTGCTTTTGATAGAATTGCAAAAGGAATTAAAAAATTAAGAGATAATGGTATTTATATTGATGGAGCTGTGTGTACAATTGGTCAGCATAATGTTCACTATCCAAAACAAATAATGAGGTTTTTTGATGATATTGGTATGAATTTTAAACCAAGACCAGTAAATATTTTAGGTCGTGAAAAAGAAAATCATTTGACTACGAAGCCTGGAGAATGGGCAAAATGTTTTAAAGAAATGTATGAGATGCAGGATGAAGTTGATGTTGAAAACTTTTCAATACATATTTTTGAAGAAAATGTGTACACTCCTATTAGAGATTATATTTGTTTGAGATATCCATGCGGAGCTGCACGAGAATTAGTATCTGTAAATCCAAATGGTGATGTATTCCCATGTGATGGATTTAAAGGTGAATCAAAATTTGTGATGGGAAATGTGTTAAATGAAACTATCGAAGAAATGTTAAAAAAACCAGAAATTATAAAATTAAGAAATCGGACGGCTTCTACAATAGAAAAATGTAGTAAATGTTTATTTAGAGGTATGTGTTGTTCTTGTTGCTATTCAGCTTATGGTAAATTCGGAGATATATATCGAGAAGATCCACAGTGTATTGATCGCAGACAAATGTACATTTATTTAATGCAAGCTTGGTTAAAAAAGCATTCTAGTAACAAGGAACTTACTAATGATAAACAACCAATTAATAATTGATGAAAGAGAAGTTGGCAAAACTACATATCTTTATACTGAAGCTGTAAAATGTAAAAGTAGGGGTTTACCATTGTTTATATTAGATTCTGCTACTGAACATGTTGAAAAATCATTATTAAAAAAATTTATAAAAACCTTCCCTGATTCAATAGTTTCCGATATGCGTGAAGTTAATAATGTAGTATTAGGAAAACTTTCGCTCGAAGAGTTTGTAATGAATTATCAAAATTTTTATCCATTTAATGAAATAATGCAAAGTTTGGAAAAAACAATGTGTTTTGATTTATCGTTTTTTTTAGAAAAAGGACATGAAATATATGAGCTAACAGGAGAAATAAAGGGTTATAGATATTATAGAAATTTATATAATCTATTGGCACAACAAATAATTCTTGTTCTAATATTAATGGAAAAGGAAAAAATTATTAATAAAGATTGTATAGTAATTTTAGACGAAATAGAATTTCCAAAAACCGATTATAATATTGCTGATTTTCAAAATAACATATCTTTTTTGGGAGCAGTTCATCCAGAAAATGCTTTTGGAACTTTTTATCAAAGTTTTGATAAAATTAATAGTTTGGTATATCGAAGAAGAAAGGATTGATGACATGAATATTTCATCTGAAGAATTACGAAAAGAAAAAGAATATCTTTTACAAACTTTAGAAATAATACAGAATCAAATTGCAAAGGATACTGAAGGAATTCAAATAAATATGAATGATATTACGGAAATGAAAAGATATATTTGGGAAAATAATGCAGAATTAGATGATGTAGAAATTTCAAGCAGCATGTATAATGTTAATAATCAAGTATCTCAAGCAAATGAGCGATTAAAGCAATTATTGAAATTAAAAAAATCTTTGATAAATCCTTATTTTGGTAGAGTGGATTTTGAATGTGATTATGATATTGATAAGATATATATTGGTATAAATGGTATAAGAGACAAACATAATTATTATGTTTTTGATTGGCGTACTCCTATTGCAAGTTTATTTTATAATTTTGGAAAGGGAAGTGCATATTACGAAGCACCTGCTGGTAAAATTGAGGGCATAATTACAAAAAAAAGGCAATATAAAATTAATAATGGAAAAATTGAAAGATGTTTTGATAATGATTTGAATATTGATGATGATTATCTACAAGAAATTCTAGCTACTTCTTCATCAGATAAAATGACCAATATAGTGAATACAATTCAAAAAGAGCAAAATGATGTTATTAGAAATATGAAAGATCGTTATTTAATTGTTCAAGGAATCGCTGGTTCAGGAAAAACAAGCGTAGCTATGCATCGAATAGCATATTTATTGTATAGTGAAAAAGATTTGAATTCGAATAATGTTTTAATTTTTTCACCTAACGATATTTTTTCTGAATATATATCAAATGTTTTACCAGAGTTAGGAGAAGAAAATGTTTTACAGACAACTTTTTCTGAATTTGCAAGATCATACATTAAAGAGGTTAAAAAAGTTGAAAGCTTTACAGATTATATAGAAAGATATTATCAGTATGCTAGTACAGAAATTCAAAAAAAAGAATGTAGTTTTAAAATGTCAAATGAATTCAAAACTGTTTTGGATTCAGCGCTACATGATTTGCAATATTCCTTTAAATTTAAAAGTGGAATAGTAATTAACGATAAAAAAATTGATGTGAATTTGTTAAATGACTTATTACATAGAAGATTTTCGTCAATCCCTTTATTTGGCAGATTACATTATATATCAGAGTATCTATGTGAAAGTAATTTAATTTCGGTTTCAAAAAATAGAAATGTAATTTACGAAAAACTTTTATCTCTAATATCATTATCTACTAATGCTTTCGAGCTTTATTCAAGAATTTTAGAGTCTAATGGTATGATATTTAATAGTAAATCGCTATTACAGTTTGAAGATTTAGTACCAATAATGTATTTGTATTTTGAATTATGGGGGTATCCTAAAGATACAAGTATAAAACATGTTGTTATTGATGAGGCACAAGATTATACTTTGATGCAAATGGAAATGTTAAAAAAAATCTTTTATAAAGCTTCGTTTACTATTCTTGGAGATGTTCATCAAACAATAAATCCTTTTTATAGATATTCGTCTTTAAATGAAATGAATAAAGTTTTTGAAAATAAAGGCAGATATTTAGAATTGACAAAAACTTATCGCTCGAGTGCTGAAATTATAGATTATACTAATCATATTTTAGGCATTGAAAATGGTTGTGCTGTTCGAAGGAATAACTCTATTCCAGTATTATTAAGAAATGTTGAAAAAGAAAAAATTATTACACAATTAATTCAAGATATAGCTATAATGAAAGACAATGGAATGAAAAGAATAGCTATAATCGTTAAAAATCATTCAGAAATGTTAGAATTTTATAATAAGCTTAAACCGATTTTATCAGACGTTTGTTTAGTATCAGAGCCAAATTTTGGTAAAGAGGAAAGTGTAGTTGTTTTGCCAGCTTATATATCTAAAGGGTTAGAATTTGACGGAGTCATTTCATGTGTTTTAAAAGAAAATTGTTATAAAGAACAAGAAAAATATCTGTTTTATGTAGTGTGTACAAGAGCACAACATGCTTTAACAGTATATAATCAGCCAGAGCTAAAATTAGAAAGATTAAAAAAGTGATATGAAGAATGAAATATTATGTGGAAGTGCTTGTGTAAGATACATATTAAATCATTATAGTATCTCTGAAGAAAAACTCAATCAGAATTTATTTTGGGTTCCTGAAATAGCCTTATATTTATACAAGTATTTTTCAAAAGGTATTAAAATATATTGTTTTAATAGCACTTTAAATAGCGAATATAAAAAAGCCAATAATATTGATGCCTGTGATGGTTTTATATATATAAGAATATTGGAAGAAAAAGGTCTTCACATATTTGAAAGAAAATTGACGGAGAAGGAACTATTGAAAGAGCTAAAAGAATATGAGTTTATGATAGTTTCTGTTAGTTCTGCAATTTTAAATAATGATAAACAATTGTCAGGTAATCATTATGTTATTTTGAGGCTAAAGAATGAAAAAATAGAAATGATAAATCCTCAAAAGGAAAAATATGAAATATCTGATGTTGATCCACAATTTATTATACAATGCTGTGAAAATTGTGGTTCTTGGAGAATATTATTAAAGAAAGAGGAATAAAAAATGATAAAAATAATAGCTTTTGATTTAGTAGGGGTATTGGTACATGAAAAGGATATTGATTTAACTGATGAAGAAAGTAAATTAGAAAGAATGTTTGGGCCAAATTTGTACGATTCAGACTATTTAATGGAGGCAAGAAAAATTATATCCAAAGATTCTACAATAATGGATATAACCGAGTGTTTAATTAATAAATTATACGAATGTACAGAAAAAAATATATTTAGAAGAATCAAAGAAAGATATCCAAATATTCGTTTGATAATTGCAACAAATCATGTATCGTATATCAGAAATTTTATTGGAGAAAATTTGGAAGTTCAGTATTTAGACGATGTTCTTATTTCTGCTGAAATTCATAAAATTAAACCAAATAAAGACTTTTACAATCACATTTTAGATAAATATAGTATTCAACCTAAAGATTTATTATTTATAGATGATAATGAAGAAAATATTAATAGTGCATCTGAGATGGGAATTACAACTTTAAAAGTAAATAGAAATGATGATAATCTTTTTGAAAAAATAATTGATATAGTAAGGAATGCTGAATGAAAAAATTATATATAGTTGGAGTAGGTAGTGGCAATTTTGAAGATTTAACTATTAAAGCTAATAAAGTGTTAATGGAATCTGAGTTTATTTATTGTGATGAATTATTGTATCAAAAACTCTGCTTATATTTTAATGATAAATTATTACCGAATTCATATAATGCAACTAATGAAAGATGCAATAATGCCATATTGAAAGCTTTAAAAAATAATGTGGTTTCTATTTTAGGCAGTGGAGATACGGGAATATATGGAATATCTAATATAATTTTAGACAAGTTGGATAAAATTGATGATACATTAGAATTAGAAATTATTCCAGGAATAACCTCTGCAATATCAGGCGCAGCGTTACTAGGCTCTCCTTTAACAAAAGATTTTGTCGTTATAAGTTTAAGTAATAACTTTGGAAATAAACAAGATATAGAAAAGAAAGTAAGATACGCTGCTTTAGCTAATTTTAATATTGTATTTTATAGTCCTTGCAATCCAGATATTTCTAATTTGTTGTTGGCTAAGGAAATTTTATTAAGTGTAAAAAAAGAAGATCCAATTATTGGTATAGCTAATAATATTGGATGTAAAGAAGAAAATATTATAGTAACTAACTTATCTAAACTTCCTTATAATAGGATTCATTCATTTTCAACGATATTTGTGGGTAATTCTCAAATGAAGCTAACTAAAAACAGAAAAATGAACAGCCCTTTATATTAAAAAGCATTTATATTATTTAAAACATAAAAGATACATTTCAAAAAAATTTATTTTTTTAGTATAATTCTATGTACATTTTTATTAAAAGATATATTTTGAATTGTAATTTGATATAAAAATTGTAATAAATCAAGCCTTTGTAATAAAGATATATTTTTGTTTAAACAGCGTATGTATAAATCAATGAATTCTGGTTCAGGATTCTTTTTTTGTTGCATTTCTATAATTATCATTTAGCATAGTTTTTAATGCTTTAGTTCGAGAAACACCAGGTAAGGCATTTATTGCAAAATTCAAATCTTTTATTCTTTCTAATGTTAGGTGAAAGACATGAAAAAATTCTTCTTTTTTCTTTGACTCATTAATGATACAATTGTTTATGTGATGAATATGTATGTAGATGTTTTAGTAGAAATTAAAAATAAACATGTAGATAAAACTTTTACTTATAAGGCGCCAGATACTTTAGAAAAAGATATTGAAGTAGGTAAACGGGTTGCTGTGCCTTTTGGTAAAATGACATTAGAAGGATATATTATAAATCAGAAAGACGCTAGTGATATTGAGGCCAAAGAAATTCTAGAAGTTATTGATGAAGAACCAGTTTTAAATGAAGAAATGATGGCTTTGGGTACCTTTGTTCAAGAAAAGACTTTAGCAAGTTTAAGTGCTTGTTATGGAGCAATGCTTCCAAAAGCCTTAAAAGCTAAGAAGGGTGTAACATTAAAGAAAAAAATGGTAAGTTATTTGAAGCTCGCCATGAGTTATGAAGAAGTATATAAAGAATTAACATCAGATAGTCAAAAAAGAATTTTAGAATTATTTCAAAAAGAAGCATTAGTATTAAAAAAAGAAGCCAACAAGATTAGCGCCTCAGCCGTCAAAACAATGTTAAAAAAAGAGTATCTTGAAGAACTAGAAGAAGAAGTCTATCGTTACCAACTAAAAGAAGTCGAAACCGAAGCCAAAAAAATCTTTACTCCTGCTCAAGAAAAGGCTTATCAAAAAATAAAAGAGGGGTTAGATAACGATAAAGTCTTTCTTCTTCATGGGGTGACCGGATCTGGAAAAACCGAAATCTATTTACAACTCATTGAAGATGTTTTAGACATGGGCAAAACAGCTTTAGTTTTAGTGCCGGAAATTAGTTTAACCAGCCAATTAACTGAAAGATTTCATAAACGTTTTGGGCACAACATTGCTGTTTTACATTCAGGACTATCGGATGCGGAACGCTACGACGAATGGCGCAAAATATTAAGAGAAGAAGTTTCTATCGTTATTGGCGCTCGAAGTGCTGTTTTTGCACCTTTAAAAAACATTGGAATTATCATAATGGATGAAGAGCATTCTGAATCCTATAAACAAGAAAATAACCCAAGATATTATGCTCTAGATATTGCCAAAAAAAGGGCCGGGACGCATCATTGTCCTGTCCTTTTAGGTAGTGCTACTCCTTCACTGAGTTCGATAGCTAGGGCTATTAAAGGAGTCTATCAATACGTTCCTTTATTAGAAAGAGCCAATCAAAAAAAACTTCCGAATATTTTAATTGTCGATATGGCTTTAGAAGTTCAAAACCGTCATCCCATTTTAAGTCGAGAATTAGAGTGTAAAATTATTGAAAAGTTAAATAAAAACGAACAAGTTATGCTACTATTAAATCGGCGTGGCCACTCGACCACCATCACTTGCAGTAACTGCGGGTTTACTTATCGCTGTCCACATTGTGACATTTCCTTGACGTATCATAAGTCTTCAAATCAGCTTCGTTGTCATTACTGTGGATATACAAAATATAAAGAGGATAAATGTCCGAATTGTCACGAAGATGCTTTAAACTATTTAGGATTAGGTACCGAAAAACTAGAAGAATACTTAGAAAATGTCTTTCCAACTGCCCGGATTATTCGCATGGACCGTGACAGTACCACAAACAAAGGAATGCATGAAAAAATTATCCGTGATTTCTATGAGCATAAATACGATATTTTACTAGGAACGCAAATGGTAAGTAAAGGACTGGATTTTCCTCATGTGTCTTTAGTTGGCATCTTAAATGCCGATGCCTCTTTAAATATTCCCGATTACCGCAGTAACGAACGGACATTCAGTTTACTTTGTCAAGCAAGTGGTCGAGCAGGTCGAAAAGACACTACTGGCGAAGTTATTATCCAAACCTTTTATCCTGAAAACTTTATCATGCAGTGTGTCAAAGAACAAAACTATCAAAAGTTTTGTAAATATGAGCTAAACATTCGCAAAACTTTAAAATATCCGCCATTTTATTACTTATGCAACTTGACCATTCGTTCTAAAGACTACGAAGAAGCATTAAAAGAAGCACGTAAAGCTAAAGAATTTTTAGAAACAAGATTAGACAAATTGAGCATACTTTTAGGTCCAACGACAGCCAATATGTTTTTAGTAAACAAAGTCTATCATTTTGAAATACTTATTAAATACAAAACAGATGAAAAACTCATAAGAGCTTTAAAAGAATTAGACAAAATGTGTCTACTTAACAGTAAGATTGCACTAGATATTGATTTTTTAAGTTGATTTTGCTACGATAAAATTACCAAAAGAAAGGGGCAAAGAAAATGCCAAAACATAAACTAATCAAACGAATTGGAACCTATGCACTTGTTGGATCACTTTCACTTTCAAATCCCTTAGTTGTAAATGCATCTTCTGCAAACCCAGAAAAAGAAAGCAAGAGTATCCTAGATTACTTCGAACAAATTGACGAAAAAATTAGCGGAGTCACATCCCAAGTAGGCGATGCTGCTAAAGAAATCGAAATGTGGAAACCAGAATCACTTTGGCTAATTACCACAGTTCCAAATAAAAATCCTGATGAACAACGCGACTACTTCTTCGTATACAAAGAACACGTGAAATTCAAATGGACTTATTACTATGATGAATATGGCCACACCATTTCGTCTTCAAGTACTAACCGCGCTAAAGCAGAAATTCGTGAAATGTATATTTTGTCCAGTGAAGAGGACCAACGTTTTACTATGGAAACATGGCTAGATTATCAAACTAAAACATTCAGCTTAAACTACATCGATTTAGATCAAGATTATTTATATGATGAACAAACCACTGCAGAATATGGTCGAATCACTGATTTTATGCAGCTTTTGCCTCCAGAAGAGCGAAAAGAAAAATACAGTACAAAAGAACTAGAGTATTTATTGAATGAATATTTCAATAATATGGATTATTCTTTAGAAACAACCCAAAATTTAACCTTAAGAAAATAAGCCTAGATGCTTTTTTTCTTTTTCTTTGCTATAATATCCTTATCGAGGAGGAAAAAAATATGAAAGAAATTCGTGTAGTATTTATGGGAACACCAGATTTTGCCGTTCCTGTTTTAGAAAGCTTAATTGAGCATACCCATGTTGTCTTAGTCGTAAGCCAACCTGACCGTATGGTCGGCAGAAAACATGAGATAAAACCAACACCAGTAAAAGAAGTGGCCCTAAAGCATCATATCCCGGTCTTTCAACCAGAAAAAATTAAAACGGATTACGATCCAATTATAAAAGTTAAGCCAGATTTAATTATTACTTGTGCATATGGGCAAATTATTCCGGAAATGGTTTTACAAATCCCTAAAATAGGCGCTTTTAATGTTCATGCATCCTTGCTTCCTAAATACAGAGGTGGCGCACCCATTCATCACTGTTTAATCAATGGCGATGAAAAAACCGGAGTGACAATCATGTATATGGAAAAGAAAATGGATGCAGGTGATATTGTTAGTCAAAAAGAATATTCAATAAAAAAAGACGACAATGTCGGTACCCTACATGAAATTCTATCGCAAATGGGAGCAAAACTCTTGATCGAAACATTACCAAGTATCATTGAGGGCACAAATAACCGAACAAAACAAGATGAAAGTAAAGTAACTTTTGCTTATAATATCCAACGAGAAGAAGAGCACTTAGACTTAAAGGACACGGGAAAAAACATTCTAAATAAAATACGTGGATTAAATCCATGGCCAATGGCAAATATCTTAGTCAACGGAGAAGAATATAAAATTTTAGAAGCGTATTTCGAAGAGAGAACTTCATCTGTACCTTGTCGTGTGTGCGAAGTGAGAAAAGATGCAATAGGCATAGATGTTCTAGATGGGACCATCTATCTAACCAAAATAAAACCTTTCGGCAAACGGATTATGCCTGTAAAAGATTATTTGAATGGTGTGAAAAAAGAAGAAGTTTTAAAGTGGCAAATTCGTTGAATTAGTAAGGCAATCGCATAAAAACTTGACGTAAAGAATTAGATAGAAGGGATAATACAAAAAAGTAGATTTTCAATATTTTTAAAGTCAAACGCATATCGAGTGAGCTTCTTCTTTAAAGTGAGATTTCCCATAGAAGAGTCAAGTCTTGCTAAGTTAAAGACAATTTTTCTGATAATCGCTAGATTATCAATAGAATTGTCTTTTTTGTTCGTTGAATGATCCTCATTTAAGATCACATCTAATCTCCAATGGAGAGAGCACTCTATATTCCAATGTTCTCTTGTAATATTTTTAAACATTTCCATAGAAAATTGTTGACTAAGAATATAATAGTTTCTTGTAATAGACACCTTTCCGTTTTCTTCTCGATATACATCTATCCTTCCAATAGCTTTCACAGATTTCCATTTATTTTTCTTATGAATACATTCTGTATTATAAGATATATAATAAGTTCTTTTTTCAATTCGACCGTGATTTTTTTCGAAGTTCGTTTCTAAAATGTCTAGTTCGGTAGAATCTTTCTTTAATTCTAAATCAAAATATGTTTTTATATCATCTTTTAAATCTTTTTGATTATCTTTTACTTTTAAGATATAGGCAGCTTTTTTTTCATATACAATTTTATTAGCAATCTCTTCTTGAGTACCAATTGCATCAATTGTGATAATTTTTCCTTTTACGTCAATGAAATCTAAAAGGTATGGGATGGCGGTGATTTCGTTGGATTTATCATCCACTTTTATTTGTCCGATAGAAATACCAAGATCACAAAGAAACCCAGAAAGAATATAAGGAACATTCCCATTATTCACCTTATTTCTTGCACTTTTTATGGCTTTCCCGTCAATTGCAACATGAAGTCCTTTTGAACCGGTTATCTCTTTAATCCAACCAATAAAAGCATTCATAAACTCATTAGGGTTAATTATAGAAAAAACTCTTGAAAAGGTATCATGAGATGGAATACCATATTTAAGATCTAATAAATCAGAAAAATAGTCCTCATGAAGAGTTAAAAAGTCTACCATGTTAACAAAATCGGTATAACCACATAATGTGCCGTAGATAGTCAACACAAAAATGTCTTTTAGTTCATGTCTTTTTCCTCTAATATCTCTAGGGTCTTCTAATACTTCAAAATGATTTAATAATGTTTTCATATTTATCACACATCCTATAATTATATAGAATACAGGATTTTTTAAGAGAAAAAAATATATTGTACCATTTTTTACGGATTATTTTTTATGCGATTGCCTTATTGAATTAGAGAGAAATTTGCCTATTTTCTTTTTTTATGTTATAATTTTTGGCGCAAAGAAAAAGGAAGGGTTTGTTATATATGCAAAATTATAATGAAATAAAAAAAATAATGGAGAACTTAGACCAACAATACTCAAAATTATTAATGGATGAACGCGTCTCATTTAGCTCAGCGCTGAATGCTCAAAAAAAATCAGGGCTTAAAGGTTTGATGGCCAAAATGAACTTGCGAAAAAGAATGCAAGAAAAAGCTAAAATGACGCAAATTCACAGTGAAATGAAGAACATAAGTGCTCTAGAAACAGCTATATTTAATGTTCAAAATGTAGCAGATATTCTTTTATATAGGTTATTTCAAACAGAGAATAAAAAAATAACGAAAAGTAGTTATAACAATAAATTAAAAGAATATCAATTTATTTCCGAAAAATTAGAGATGATTTTAAAACAAAAAGAAAAGATACAAACTGGAAACGATATGGAGCATTCCATAATCACAGCAGATGCAGTATTAACTTTTTTAACCAATTTACTATCAAAAGCTTATAATTTCCAAACAGTTTCCGAAGAACCTTGCATCGATGCGGAAGAAGACAAGAGGAAAAAAGACATGATATTATATGATAGCCGTCTATATGAAAGCGTCAAAGATTATCACAATCTCGAAGAGATATTAGAAAAATGTATTGAATTGGGGTATTCATATGCTAGTTATTCAAAACTAATAGATGCTTATCTAGTATTTAATAATGAATCTCTGTCTGAAGAAACTAAACAAAATGAGGAATTAAAAAAGAATGATTTCTATGTAATAAGAAATCAGGCAAATAACGATTCAACGCTGTCGCTTTACAGCAAAAAGCAATTAATCGCGACAAGTAAAATGCTTTTAGAAGAAATGGAAAAAAGAGAAAACGCCAAAGATTTAAAAGCACTTGTTAATATTACAAATCACTTAAGTCGACGTAAATAAAAAAGGACAAAATATTTGTTTCTTTTTCTTTTTTATGGGATAATAAAAAAGGAGTGATATTATGAATCTTTATCAAATGACTATAGAAGATCTTGAAAAATATTTTGAAAGCATCGGGGAAAAGAAATTTAAAGCCATACAAGTCTATGAATGGTTATATCAAAAAAAGAATTCTAACATAGATGAATTTACGAATTTAAAAAAAGAATTACGTGAAAAATTAAAACAAGACTTTTCGGTAAAAAGACCTGAGATCATTAAACGAGAAATCGACAAAGATGTTCAAAAGTTTTTGTTTTTACTTGAAGATGGCGAGAAAATCGAAGCGGTTTTAATGGAACACAACTATGGATTAAGCGTTTGCGTATCCTCACAAGTCGGCTGTAATATGGGCTGTGCTTTTTGTGAATCAGGCCGTCTCAAAAAAGTTCGCAATCTTGAAGCTCATGAAATAGTTCTTCAAGTCCTTACGATCGAAGAATTATTAGAAAGAGAAATTCATTCCGTTGTGATCATGGGAATAGGGGAACCCCTAGATAATTATGATAACGTCATTACATTTATAAAGATCATTAACCATCCGAAAGGGCTTGCTATTGGTGCCCGTCATATTACTTTGTCTACTTGTGGCCTTATTCCGAAAATAAAAGAATTAAGTCACTTAGGAATCCAAATAAACTTAGCCATTTCTTTACATGCTCCAAACGATGAACTCAGAAGTAAACTCATGCCTATCAACAAGGCTTATCCATTAAAAGAATTAATGAATACTTTAAAAGAATATATAGCTTTAACTCATCGTCGTGTAACTATGGAATATATTTTATTGCAAGGAGTAAACGATGGAGAAACGCATGCCCATGAATTAGCCTCTTTACTGCGAGGCATGAATGCCTATGTCAATTTGATTCCATACAATGAAACCAACCACATTGAATTTAAGAAAAGTTCTAAAGAAAACATTGATCGCTTCTTTAATATTTTAAAACAAGAAAAAATCAATGTGACAATTCGTCGTGAATTTGGTAGTAAAATCTCGGCTGCTTGTGGTCAATTGCGAAGCAAAGAAGTCTAAACTTCTTTTTTCTTTCAAAACTGTAATTTTACT
This sequence comes from uncultured Bacilli bacterium, assembly GCA_944363675.1. Lineage (GTDB taxonomy): Bacteria > Bacillota_I > Bacilli_A > RF39 > UBA660 > Ventrenecus. The sequence goes on along the minus strand of CALVUT010000081.1, from coordinate 13,347 downwards.
TTATGTCAAAACTATGATAAAATGAAAATTAGATTGAGGTATTTTTATGCAAAAAGAGAAAAAAAAGTTTGCCGAAGGCATGTGTTTTTACAAACTATTTTGGATTTTTTTAGTGGGATGTGTGTTTGGAGCCTATTACGAAGAGATATTAAACTTAGTCATTCATTATCATTATCATCATGAACTTGTTTGGCAACTTCGCCGTGGTGTAATCTATGGACCAATTTCTCCCATATATGGTTTTGGAGCTGTTTTGATGATTGGTTTACTTGGAAGGAAAAAAAGACCAGACTATCTAACGATTTTGTATGGTGCTTTAATTGGCGGTGGTTTTGAATACTTAATCAGTTTCTTACAAGAAACGTTTTTAGGAACAGTTTCTTGGGATTACACGAATGAGTTTTTAAATATCAACGGCCGGACAACGATTCCATATGCTTTAGTATGGGGCTTGCTCGCCTTAGTTTTAGTCAAAATATTTTATCCAACCATCTCAGCCATTGTCGAAAACTTTCCCTTAAAATTTGGTAAAATTCTAACCAATATCCTCATTGTCTTACTAGCCATAGATTTTACCATATCCTGGGGGGCTCTAATTCGGCAAACTATGCGTCATAATGGAATAGAACCAATCACCTTTGTAGGTGAATTCTTTGATAAGTATTATCCAGATGAAAAACTGAAAGAAAGCTATACAAATATGGTAGTAATCGAGGTGGATAAATGATCATCGTTTATCTTGCCTATGCGTTGCTATGTCTTGGCTTTTTACTTCTTTTTCGTGTGCAGTTCACAGCGAATAAAAACAAAATACATCTAGAGACAAAGCATGTAAAAAATCCTAAAATAGCCATTTTGATACCCGCGCGTGATGAATCCAAAGTGATCGAACCGCTTTTAAAAAGTATTCTTGTCCAAAGCGTTTCAATTGCTCCTGAGCAAGTGTATATTATCGTAGAAAAAGAAACCGATCCCACTATCGCGTTAGCAAGGAAATATCATATGCAGTACTTTATTCGTCAAAAACTAAATTTAAAAACAAAAGGATATGCTTTACAAGAACTAATTGAAGATTTAGAAAAGAAAAAAGAATACTATGACTTATACTTTATTTTCGATGCCGACAACATTTTAGATAAGGATTTTATCCGTTATATGTTAGAAGATTATCAAGCCGGTTATGCTGTTTCAACAGGCTACCGTGCTTTAAAAAATAGAAACCATTATTTTCCAATCAGCGCTGGTTTAACTTTCTATTTTATCAATGAAATTCGTAATCGCAATGTGTCCAAGAAAAATGGCAGCATGCTTTTATCCGGAACAGGGTATTATATTCATGGCGATTATATCAGAAAATGGAAAACCTTTCCGTTCCATTCTCTAACCGAAGACTATGAAAGTTCTTTGTACTATGCCTTACATAACATTAGCACGCATTATCAGGATAAAGCTATATTTTATGATGAACAACCAGAAAATTATCGAAAAAGCATTATCCAAAGAAGTAGGTGGATCAAGGGCTATTTCCAAAACTATCTAGCTTATCAAAAACAATTCAAACAAAAACTTAGAGAGCACCCCGACAATAAAGGAGCAATCATTGGTATGCGCATTGGTGTTCTTCCGGCTTTATGTATTGTCTTAGGCTTGTTGTTCCTTCTAGGTGTAAATATAACAAATGCTTATTCCTTTTTTCTTCTAATCGCATTTATTTACCTTGTTTTAATCATCGTTACAGCTTACATCCTAACTTTAGTTTCAAAGGCGCTTAAACTAAATAGAAAACTATATCTTCAAGTCTTGTTTTACCATCCCATTTTTTTGCTTTCCTATATTCATGCCTTTCTAAGAGCTATGTTAAAACGAAATTTAAACTGGGAAGTAATTAAACACGAAACAAGCGAAGTTGAAGAAATTTCCAAAGAGAATTTATGAAAACTTGTTTACTTTGTACTTTGTAAAAGAATGAGTTTTCATTGATTCTTTTTTTTAAATTCTTTATAATGAATTTAGAATAAAAGGAGAAGATAAAATGCATAAATACGTCTATATGTTTCATGAAGGTAGTCAAACAATGAAAGAATTGTTAGGGGGGAAAGGAGCAAATTTAGCCGAGATGACGAACATGGGCTTGCCCGTTCCAAAAGGATTCACGGTCACAACACAAGCTTGCAATGATTATTATGAGCAAGCTAAAAACCTGACTGACGAAATGAAAAGTCAAATTCTTTCCAGTGTGGAAAAATTAGAGAAAGAAACGGGAAAAAACTTTGGTTCGGAAGAAAACCCATTACTTCTTAGTGTTCGCAGTGGCGCTCGAGCAAGTATGCCTGGAATGATGGATACGATTTTAAACCTCGGCTTAAATGATGAGGTGGCTATTTCTTTAAGTCAAAAAACAAGTGAACGCTTCGTATACGACTCTTACCGCCGTCTAATCCAAATGTACAGTGATGTCGTAAAAGGAGTATCCAAAGATAACTATGAACGTTACTTAGATAACTATAAAAAACAAAAAGAGTATGCTTCAGATTTAGATTTAACAGCCGAAGACTTAAAAATATTAACCGTTGAGTTTAAAAAAATTTATCAATCCTTAGTCCATGAACAGTTTCCGACTGATGTAAAAACACAATTATTAGAAGCCGTAAAAGCCGTTTTTGAAAGTTGGAATAACGAAAGAGCTATTTACTACCGTAAATTAAATCATATTCCGGATTCTTGGGGAACAGCAGTGAATGTTCAAGAAATGGTCTATGGTAATATGGGAGAAAATTCTGGAACCGGTGTTGCTTTTACTAGAAACCCTGCTACCGGAGAAAATATTTTATACGGCGAATATTTAATGAATGCTCAAGGAGAAGATGTCGTCGCTGGCGTAAGAACACCTCAAAATATTGAAAAATTAAAAGAAAAGATGCCTTTTATTTACACAGAATTTCATAAGTACGCGAAAATGCTCGAAAGCCACTATCGTGATATGCAAGATATGGAATTTACAATTGAAAACGGCAAACTTTACATGCTTCAGACAAGATCTGGGAAAAGAACAACCTTAGCTGCAATCAAAATTGCTGTCGATATGGTAAGTGAAGGCTTAATTTCCAAAGAAGAAGCTTTACTAAGGGTAGACCCAAATGATCTAAATAATCTTTTACATAAAACTTTTGATTTAACGGCCTTACAAAGTGCGAAAGAAATCGCCCATGGTCTAGCTGCCAGTCCTGGTGCCGCATCAGGAAGTATCTATTTTCATGCCAAAGAAGCAATCAAGGCCCACCAAAATGGCGAAAAGGTCATCTTAGTTCGTCTTGAAACTTCTCCAGAAGACATTGAAGGAATGAACCATTCTGAAGGAGTTTTAACTGTTCGTGGGGGAATGACCTCTCATGCGGCAGTTGTAGCAAGAGGAATGGGTGTTTGTTGTATAACGGGGTGTTCTGATCTAGAAATCGATGAAGAAAAAAAGACATTAACAACGAAAGAAGGTCACGTTTATCACGAAAAAGATGCGATCAGCTTAGACGGATCTACAGGCATTGTTTATGACGGAAGCCTTGAAAAAACAGAGCCAAACATTAGTGGGGAATTTGCCACCTTTATGAATTGGGCTGATGAAATAAGGCATTTGCAAGTTCGGGTCAATGCGGACAACAAACACGATGCCGAAGTAGCTCTAAAATTTGGCGCCGAAGGAATTGGTCTATGTCGAACAGAGCATATGTTTTTTCAAACCGACCGTATTCTTCATTTCCGTAAAATGATTTTAGCAACTTCACCCGAAGAACGCAGCCATTATTTAGATGAGATAATGCCTTATCAAAAAGAAGATTTTAAGGCTTTATTTGAAGTCATGAGCCCTAGAGCAGTAGTAATACGTTTGCTAGATCCTCCATTGCATGAATTCTTGCCAAAAGAAGAAAAAGAAAAAAAAGAACTAGCCAAAGAATTACATATATCTTTAGAACAACTAGAAGCTCGTATTGACGCTTTAAAAGAATTTAATCCCATGATGGGCCATCGCGGCTGTAGACTAGCAATTACTTATCCTGAAATTGCCATAATGCAAACCAAAGCCATTATATCGGCAGCTATAGAAGTAGCCAAAGAAAATAAACAAGTCCATCCAGAAATCATGGTGCCTTTAGTAGGCGATGAACAAGAACTGCTTTATCTCAAAAAGATCATTACCGAAACCATTTCCAAACTCTTTGCTGAAGAAAACATGACCATTCCTTATAAAATTGGAACAATGATCGAACTTCCAAGAGCCTGCGTAGAAGCAGATAAAATAGCTAAAGAAGCAGAATTTTTCTCTTTTGGAACAAATGATTTAACACAAATGACCTATGGTTTTTCCCGAGATGACGCAGGCAAGTTTTTGACAGACTATTATGCCAAACACATATTCACTCAAGATCCTTTTGCAAGAGTGGATGAAAGTGGTGTAGGTAGTCTTATGCAAATTGCAATTAAAAAAGCAAAACAAGTCCGTCCGGACATTGAACTTGGCGTATGTGGAGAACACGGTGGGGAAGAGCATAGCATAGCATTCTTCCATAAAATAGGCCTAGATTACGTCTCTTGTTCACCATATCGTGTTCCTGTAGCAAGACTTGCTGCAGCTAAAGCGGTTATCGAAGAGCAAAAGCAACTTTAAATTGAATGAAAAATAGAGAGAAACCCCAACATTTAGTGGAGTTTCTTTTTAGTAGGAAAAGGATTTTGACTTCCCATTTTCATTTTTCTTTTCAAGACTTATAAAATATTGTATAATAAGAAATGAAAGATAGAAAGATATGGTGATTTATGATAGCACTAAATATTGGGAAAGTAACTTATGACACTACTATTCCTATGGATAATTTTCCTGTAGAAAATTCCAAAAATATTCTAAACGAAAAGCTAGAAGCAAGTGGAGGAAGCGCTTCTAATGTTGCTTATTTATTAGCTAAGTGGAATGTGGATTCTTATTTTGCTGGTATTGTTGGTTACGATGAAAATGGCACCAACATAAAAAAAGAACTGGACACGAATCACGTTCATACCAACTTTATGGAAATCAACTATGAAAAAAAGACAACAACGACAATTATCCTAGCCAATAAGGCAAATAACTCTAGAACGCAACTAATGGTTGAACCCGAAGTATATCATCTAAAGAAATATGATTACGATATAACTCCAGAAATCATTTATTCAGATGGATATGAGTATTCGGCAACCCAGGCCGCTTTAAATAAATTTCCAAATGCAATTAGTATTTTAGGTGCTGGCTTAAATTATGCGGATGAAAAAGAAGTAGTTGCTTTAGCCAAATATGCCAAATACGTTATCTTTTCTTTAGAATTTGCATGTAAGGTAACTCGAATGACTGTGGATCCTACAAATGGAAGCCATCTCTTCAATCTTTATAAAGAACTACAAGAAAAGTTTCCAAACAGCATTAACATCGTTACATTGCACAATCAAGGTGTTTTGTACGCGATAGATACCGCGGTCCGTGTAATGCCAACAATCGAAGTAAAGGAAATTGATCGTACCGGAGCTGGAGATATATTTGATGGTGCCTTCATTTATGGGTTAGACAAAGAATATGACCTAGAAAAATGTCTTCGAATTGCCAACATCGCTGCCGCACTTTCAACAACGAAATATGGAGCCAAAGCATCTGTACCACTTTTGTCAGATGTAATTCACGAATATGAGCAAAGATTTGGACCGATTGATGCCGTTCAAAGTCAAGCGCCATCTCCAGAAACAAACAATTCAGTACAACAGCCAGTGCCCGATCAAGTTCCTGTTCAACCAAACAACAATAAAAACCAAGGTAATCCCTAATGCATCTATATGAAAACCAATATCCAAAACTAGATTTACATGGAGAATATGTAGTTACAGCATACACGGTTGTTCATAATTTTATTACAGATCAAATTAAATTAAAAGAAGAATACCTTATCCTAATTCATGGTAAAGGAACTGGAGTATTAAAAAAGGAAGTGCATCAAATTTTGAAACAAGATCCAAGAGTTCTAGACTTTCATCTGGATCCTTTCAATTTAGGCCAAACGATCGTTCATTTAAAACTAGAAAAAGAAAAGTAAATAAAGAAATTATAGACAAAAGTAACGAACAACTTTTGTCCTTTTTAAATTATGTAAAATCCTCTTGACACCTTTTTAAGCGTTTGAAATAATTAAGTTATGAAAAAATGGACAAAAAAGAATAAATACAATTTGTATCATGGATATGTAGTAGGATCAATGGTTGGTTTAGTGCTTACACACCTATGGTCGCCTCATACTTTCCTCCTAAACTTTTTAATAAGTTTTTTTCTCTTTGCACCTATAGGTAGTATATATTGTTATAAAAGAAACAAACCTGTTCCAAGAATATATTGGGAAACAAAGGATAAAAAAAGAATTCAAATCTATAATATTAGCTGGAAAGGAAAAAGACCAAAATACCGTAAGCAGCGCCTTTGGTTATATGCATTAGGATATTTCTTGTTGGGTTTAGGCCTTTTTTTAGCGGCGATTTATATTCAAAAAAATCCATATTATAGAGTCCTTTTTACACCATATGCCATATATTTTTGGAATTGGGCACTAGAATTTTTATGGATTCGTAAAAATTTGATTCAAAAAAATAAAAAGAAATTTGACTGCTAAGCATAAGCAAAGGGTCCAAATTTGACAAGTTTTGTCGAATATGGTATAATGTAATCCCAATTGAGAATAGTAAGATCAGAAGTAAGTTTAGGGTAGTAGACATGAATTTGACATTTGGGAATTTTTGTGCTATAATTAAAGTACGAAAAGAGTTATAGGGGGTATAGAAATGAAAAGTTATGTGTTAGACTATGTAAATGAAAATGAATTTCGTAAACTAGAAAGAGCCTTAAAAAGATATAATATGAGAGCTTATAAAAAATTAAGCTTTGATTATTATCCAGAATTAAGAGCCGGTCAATTTGATGGTGAAATTATTAGTCAAAATAAAAAAGCTGGAACAGTCACTTATGAATTAAAATTGCCTAGTGATCCAATGTTTGCTCAAGTTCATGGTGAAGTCAAATTGATTTATACTGTATACAAAAAAGAAGAAACGGTAATGTTAAACGAAATCACACCAAAAGATATTTTATTAGAAGGACATCGTTCAGAATTAGGAACTTATAAAGGAATAATGATTAGCAAAACGAACGCTTCTAAAGATATGTTTAAAATTGATTTATTAAATATGTTACAAGGAAAAGAATAATCCTTGTTTTTTTAAGCTAATAAATCAATATCTGTATTATCATCGCTTAAAATAGAAGTAACAAGATAAATTAAAGTAGCTAAAAGAACCAAAATAGCCGCAATAAAATTTGCTTCACGAATACGCATTTGTTTAAAAGAAGTATTAGGATTGTTCATTTTAATACGAGAATAAGCGAGTAGGACAAAATACAGATAGATAAAGAAGGCGATAGATAACAAAGTAATATTGATGGTCTTAAACTTTTTTTGTTTAGTTAAATCGCCTGTAAAAAGATAATCTCGTTCTAATTTATTGGATACAATTGCAAAGCTTGCTGTAAATAAGGTGATGATCCAAATTAAATCTTCAATTTCCAGTTCTTTTAAATTTTTAAGAATATTATCCATATTAAAACATATGCCGTTTTTACAAAACAAGAAGAATTCTTTTGCTTTTTAATACGGCTTTTGATATCATAAGAATGAGGTGGATGAAAATGAAAAACAAATACCAAAGAATGACGAAAGAAGAAAAGAAAGAATGTCAACAAAAGTATTTTGCAACATCAAAAGGCAAAGAAATGAAAATACGCTTTCTTCGTTTAAAAATTATTGGGATTTTAGGTATAGCTTTTGCCATTTTTTTAATAATAAGTGGCTACATTTCAAATGAAATTAATTGGGCAACATGGGCTATGGCAATTATATTAATGATCTTTTCGGTTGTTTTTATTACTGGTGCAATTATCCTTAAAGGAAAATGTTTGAATCAATTTGCGGTAAAAAAGATGAAATGAACTTTTTGTGGTTGACTAATAAACGGAATTATAGTAAAATTTACTAGTAACCACTTGGTAATGGAGTAGTACTCAAGAGGCTGAAGAGGCGCCCCTGCTAAGGGTGTAGGTCGGGTAACCGGCGCGAGAGTTCAAATCTCTCCTGCTCCGCCATTTATAGATTATAATCCAGTATTGGTTTATATATAGAGTTTTTTTCAAAAAATGAAAAAAATACTTGTCAAAAAAGACTTTATCATGTACAATGTAATAGTCGGTTGACAAAATGGGCTTGTAGCTCAGCTGGTTAGAGCGCACGCCTGATAAGCGTGAGGTCGGAGGTTCAAGTCCCCCCAGGCCCACCATTTTGTTTGGCCCGTTGGTGAAGTGGTTGAACACACATGCCTTTCACGCATGCATTCATGGGTTCAAATCCCGTACGGGTCACCAATTTAAATATTAAATCTATAGTCCTTATGATTATAGGTTTTTTTATAATAAAACAATCTTGTTTCTTTTTAAACATAATTATGCTATAATCTTTTCTAGGAGGATTTATAGTATGGAAAAAGAAATCACCATAACAGAATTAAAAGCTTTTAAAGAACAATATCATCAGGACCCTAATAACAAACTAATTGAAAATGCTATTACTCGGGTTGGCATTGATGAAGTTTGCTTTAATCGAGAAACTCTATTAGAAAATCAAAACTTATTTAATGTGGAAACAGACTTAGGAAGCGTTCAAAACCAAAAGCAAAGTGGCCGGTGCTGGTGTTTTGCAGGAATAAATATGATCCGTGGAAATATTGCTAAAAATATGAATGTTGATATTAAAGATATAAGTTTATCAAATGTCTATTTAACTTTTTATGATCGTTTAGAAAAGTTTAATCATGCTTATGAGAATTTTTTCACAGTCGAAAATTTAGATTGTGATTATTTAAATCAAGAGTATTATTTTATGTGTAGTGAGGGAGGATGGTATACGGATTTCGCTCATCTTGTTGCCAAATACGGGTTAGTTTCTAGTGATATAATGCCAGAATCTCACGACAGTGTTTCATCTGGAAGATTGAACACCATTTTACAAGAAAAATTAAAATATGATGCACATACAATTATTGAACTGCGTAAACAAAACAAATCGCTAACGGAATTAAGAAAAGTAAAAGAAAGTATGCTTGCTGAAGTATATGAGATTTTATGTAAAGTATTAGGGGAGCCCCCTCAAAAGTTTACTCTAGAATATAAAGATAAGGATAAAAATTTCATCCGTGTGGAAAATATGACGCCAATAAGTTTTAAAGAAAAATACTTAACTTTAAATGTAAACGATTTTGTAATACTAAAAAGTATTGAACACGACAAGAAGAAATATTTCCAAAAATATCAAGAGGATAGAGTATTTGGCTCTGCCGAAAAAGCAAGACAATACATCAATGTTCCCATGGAAGAAATGCAAAAGGCCACTATAAAACAATTGAAGGATAATGTACCAGTCTGGTTTACGTGTCCGACAAACAAACTTTGGAATCGCAAAGAATGGATTTTAGACATACGCAATTATAATTATGAAGCGCTACTAAATATGAAGCGGATGGATCGTAAAACACAATATGCTTTCTGGGAACTTCCTTCGAGTCACGCTATGTCTTTTGTAGGTGTTCACCTTGTGGAGGAAAAACCTATTCGTTGGAAAGTAGAAAATAGTTGGGGAGCCGAAAAAGACTTTAAACAGTTTATTGTCATGAATAATAATTATTTTGAACAGAAAGTGACTTCTGTAGCTATTCACAAAAAGTACTTAACAGAAAAAATAAAGAAATGTCTTAATCAAGAACCTATAATTATCGGCATTCACGAACTATAGAAGGAAAAAATGGTCAGTATGAGTCAAAAAAGCTTATTTGTATTAAATTAATCTCTGGTATTTGCTTGGTTAAAGCAACTACAAACTTATGATCCCCAAAAAAATTTATTAGAGCGGACTTCAAAGGAAAAATATAAAAGCAAATGTTTATATGCTTTATTAAAGTTAAATGATCTGCGCATTCTATCTATTGCCGATATAATAGCTCCAACAGACGAAATAACAAGATATTTTCATGATCAAATCATAAGAAGTGATTCCGAAGGAGTGCAACCATTCCGGTTTAAAAAAGAAAATAATAAATATGTTGTGGATTCAAAAGGAAGTTATTATTTATCGGTATCTGCCTGCTACAATTCAAAAGAAAACAACATTTATCTAGTAGAAAACGCTCTAAAATCACTATGTTTTGATTTCCATCATGAATTGTTTCATAGCATTCAAATGCAAAGAGGATTTTATCATATAGACTCTTTCTTGCCTCTTGCAAAGGAATTCAACTTATTGCTCAGCGAAGGCGAGGCAGATTATAATGTAAATCTTATAGATCCTCAAAAAAATCTGGCTCAAAATGCAATCGGTTCATACACGTATAATGTTTACGAGTTTCTTTTTCGTACCATTATGTCTAAAATTCCGGTTAAATTTAGAAGCATATGGCTATATAAGAATCTAGAAGAATTTATCTTTTTTTATCCTGAAAGCGAATTAAAGTCATTGGCAGAGCTATTTGCTATAACAATTTATATTCTCTCTAAAGTAGAAAAGTATTCTTTTGACCAGATTTGGGAACAAACTATTCAATTTCAGCAAGTCACTCAAAGTTTATTAACCGAAACACACAAGCAATTACAAAACGTTCAGCCCAAAGAAGAAGAGCTGGCCTATGCACGGCAAAAAATAATGGAATTAAAAAACATCTTGGAAAAAAAAGATGAATTACAGCAAAGTTTTCAAACCTATCGTCAAAGCATTGCTTGCGGTGCTAAAGTATTTCCCGAGAGTATTAAACAATTATGCATAAGGGAAATTCAAAAAGTTACTTTAGAAGAATACAAACAAAAAGTAGTTCGTGAAATCCAAACACATCAACAATTATTAACTGCTTACCATAAAAATCAAGGAATAAAAAAATCCATGATAAAAGAGCAGAAATACTATCAATGGTGCAGCAAGATAGCTTTTTATCTCCAAAATTATCTTGAACAAAGGCCTTCTGTGGAGGCTTGTTTAAAAAAGATGGGAGCAAATCTAACAAAAGAGCAAAATGAGCTAACCTTAAGTTACAGAAAGGAGAAATAATATGGCATTACTAGAAGTGGAACATCTATCTCATTCCTACGGAGATAAAATCTTATATCAAGATGCCTCTTTTGAACTATATAAAGGCGAACATATGGGAATTGTCGGTCAAAATGGAACTGGAAAAAGTACTTTAATAAAAATTCTTTTAAATGAAGTTATTCCGGATAAAGGCAGCGTTAAATGGCAAAATAATGTTACCATTGGCCATTTAGATCAATATGCCATCATCAATCAAAATTTAACTATCCTTGATTACTTGCGCACGGCTTTTCAAGACCTATACGAGATGGAAACTAAACTAAATAACCTCTATAATCAAATGGCCGAAAATTGTACGGATGCCCTATTAAAGCAAGTTGCATACTATCAAGATATTTTAGAAAAACGTAACTTTTATGCCATTGATAGCACCATTCAAAAGTACGCAAGTGGTTTAGGAGTAAGTGCTCTTGGTATGGATACCATTCTCAAAAACTTAAGTGGGGGAAGTAGAGCCAAAGTCATATTGGTAAAATTGCTTTTATCTTCTCCTGATATTCTCATCTTAGATGAACCAACGAATTTTTTAGATAAAGAGCACATTTCTTGGTTAGCCAACTACTTACAGTCAACACCCGCCTCCTTTATTATCGTTTCCCATGATTATGACTTTTTAGAAAAGGTTACGACATGTATTTGTGATATCGAATTTTCTCGAATTAAAAAATATAAAGGTCCATATTCAAAGTTTTTAAAACAAAAGGAAGCAAATCGTGAAGAATACATAAAACAATACGAATTCCAACAAAAGGAAATAAAAAAGCTAGAAGACTATATTGCTAAAAATAAAGTTCGTGCTTCAACTGCCAATATGGCCAAGAGTAGAGAAAAAAGATTAAATAAAATGGAAAAATTAGCTAAACCAACAACAGTGTCCAAGCCTCATTTTCATTTTTCATATTTACAGACAACAGGTCAAGTCTTATTAGATGTAACCCGCCTTGAAGTAGGTTATTATTACACTTTACTACCTCCTTTAAGCTTTGAAGTTCGCAGGCAAAACAAGTTAGTGATTACCGGTTTTAATGGCATCGGCAAAAGTACACTATTAAAAACGCTTTTAGGTCAAATTCCATCGCGTGGTGGAACGTTTCATTTTGGAGAAAGCGTCAAACAAATTGGCTATTTTGAACAAGATTTAAACTGGGATAATCCCAAAGATACACCTTTACATATTTTATCCGAAGCCTTCCCTAAATTAAATCAGAAACAAATCCGTTCTGCCTTGGCAAGTGTTGCGATTAAAAATGAACATATGATTCAAGAAATAACTACCTTAAGTGGTGGAGAGCAAGCAAAAGTAAAACTGTGCATGTTAGTCCTAACTCCATGCAATATGCTGATATTAGATGAACCAACCAACCATTTGGACGTAGAAGCCAAAGAAGTATTGAAAAAAGCTTTAAAAGAATTCGAAGGAACAATCATATTAGTATCGCACGAAGAAAGTTTTTATAAAGATTTAGCGACCAGAATAGTAGATATTCGTTCCCTTGCTTCTTAAAAATTGACATGATTTTATAGAAAATCACTTTTTTTACTTCCATTTTTCCAAAAGTGTGCTATAATTAATCATGTCAGTAAGTTGTCTCCTTAGCTCAGTTGGTAGAGCAACTGACTCTTAATCAGTGGGTCTAGGGTTCGAATCCCTAAGGGGACACCAGTTATGATCATAAAACCTTGTATTTACAAGGTTTTTTTCAGAATATATGTTCTAATACTTCTATAAAAACAAAATGGCAACTGACTCTTAATCAGTGGGTCTAGGGTTCAAATCCCGTATGTGACTCAGTGAGATTACGTATAAAAAAAGAATCACATCAAAGTATGATTCTTAAAATACTAATTGGCTACCCTGGCTGGATTCGAACCGGCGAAATGATGGGGTCAGAGCCCATTGCCTTACCACTTGGCGACAGGGTAATGTCTTTCAATAAGTATTATAACGTAGATAAACAAAAAATTCCATCTTTTTTTTGATTTTTCCTTGTAATTTAAAAAAAACTATTGTATACTTAAGTAGTCGTTGGACCTCTAGCTCAGTTGGTTAGAGCAACCGGCTCATAACCGGTCGGTCGTAGGTTCGAGTCCTACGAGGTCCACCACT
>CALVUT010000080.1 GCA_944363675.1 uncultured Bacilli bacterium | reverse complement strand
CAGTGGATTCTAGAATCTTAGCTCATGGTTCACTCGGAAGTGGCGATTCTGTCGATTATACATTAAGGCTCTGGTTAGATGAAGATATTACAATGGAAGATACCGAAGTAATGAATACTCTTTTCCGATCTAAAGTGGTTATTTCGGCAACAGTTGGTACTTATAGTCCAACAGAGCAAGGATATACAACTTTGGCTGATGCGATACTTGCTAATGAGTATCAATCCACACCAGAAATTGCAAAGCAAAAGATCAGTGAAAAACAAACTGTTGATTTCACCAAAACAGCTCCAATCATTGATTGGCAGGAGAGTCATGCTCAAACTACTTCAACAACTTCGCCAATTATGCCCCATCCTGATTTAGTAGGAAATGGAGAGTCTTACACAGCCAATTTAACTAGCCAAAATGTCTTACCAACGATCGGGACAGGGTATACGTTTAATTCCGAAACAGGTAAATATGATTTGACAGGTTATGACTATGTAGATCCAACTACTTTGGATTATGGCGTTAATGATTATTATTATTGTGGTTCAAGTTTTTCTACTAATGGAACAAATAATGATTTAATAAGTGTATCCAGGAGTATATCAAACTGTACAACGATTTATAAAATCACGGGAGCTACTAAGTCAGAAGGGATAACCACAGGAACGGGTGGAACAGAAATTAAGACAATGGTTTATCGGATGACAGGATATGCTTATACGCAAACAGAACTGGAAAGTGATAAATCGGATAAAGGGTTATATCAAATAGAAGATGTTGATGGGCCAAGTTATTATTACCGAGGTACGGTTACTAATAATTACGTTTACTTTGCAGGATATTACTGGCGAATCATTCGTATCAATGGGGATGGTTCAATAAGACTTTTATATGCTGGGGAAACCTCTGATGCAACCGGTGATAATTTAAATATGAAATTAACCGATAGCAGTCTAGGCTATACAAATCGAACTACTTCAGCATTTAATAGCCTGCGTAATGATCCGGCTTATGTAGGATATATGTATGGCAATACTTTCGGAAGTTCATATGAAGAAACAAATGCCAATGAGAATGATTCAGCAATCAAACAGTATTTAGATAGTTGGTATAGACAAAACATTTTAGATAAAGGCTACGTAGATTACATAGCAGATTCTGGTTTCTGTAATGATCGTAGTTTATCTGAACGAACCAATAATGGTGACGGAGTCAGTACGACGGAAAGAAATACTTATTATGCAGGATATACAAGGTTTTATGAAACTCAGATACCTAGTTTAGTTTGTCCAAATTCAAGTAATGATTTATTTACGACGACTTCAAGTAATAAAGGAAATAAGGCTTTAACGTATCCAATTGGACTTATTACGGTGGATGAACTCATGTTATCGGGATATGCTAATAATTATTTAAATAAGTCCGCATATACATTTTCATTGACTTCTTATTGGACAATGTCTCCGGGTCAGTTTATTTTCAGTACTTTGTCAGCCAAGGAGATTGCTTTTAGTTCGGGTGGGTATGTGTATCAATGGACCAATGTAACAGGCAATTCTGGTGTTCGCGGAGTTATCAATTTAAAAGGTGACACACAAATATCTGGCGGAATTGGAACGGCTAATGATCCATTTGTGGTAGATTAGATAAAAGTTGTTTCAAAAAAATTGACTGGTAGTAATGATTAAGATCTAATTATTTTAGAGACTAAGGTGACTTTTTGATGAAATTAGAAAAATTCAAAGAAAAAAACCAGAAAAAAACCAGAAAAAAACTGGAATTATTATTTTTACAATATGTTGTATTTTACTCATTGCTGGAGTGTATCTTTATAGTAGTTTTGCCATCTATGAACAAAATCAAAATTTTGATGTTATTAATGGGACAGTAGAAGATCCAGGAGATTTATATTTTGCCTTTTATGTTGACGATGTAATAAGTTCAACTATGCCTTCGAAGGATAGTGGGTACACTTTAGATACGGAGAAATCTAGTTGTACCAATGGCGCAACGCCATTGTTAAATGAAGATACGTGGAGCATTAAAGTGAGTAATTTGACTACAACGCATACAAAATGTACTTTGTATTTTACGGTGAAACCTTTTAGTGAAACTTTGGCAAATTGCGGTACCATTAATAATGCGGCACAATGTTTTTTAGATAATGCTAAGCAAAATCAAACAGAGCTAGTTTTAGATAGTACAGCAGATAACAATTTAAGATATATTGGGGCCAATCCTAATAATTATGTACGGTTTAATGATGAGTTATGGAGAATAATAGGGGTATTTAATAATATTGATAATGGCACAGGGACATTGGAAAGTCGGCTTAAAATTATTCGGGATGAGCCATATAATACCAGTGCTAATTGGCATGTTTCAAGCTCCAATGATTGGACTTCATCATCTGCTTTAAGAATCGAATTTAACGGAACTTTCTTATCTTCTATTTCTAGTTCATATAGAAATATGATGGGCAATGCTGTCTGGCATTTAGGTGGTGCAGTGACTTATAATAGTTCTGGTAATGGTTTGGCTAGACACTGGTATACGTATGAACGAGGAACGAGGGTTTACTCAGGAAATAAAACAGAATGGACGGGTCAAATCGCATTGATGTATCCAAGTGACTATGGTTTTGCGACAAGTGGGGGCAGCACTAGAAGTCGTGTTGAATGTTTATCTAAAGAATTATACAATTGGAATGATACTGAATATGCAGATTGTTATACAAATGATTGGTTATATAATTCTAAAAATGCAGAGTGGACTTTAACTTCTTATAGCGGAAGCCAAACTTATATTTTTACTGTTATGACCTCAGGAAAAATTGATACAAGTGTAGTTTCTAGTTTTTTAGCAGCCACTCCAACCTTATATCTTTCATCTCAAGTTAGAATTACTAGTGGCTCTGGAACTTCTAGTGATCCTTATATCTTGTCTTTGTAATGAAAAAAGTTTAGTTTGAAAGGCTAGACTTTTTTACTGTCAAGTTACATAAAAAATTCTGTATTAAAAAAAAAGATTATAGTACAATAAAAATAGAGAATGGAGGAATAAGAATGGATTTGAAGAAGTTATTTGGCTATGATGGCAAAACGGTTGTGATTACTGGTGCTGCTTCGGGAATGAGTAAGGCGGCTACGGAATTATTGCTTGAATTGGGCGCAAATGTGTACGCGATTGATAAAAATCCGATTGATCTACCTGTTATGAAAGCTTATCAGGCTGACTTAAGTAATAAAGAGGAAATTGATGCGGTGATCAGTGATTTGCCAGATAAAATTGATTCTT
>CALVUT010000079.1 GCA_944363675.1 uncultured Bacilli bacterium | reverse complement strand
GGATTAATAGAGATACAAAATAGTAATTCAAAATTAAAATTGACCCAAAAGGGTAAGGATTTATATGAGGAGATATCAAAAGAAGACAATTTAATGATAATTGAAAAATACGAATTAAATAATATAAAGGATAAATTAAGTGATAATATCATAGAGAGGATAGTAGAAAAATGGGAGGAAAGTAATGTTACAGATTAATCGTATAAAATGCATAATTACTACTGCAAATGATGGAAAGTTTGGTTTTGAACATAGTTTTTTTAATGGTCTAAACTTAATTGCAAGTACAGAGAATACCAAGGGAAAAAGTTCAATTATCGAAGCAATTTATTATTGTCTTGGGGTTGAAGAATTATTAGGAGGAATTAATGAAAAGGCATTGACTCCCGTATATAAAACTGCTATTGATTATGGAGAAAAGAAAAATATTTTACCAATAGAAACCAGTTTTTATTTAGAGATTTTTAATGATAGAAGAGACATTATCACAATTAATAGAGATGTAAATCATACAAGTACAAGTAATAATTTGATAAAGGTCTTTAGAGGGAATATTGATGAAGCCGTAAACGGAAAATGCGAATTTCAAGAAATGTTTGTAAATATTAAAGGAGGAGCAAGTTCAAGCAAAGGATTCCACAAATTTTTGGAAGAATATATAGGATGGAAATTGCCAACTGTACCAACATTTGAAGATAGTGATAGAAAGTTATATTTACAAACTTTATTTTCAGCAATGTTTATTGAACAAAAAAAGGGTTGGTCTAATTTATTAGCAACTATTCCTAATTATTACGGAATAAAAGACGTAAAAACAAAAGTTATAGAGTATTTACTAAACTTGGATACAATTAAGAATGAAAAAATAAGGATAGAGTGTAAAATTGAAGAAAGACTAATAAAAGAAAAATGGCTTAAATTAGTGGAAGACATAAATACAGAATTAAGCAATAACAATTGTACTATACGTGCTTTATATGAAAAACCTAAAGTAATTGATGAAGAAAATATTAAACAAATGATTATTTTTAAAAAGGAAGATGAAACAGAAATCAAACTAGAAGAATATGTTAAATCAAAACAATTAAGAGCAGAAAGTCTATCACAGCAAAAGTTAAAAGTTGGTGATAATATAAAAGAATTAGAAGAAAGATTAAAAGTTTTGCAAGAGGAACTTCAAAATAAGTTTGAAAAAAAGAAATATAAAAATAAAGAGAGACTGCTAGAAGAAGCCTCTATTGATAGATTAAAAGAAAGTTTGGAGATTATAAACAAAGATTTAACAAATCATAAAGATATAAATAAATTAAAAAAGTTAGGAGGTTTTCAAAGTAGTAAGTTATTAGAAAATATTTGTCCAACTTGTAATCAAAAGATTAATGATTGTTTAATGGAACAACCAGTAATAACTAAAGTAATGGATATAGATCAACAAATTAAACATTTATCTGACCAAAAACAGATGATTGAGTATTCATTAAAATCTCATAGAAGTAACCTTACAAATATAGAAAAAGATTTAGAAACATTAGAGGAAGAAATATATTTCAAAACTAGGGAGATTAGAAGAATTACTAATGATATTTATTCTACAGATGAAAGTCTTTCAACAGCAATCGTATATGAAAAGGTATACATTGAAAATGAAATAGAAAATTTATCAAAAATGCAACAAAATATTGACTCTTATAAGAAAGAGTTATTAAATCTTTCCAAAGAATGGATAAATTTTATCGAAAAGAAAAGAAAATTACCTAAAGGAATATTTTCAGAAAAAGATTTAAAAAAGCTTGATAAGCTCAAAGAGATTTTTATAGATAAATTAAAAGTATATAATTATTCAAGTAATCAAAACATATATAATATAGAAATTTCAAAAGATAGATTGGTACCAACGCTAAACGGATTTGATTTAATGAAAGATGGTTCAGCAAGTGATTTAATTAGGATTATTTGGGATTTTACATTAGTATTATTAACAGTTTCTAATGAAAATGAAGGTAATCATCCTGGATTAGTAATATTTGATGAACCAGCACAACAAAGTATAGAAAATAAGGATTTATACAGTTTTATTAATGATATAAATGCGAATTATAAAGACTCACAAATTATATTAGGAATTACTTTAAATAATCCTGAATTAGAAAACTATGTAAAAAATATGACAGATATAAATTTGATTTTGATAGAAGATAAAGCAATTAGACCGATTAAATAAAATATAAAAATACAGAAATTGAAAATACTAAAAAGGGCAAAAAATTTTATTAATTCCTGTCCTTTTTTGTTTTTACAAATATTTTTTTAGTTTTATGCTTAAATTGCAAATATTTAATCTTTCATGACTTTGTCAAGTAAAGTGTATTTTTTATTTTTATGAGATACATAATTTAAAATGTCTTTTTCAAGAATATTAGACAGAAAATTATTGCTATTTTTTACCTAACTTCCAATCAAGTTTATCATTCTTTGATAAGTTATCGCTTGCTTTAAGTAGT
>CALVUT010000078.1 GCA_944363675.1 uncultured Bacilli bacterium | reverse complement strand
TAATACTACACATAGTATCTGTTTTTTCATAATATTTCCTTTCTTTATAGAAAAAATGACTAATCATTAGTCATTATTTTTAATACTTATGGTCATTTGATAATTGCCAGAAAGATCGATCTCATCTAAATTAATTTGGAAACCTCGAGCTTTTAATTGTTCTACTAAATCACGAACTTCATTTATAGCGGTTTTTAAATCTAAACCTTGTGCTTCCTCTATTTTTTTATTGTAATTTGGATCTAGTTTTATTACTGAATCCATAGGATCGATGATTGTCTCTTGAGGAGTATTTTTAATCTCTTCTATTGTATTTTTTTCTTTATTCTCCGTGGTATTGGATCCAAAGAAGAATGGCATGATTGTATCATCATCTTGTTTTTTCGATTCTTCTTTTGGTGACTCTTCCAGACTAAAATCATCTAATACCTCAATGTTTGTGTCTTCTGCTTGATTCTCCTCAATTGGCGTATTAAGGTTTGAATTAATTGTCATGTTCATGTTTGCGGCTTCATCTTCTAAAAAGTTAAAGAATTTATTTGGCGTGTTTTTTTCTTCAATTGCAGGTTCTTTCGTTGGTGTTTTTTCTTGAACTTGGGTTGGATTAATATCTGTTGCGTTATTTATCATAGTATTTAAATCTGGTTGAGAAGAAACTAATGGAATTTCTTCCCCCTGTTCTCCTTTCGCTTTTTTTATTTCTAAATCTAATTGCCGAACAGTTAGGCGTTTTGTAATTATCTTTTGTAACCATTCAGCTTGTTCTTCTTTTGGTAAAGATAACAAACTTCTTGCATGTCTTTCACTAATTTTCTCTTGTAAAAGGGCGTCTTGTACTTCAGGTGCTAAGTTTAATAATCTTAATTTATTGGCAATAGAACTTTGGCTTACTCCCATTTTTTCTGCTAGTTGTTCTTGGGTCATATAGCCACGATCTAAAAGATTTTTATAGGATTTTGCTTCCTCAATGGGAGTGAGATTTCTTCTTTGAATATTTTCGACTAAAGCAATTTCAGCACTTTTATTATCATCAATATCCGAAATAATAGCTGGAACGGTTCTTAATCCTGCCATAGTTGCCGCTTTATATCTTCTTTCACCGGCAATGATTTCATATTTGTCTCCTAGTCTTCTTAAAACTAATGGTTGAATGATGCCATGCTGTTTAATTGATTCAGATAATTCTTTTAATCCTTCTTCATCAAAAGCTAGGCGTGGTTGAAAACGATTGGGAATAATATCTTCAATCGGTACTTGAATTACCTTTTGTTCTGTATTCACTAAAATCAGCCCCTTACCGCTTATTTTATCTATATCTAATTTTAACAGTAATTTCAAAAATAGGCAATACAAAATAATTTAATTTCTAAATATTCTTTAGCATTTTTTCTTTTCATTTGTTTTTAGAAATATTATAATAAAGCTATGGTGAATTTATATGTTTGAGAAGTATCAAGGTCAAATCAACTTATTTCAAGTTATAGAAGATGAGTATCGCTGTCAAATTCATTCTATAAACGAACTTTTTTCAAATCGTTTTAAGTCTTTTATTGAATGTGAAGTTAATGGTGTTGGAGCATTATGTTGGATTCGTTACAAGGATGAACAATACCTTTTTAAAGAAATAGAAGAATTTGAATATAATGTTTGGGGTGAATTACTTAGTGAGGAATTTGCTCATCTTCTTGGATTTCCATGCGCATCCTATCGTGTAGCTATACTGGGAGATCGTCGTGGAGTTGTTACAAAAAGTTTTTTAAAAAAGGATGAAGTTCTTCGTTTAGGAAGTGAAATTTTTCAGCGGTTTATGAATCACTATCAATATAGTGACGAAAGTAATCTTTTTGATGATAAAACTTTTTTAGAACTTTATCAAATTCCTTCTACTTTTTTACCCTTGGATTCTTACGCTCAAAAAAAGTATATTTTTTTTCATTTAAATAATCTAGATCAGGTATGGTCTATTATTGAAGATAATAAAAAAATTCCAGTGGCAGAATGTAGAGCAATTATTCTTTCTTTACTTAATACTTTGATATTTGATATTTTAACTTTGCAATTAGATCGACATCCAAATAACTGGGGATATCGCAAGACAAAAGATCATTATTTACCGAATATATTATTTGATAATCAAAAATCTTTTGGACTTGGTTATCGAGATATGGCTAAAAGAACACAAGATTTTAAAAATGAAATGCTCAGTAAATCATTTTTTCAAGAACACGATCATCTGAAAGATTATTTATACAATCAGGGACTGTCTTTTACTTTGTCGGTCGATAATATTAAGGATAATTCTTTACAAACAAAAGATAATGCTTTAAAAGTTTTTCAAGATTTATTTCAAAAATCAGATGATAAAATACGCGAGATGATTATACAAATTATTCAAAAAATTCCAGACGATTTTCTTGAATCTGTTATTAGTAAGTTAGAAAAGAAAAATGAAATTGTGATGTCTGACGATTTATATTTTTATGTAAATCATTTATTTTCTATTCACATAAAAAATATTCATGAAGTTATTCGACTTTATTATGAAAGGAGTACAAAAAATGAACAAAAATTTTGAACCATTTCTTCCTATTTTTCAACTTTTTTTGCAAAAGGGTCTTTCTGTTCAAGATGCATTAAATTTTGTACTTATTAACCAGGACCGTTTACTTCAAGAAAAAGTGGAAAGCGATAACTTCTATTTCATCTATAATGGAATGGAACTGTATTGTCTTTTCATTCCTGGAGAAGGAAGTGATTACCTTTGGTCTTTATACAACAATGGGCAATTTTTTCCTTTACAACAAAAAAGTCAAAATGTAGGTACATTAAAAAATGGAGATGCAATTATAGAAACTATATTAAAAGCAGGCCAAAAATATTTAAGTCCTGAAAACGGGAATAAAGAATTGACACGCTCTTTAAGTAAGTTTCAATTTAATTCGAATGGATATCATTTTAAATGAAAAATAGACTCTTTTTATGTTAAGAGTCTATTTTATTGGATGTTTTTTGATTTTATCAAATGTTCTTGGATATTTTTCAATTGTCTTTCTTTCTTTGCAAATTACGAGTAATGTCCTTTTTCCTCCATTTTTAGGAAGATCAAATGTTTCACGATTAATTATTTTACAATTTAAAATCTCGATAGTTTTCAAAGCTTGTTTTAATTCTTCTTCAATATTTGCTTTCATTACAAGAAATTTTCCATTTATTTTTAAAGCCGGAATGTTTAATTCTAGTAAAATTCTAAGTTCTGCAACAGCTCTTGAGGTGACAAAATCGAATTCTTCGCGGTGCAATCTTGTATAATTTTCGGCTCTATCGTAAATTATTGTAACATTTGAAAGTTGTAGTTTTTGGGTGCATTCTTTTAAAAAGGCAATTTTTTTATTATTGCTGTCTAACAAAGTTACATCTAATTTTGGAAAAGCAATCGCTAAGACAAGCCCTGGAAAGCCTGCTCCGGTACCAACATCTAAAAGTTTACCTTGAGTTAGATTTGCTATTTTTACTAATGTTAAAGAATCATAAAAATGTTTTAAATATACTTCTTCTTTGGTTTTTATTGCTGTTAAATTTGTATGCTGATTGTATTCTAAAAGAAAGTCAGCGTACTCCTCTAACTTTGAAAGTTGTTCTTCTTTTAGATTTACATTTAATTTTTTTATTTCTTCTATCCATTCTGTCTTATTCATATTTTCCATACTCTTTCTTTAAATAGATACTTAATATACTTAGATCACTTGGGTTAACACCACTAATGCGAGCCGCTTGGCCTAAAGAAATAGGACGTATTTTTTCTAGTTTTTGACGAGCTTCTGAAGCTAAGTTTTTAACTTTTTCATAGTCGATATCTTTTGGTATTTGTTTTTCTTCTAATTTAGTCATCTTTTCTACTTCTTTATATGTCTTTTTTATGTATCCTTCGTATTTAATTTGGATTTCCAATTCTTCTTCGATATCGGATGTAAATGGAATTTCAATAAATTTTTTTAGAAAACTCATTGTTATTTCTGGTCTTTTTAAAAGATCAAATAAACTTTCCGTTACAGTAGGTACCGTTTTATTTTCTTGAATAAAAATGTCCCTGATTTCAGAAGTTATTTTTAATTTAGTTTGTTTTAAGTATTTTTCTCCATCTTCTAATGCCTTTTTTCTTTTAAGATAGTTTTGATATTGTTGTTCGGTAATTGTTTTTTTCTGATGAGCTAAGGGACGCAATCGCAAATCGGCATTGTCGTGTCGTAAAATCAAGCGAAATTCTGCACGTGATGTAAGCATTCGATATGGCTCTTGGGTTCCTTTAGTTACAAGATCATCTATTAGAACTCCGATGTATGCTTCGTTTCTTTTTAAAATAAGTGGTTCATTTTGCTCTATTTTTAAACTCGCGTTAATGCCAGCGATTAAACCTTGGCCCGCAGCTTCTTCATAGCCACTTGTGCCATTAATTTGGCCAGCTGTAAAGAGATTATGAATTATTTTTGATTCTAATGTTGGCGTGATTTGTAACGGATTTATAGCATCATATTCAATTGCATAAGCATATTTAGAAATTATAGCATTTTCGAGTCCTTGTAAAGAATGAACCATCTTTTCTTGGATATCACGAGGCATTGAAGTTGAAAAACCTTGGAGATACCATTCGTCATAATATAAACTTTCGGGTTCCAAAAATAGTTGATGTCTTTCTTTATCTTTAAATCGAACCAATTTGTCTTCAATACTTGGACAATATCTTGGACCTACACCTGTAACAAAACCACCGTACATAGCAGATTTTTCTAAGTTGTCTAAAATAATTTTATGAGTATTTTCATTCGTATATATTAAATAACATTTTTGTTGTTCATTTGGTTTATAGGTTGCTGGTTCATCAAAAGAAAATGTCCAAAGGCAGTCATCTCCTTTTTCTTCTTGCATTTTAGAAAAGTCAATACTGCTTGCTTTTATTCTTTGCGGTGTTCCTGTTTTTAATCTTTGAATCTCTAACCCGTATTTTTTTAAGTTATCACTGAGATAATTACTTCTTCTTTCACCATGTGGACCACTTTCTGTATTTTCGGAGCCTATTAAAACATTTGCTTTTAAGTAGGTTCCTGTTGTTAAGATAACCACTTGTGCTCTTATTTTTTGAGAGTTTTCCAATATCACACCTTTTACGGTATTATCTTCTATGATGAGATCTTCAACCATACCTTCTAAAATATCTAAATTTTCTGTTTCTTCTAAAGCTTTTTGCATGTTTTGAGGATAAGTGACTTTATCTGCTTGAGCTCTTAAAGACCGAACCGCTGGACCTTTAGAGTTATTCAACATTTTAATTTGAAAATGAGAACGATCAGCTATTTTGCCCATTAAGCCGCCTAAAGCATCTATTTCTCTAACAATAATTCCTTTAGCTGTTCCACCAATAGAAGGATTGCAGGGCATATCCCCAATATTTTTTTTATTCATTGTGATCAAAAGGGTACTATGACCTTTGAAAGCTGCGATGTGGGCTGCTTCTATTCCAGCGTGTCCTCCGCCGACTACAATTACTTCGTATTTCATTTTTTCACCTACTTTCCTAAACAAAATCGTGCGAAGATATTATCAACCAATTCTTCTTCATAATAATCTCCTATTATTTTTCCTAAATTTTCCCATGCCTCTTTGATTTCAATGGCTAACATATCTACAGGTATTCCTTTTTTATTTTCAGAAATAACGTGTTTTATGTTTTCTAAAGCATTTTTAGCTAGACTTATTTGTCTAGTGTTTGATAGATATGTTAAATCTTTTGTGGCAATATCCTTTAAAGCAAAAGACGCTAAAATTTTCGCTTTTAATTCTTCTATTCCTTCTTTGGTAAGTGTGCTTCCTTTTAGTACTGGCAATCTGTTTTGATTTAATTTTAGTTTTGTTTCGAGATCTATTTTATTGATAAAAATAATTCCTTTATCTGGATCAATGCTTTTTAATAATTCTTGATCTTCACTTGTTAATGGTTCGTTGTTATTTAAGACTAAAATAGTAAAATCGGCTTGTTCTAACACTTTTTTGCTTTTTTCCACTCCTATTTTTTCGACAAGGTCTTCCGTTTTTCTGATACCTGCAGTATCAATAAAGTTAAATAAAATTCCTTGATATGTAATGCTTCCTTCTATAGTATCTCTTGTTGTTCCTGATATATCTGTTACGATTGCCCTTTCCTCTTCTAATAGTGTATTTAATAAAGAAGATTTTCCTACATTTGGACGACCAATAATTGCAATATTAATACCATTTTTTATTAATTGGCCATTTTTGGATTCATTTATAATTTTTTCTAATTCTTTTTGAATTTCTGTTAAAACCGGAGTAATATTTTCTTTGGTAATTATTAATTCATCTATATATTCTGGATAATCTATATTTACTTCAATATTTGCTAGAAGCTTTACCATTTTTTCTCTTAAGTTTGATATTAATTCAGTTGTTTTTCCCGTTAATCCTTGCATTGCCATTTTGGATTGACTTTCTGTTTTTGCCTCTAACATGTCACTTACACTTTCCGCTTCTAGCAAATTAATGCGACCATTTAAATAAGCCCTTTTTGTAAATTCTCCGGGTTCGGCTAAAACGGCTCCATGTGTTAGTAGTGCTTCTAATACTTTATTAGTTGTTAAATAACCACCATGACAGTTTATTTCTACTGTATCTTCTGTTGTATAAGTTTTAGGCGCACGCATGAGCATGACTAATACTTCATCAATTTTTTCCTTGCCGTCTATAATATAACCATAATGAATAGTATGACTAGGAGCGGTTTCTAGTTTTTTATTTGTAAAAATTGAACTAACAATTTTTATAGCATCTTTACCGCTTACTCGAACGATGTTAATTGCTGAAGCACCTATATTATTTGTCGAAATTGCCGCGATTGTTGTATCCATATTTTCCCTCTTTTCGGTCGTATTATATCATAAATTAGTTCAAAAAGAAATTTATAGAAAACAAGACGATTTTTTTCTTTAAAAAAATGGCTGTCTTTGTTTTTAGTCAGCCAATCTCTTCAGCATTTATTAAATAACTTGCTAAAAAAGTTTTTGTTTGATTGTTTGAAATATCTTTTACTTTCTTTTTCTTCTCTTCAATTTCTTTAAGCAGATCAGGATGTTCATTTTTAGAAAATAAGAAAGCACACCCGCACGCAAAGGTAATGTTATTTACTTTTATTAATTTGGTATATATAAAAGAATGTATAATTTCGGGATCACTTGATGAAAGAGAAATATCATATATTGTGTAGTTCTTCTTTGTTTGAAGTTCTTCTAATTCTACAATTGCCTGAGATGGAATTAATTTTTTTATTTGAAACACGGATTCGTTTGTATTTTCTACAACTTGCCAAGCAATGGAATAATCTTTACTTAGAATATTTAAGTGGTGATTTACATAGTTTTCAAAAGGAGTTTCTTCATTTTCTTCTAAGGCATGGTATAAAATAAAATTATCCATGACATTTCCAGATATTTTGGAATGAATCAGGTTATATTTTTGACAAAATTCTTGATAACGTTCAAATTTTTTTGGCTCATTCATAACGAACAGTTCAATGCAATCACAATTTATCCGATCTACTTGTTCTCTTAGTTCTAAATAATCTGCTACGGTATCTGGATTTTCCAGATTGTCCATTGTTTTTTGGAATCTTTCTTCAAAGGCCTTTTTGTTTTTTATTTCTTGATATTCATTTATTGAGTATCCTTTTAGCAAAACAGAAGGCATTTGGAAAATCATATCTATTATACGATTTTTTAAATCTATCTTTACTTCTTTTGGTATGTTTGCACCATAAAGATTAAGCATTTTATCTATTTCTCCATCATCACTAGCATATACTGCATTTGATAAGATTATATTAACCACATAATTTACTGGTAAATTATATTGATTTAGATCATTTATTAATTGAGCAAATTTTTCTTCATTTAATTTAGATAATGGATTTTGAGCGTAACTATATAAGTCTTCTAATATAATATTTTTATATTCTTTCACTTCTGAGTGATAGTACAGCCAAATATAATCACCTAAAGGTATTTCATCATCTCGGTATATCCAAAAAGGTTTCTTCTTATATTTTACTTTTTCGATGTAAAAATGAATAAATCTATTATTTAATAGGAAGTGCTTTATAAATTCTTCTTCTAATTTAACATATTTTTTTATTATTTCGATTAAATCTTTTTCGGGTAAAATTTTATAATAAAAAAATATATTTTTAATTAGAATATTCAAAGTTTCATTTTCTTTTAACTTATGTATGTCAATATGTTTTAAATTATTTAAAATATTTTTTATTATATCTTCTGGTATAGATAGTTTTTCATTTGAATCGGTTATTAAAAGCAATTTTTCTTTTAGAGACATAACTTCTTCAAAATATTTTTTTGTTAAACGATCTTTATTGATTTTTTTCGTTCCAATTTTTTTTAATAATGCTATTTCAGTAGATAAACACAATTCTTGTAAATGATTGCCTTCATTATAAAAAGATACGATTTCTTCAAGCATTTTCTTTCTAGTAACATTTTGATAGCTCATGGGCTTTTCAATTAATCTTATATATTTTTCATATATTATGTCTTTTGGTAAGAAAATCATGTGATCTATTAATTTCATACTGGTTCTCTCCTTTTAAAAAAGCAGATTACTCTGCTTTAATGACAACATGACGATGGGGTTCTTCCCCTACACTTGTAGTGGATACGCCTTTAAAGTTAGCAAGTTTATTATGAATAATTCTGCGCTCATAGGAGTTCATATTTTCTAATTCAACATCTATCTTTGTATCACGAACTTCTTTGGCGGTTCTAATAGCTAGTCTTTCTAAAGCTGCAACTCTTTTTTCATTGTAGTTTTCAACATTTAAAATAATTTTAGGAAGAAAGTTCCATTCTTTATTAATCATTGCTCTAGCAAGTGTTTCTAGTGATTTCATCGTTTGACCGTTTTTACCAATTAAGATTGCATTATTATCTGAATACATTGTTATTTCAAAACAATCTTCTTTTATACTTGTTTCAAACTGAACTTGCAAGCCTAATCCAGAAACTGCTTCTTTTAAAAACTTTTTGATTTCTTCCATTAAATCTTGATATGAAACTGCAGTCACTTTATAGGTTTGCCCTTTAAATAGTTTTCCCTTAATTATTTCTTGCTTATAAATGATTTTTTCTGTATGTAAATCATTTTTGGCTGTTTCTACTGCTTCTAACAACGTTTTTGCTTCGGTTACAACTGGCATATTCTCACTTCTTTCCTTTTTTTTGCTTCTTTTCTTTATGTTTAATATTTATTACTTTTTTATCTTTTGGATTATTTTCATGATCTAAAATTCGTTTTATCAGTTTATTTTGAATAACAGCAAAACCATTTACTACTATCCAGTAAAAAGCAATGGCTGTTGGTAGTGAGAATGATGCAATTGAAATACTGACTATCATAAACATGAACATAATATTCATTTGTTTCATCATTTCATTATTTTGTGAACTTTTCATTGAATTTTTGAAAGATATGTAGGTTGTTGCGACAATTAGAAAAATCAAAATAATATATGCATATTGTCCTTCTGATAATCCTTTCCATGGTGTCATTCCTAAGCTCATCCCGAATAAGCTTCCTTCAAAAATGGCTGGAACTTGGTTAATAGCATCTAAGAAAGCAAAGAATAAAGGAATTTGAATTAATGCCACTAAACATCCCGATACGGGATTAATTTTATATTTTTGATAAATTAGCATTGTTTCTTGACTTTTGGCCATCATGGATTCACTGTCTGTTTTACCGGCATACTTTTTTTCAATACGAGCTATCTCTGGTTGAAGTTTTTGCATTATATTTGCTTGTCGCATACTTTTTAATGATAATGGCAGCAAAATTAGGCGAATTACAATACCTAAAACCATAACAGATATACCGAAGTTATTAAATAAAAATCCAACTTTTAAAATTATAAAAGCCAATGGTCGAACGAGTAATGCTTGCCATAAACCATCATATTCATTTGATGTAACAGTAAATTCTTCACAGGTAGGCAAATCAGATACTTTCACTTCCAACTGACTTTCGTTCTCTTCATAAATTCTGTATAATTCCGAATCTTTTTTTGGTTGACATAATATATCTTTTTGAACACTTTGGCCAGTTGCTTCATTTACAATGATGTTTCCATTTTCGTCTTTTAGATAGTTATCGCTTCCACATCCACCAGCTAACCCAATTATTGTAATTAAAATAATTGCCAGTAATTTATTTTTATGTTTCATTTGTTTCTCCTTTTATTTTCATTAAATTTTGAAAACTTTTTTCTAATTCTTGATATGAAATTTTCTTGGTGTTTTCTTTCATTATTATAATATAATCTTTATCGTTCGGCAATGCCTTTTTGCATTCATCAATGATCGCCCGCATTCTTCTTTTTAATTTATTACGAGTTACGGCATTGCCTAATTTTTTTGAAACGGCTATACCATAATGAGAAAAATTGTATTTACTTTTCCTTATATATATAGTGAACTCTTTATTTTTTACATACTTTTCTTTTTGAATCATTTCACTAAATTCACGATGGGATTTAATCATTTCTGCTTTTTTCATAACTCAGCACCTTTCAAAAAAAAATTCCACATGAAAAATGTGGATTACTTACATAATTCTTTACGACCTTTTTTTCTTCTTCTTTTTAAAATATTTGTTTTTTTACGGGCAAAGAATCCATGTTTTTTTGCTCTTTTTCTTTTATTTGGTTGATAAGTTCCGACTTCCATATATTTCCCTCCTTCGTTAAAAGCTCTCTTATTATAATATTAAATTGCTTCAAAAGTCAATCTTTAATTGATTTTTCCACTAATTCAGTGTTAAAACGGCATTATATGTGCATAACTTTTATGATTATTGGAAAGTATTTTAACTATTTTTTATAAATTGTTTATAACTATTCA
>CALVUT010000077.1 GCA_944363675.1 uncultured Bacilli bacterium | reverse complement strand
CATTTATAAACTAACAGGAGCCACTAAATCAGAAGGGACAACTACCGGAACGGGTGGAACAAAAATTAAGACTATGGTTTATCGCATGACGGGATATGCTTATACGCAAACAGAATTAGAAAGTGATAAATCGGATAAAGGATTATATCCAATGGAAGATGCTGATGGAATAAGTTATTATTACCGTGGAAGTGTCACCAATAACTATGTTTACTTTGCTGGATATTATTGGAGAATTATAAGAATCAATGGTGACGGTTCTGTAAGACTTTTATATGCTGGGGAAACCTCTGATGCAACAGGTAATAATTTAAGTATGAGATTAACGGATAGTAATTTAGGTTATACGAATCAAACTACATCCGCATTTAATAGCCTGCGTAATGATCCGACTTATGTAGGATATATGTATGGCAGTACTTTGGGAAGTTCATATGAAGAAACGAACGCCAATGAGAATGATTCTATGATTAAGCAATATTTGGATAGCTGGTATGAACAAAATATTTTAAATAAAGGCTATGCCGATTATATAGCCGATTCAGGTTTTTGCAATGATCGAAGTTTATCTAATCGAGTTAATAATGGGGATGGGGTCAGCACAACTGCCAAAAATACTTATTATGCAGGTTATACTAGATTTTATGAAACTCAAGAACCAAGTTTAATGTGTCCAAATACAAGTAATGATTTGTTCACGACTGCTACAAGTGATAAAGGAAATAAAGCTTTAGAATATCCAATTGGACTTATTACGGTTGATGAACTTATGTTATCTGGATATGCCAATAATTATTTAAATAAATCTGCATATACCTATTCCTCTTATACTTATTGGACTATGTCTCCATGTTATTTCAATGTCAGTTCTAGGTTGGCATATGAGTTTTCCCTTAATCCGGTAGGCTATGTGTATGGCGATTGGATAACGCTCGGCCATAGTGTTCGTGGAGTCATCAATCTCAAGAGCAATGTTGAAATATCTGACGGAATAGGGACCTCGAATGATCCCTTTGTAATAGCAACATAAAGAATAATTGAAAAAATCACTCTAGTAAAGAAGGGTGATTTTTTTATTAACATCAGAAATAAACTTTTCTTCTTTTAGATATTTAAGTTCTCGCATAAGTGCACTGCGATCCACGGCTAAATAATCGGCCAAATCTGTGTATGAGTAATTCAAATTAAATGTTTTGGAATTACTTTTTTTGGCTTGCAATTCAAAATAAGCAAGTAATTTATTGCGGATACTTCTTGTAGTCAGAAGTTCAATGCGTTCATTTCTTTTAACTAGAGTATGACTAATAACGTGAATAAAATTATTTAAAAACTGTAAAGCTAATTTACTGCTTTCAGCTTTACTAATCATTTCCTCATAATCTATAAATGTTACGGCACAATTAGTAATAGCCTCTACTGAAAGTTCACTAAAATCACTTTCGACAAACATATCGGAGAAAATATCTCCCTCATCAAATTCATCCAAGATAGTGCGTTCTCCTGTGTATTCATAACGAATCATACGCACTTGTCCCTGCTCGACAATTCCAATCACATTTCGTTTTCCCATCGAATAAGAAATCATTTGGTTGGATTTGTATAAAATAGTCTTTGCTGACAAAACATTGTAAAGTATGCGTCGCATCTTGTCATCAAAATTTTGGTAAACACTAGGAATAACAGGCATTCTAACTCACCTCATTTTTTCTGATTTTATTATATTGTTTTTTTGTTGCAATTGCAACAGACAAAAAAACAAAAACTAGATATCATGAGTACGTAAAGATTAAGGAGTGTATAGATATGAAAGTAATTAAAAGAGACGGAAAAATCGTTGATTTTGATCGTGAAAAAATTAGGGTTGCTATCGGCAAAGCAAACGTCTGTGTTGAAGAAGAAGATCGCGTAAACGATACACAGATTGAGAATATTATTAAATATATTGAAAAATTAAACAAAAAAAGAATTTTAGTCGAAGATATTCAAGATATTATTGAAGAAAAATTAATGAGTTTAAGAAAATTTAAGCTAGCCAAAGAGTATATTACCTATCGCTATACAAGAGCGCTAGTAAGAAAATCAAATACAACCGATGAATCCATATTAAGCCTAATAAAAAATTCAAATAAGGAACTTGCTGAAGAAAATTCCAATAAAAGTACGAGCCTTGCTAGCACCCAAAGAGATTATATTGCGGGTGAAGTATCAAGAGATTTAACAAGAAGAATTTTGCTTCCGGAAAAAATAAGTAAAGCACACGATGAAGGTATACTGCATTTCCACGACGCCGACTATTTTATTCAGCCAATCTTTAACTGCTGTTTAATTAATATAGGGGATATGTTAGATAACGGAACGGTTATGAATGGTAAGATGATTGAATCCCCAAAAAGCTTTCAAGTTGCATGTACTGTAACAACTCAAATTATTGCTGCTGTTGCCTCAAATCAATACGGTGGTCAATCGGTCGATCTATCTCATTTAGGCAAATATGTAAGACTTACGAAAGAAAAATTCTATAATCAAATAGAAGACGATATTAAGAAAAAACTAACGAAAAAAGAAATCGATGAAATGGTTATGGACCGCTTAAAAAATGAAGTGAAAGCTGGCGTTCAAACCATTCAATATCAAATTAATACTTTGATGACAACAAACGGTCAATCTCCTTTTGTAACTTTATTTATGTATTTAAAAGATGATGATGAATACATCGAGGAAAATGCAATGATTTTTGAAGAAGTTATTCGTCAGAGACTACAAGGAATTAAAAATGAAAAAGGTGTGTATATTACGCCGGCATTCCCAAAACTTGTGTATGTTTTAGATGAAAATAACTGTTTAAAAGGCGGTAAATACGACTATTTAACACGCTTAGCTATTAAATGTTCAGCCAAGAGAATGTATCCGGATTACATCAGTGCGAAAGAAATGCGTAAGAATTATGAAGGGAATGTCTTTAGCCCAATGGGATGCCGTAGTTTCTTGTCTCCTTGGAAAGATGAAAATGGTAACTATAAATTTGAAGGACGTTTCAATCAAGGTGTCGTATCCATTAATCTTCCTCAAGTAGCGATTGTCGCAGAGCACGACGAAGAAAAATTCTGGAGTTTATTAGATGAACGTCTTGAATTATGCAAAGAAGCTTTATTATGCCGTCATGAAGCTCTTCTTGGTACAACTAGCGATATTAGTCCTATTCACTGGCAATACGGTGCAATTGCCAGACTAAAAAAAGGTGAAAAAATAGATAAATACTTGAACAGTTGCTATTCAACGATTTCTTTAGGATATATAGGTGTTTATGAAACAACAATGCTCATGCGTGGTGTTTCACATACGGATCCTGAAGGCGAAAAGTTTGCCTTAAAATTAATGCATCATTTAAGAGATAAAGTAGATGAGTGGAAGAAAGAAACGGGTCTTGGATTTGCTTTATATGGAACGCCAGCTGAAAGTCTTTGCTATCGTTTTGCCCGAATTGATAAAGAAAAATTTGGTACCATCAAAGATGTTACGGATAAAGGATATTATACCAATAGCTATCATGTCGATGTTCGTGAAAAAATTGATGCCTTTACCAAATTTAAATTTGAAAGTCAATTCCAACCAATCTCAAGTGGTGGATGTATTTCCTACGTGGAAGTGCCAAATATGGAACATAACTTAGAAGCTATGGAAGAAGTAGTTAAATTCATCTATGATAACATTCAATATGCAGAATTTAATACCAAATCAGATTATTGCCATGTCTGTGGTTATTCAGGAGAGATTATCATAAATGATGACTTAGAATGGGAATGTCCAAACTGCCACAACAAAGATAAAAGCAAAATGAATGTTACCAGAAGAACTTGTGGATATTTAGGGGAAAATTTCTGGAACGTTGGTAAGACAAAAGAAATAAAAGCCCGTGTAACTCATTTATAAGAGGTTACTATGTACTACGCAGATATAAAAAATTATGATATTGCTAATGGTAAAGGAGTAAGGGTATCCTTATTTGTAAGCGGATGCCCTCATCACTGTCCAAACTGTTTTAATGAAGAAGCGTGGGACTACCATTATGGTAAACCTTTTACCGAAGAAACAATCAACGAAATCATCGAACTTTTAAAACCATCCTATATTAATGGCTTAACTTTATTAGGAGGAGAACCAATGTATCCGGAAAATCAAAAGGGTATTCTTCCTTTACTCCAAAAAGTAAAAGAAACTTATCCCGAAAAAGATATCTGGTGTTATACAGGATACTTATTTGATAAAGAAATATTAGACCTCATGGTTCCTAAATACGATTTTACCAAAGAAGTTTTGTCCTATTTAGATGTTTTAGTAGATGGTAGATTTATTGAAAGCTTGCATAACAAAGGCTTAGTTTTCCGGGGAAGTTCAAATCAACGTGTTATCGATGTCAAACAAAGTTTAAAAAAACACAAGATAATTGAAATTCCAGTAGCAGACAAAGTCTTTCAAAAAGTATAGAAAAATTAGAAAAGAGGAGCATATGAAACAAAGAGGATTTGAAATTGTTAAAGGATATGAAGATAAAGATATTCACTTACCAGTTCGTAAAACAAAACATTCCGCAGGTTATGATGTCGAAGCCGCCGAAGATGTCGTTATTCCAAAGTTTAAACCAGGCATCAAACCAACCTTAATTCCCACCGGCCTAAAAGCCTATTGTATGGAAGATGAATATTTTATGCTAATTAATCGTTCGTCCGGTCCCAAAAAGGGCTTACTAATGGCCAATGGTATCGGTATCATTGATGCAGATTACTATGGAAACGAAGACAATGATGGTCATTTTTACTTTCAGTATTTCAATTGCTCAGATCATGACATTGAAATAAAAAAAGGAGATGTTATCGGACAAGTAATCTTTCAAAAGTTTTTGCTTACAGATGATGATCATGCCGAAGGCGTTCGTAAAGGCGGCATAGGCTCTACGGATAAAAAATAAATTCGAAAGTCTCATGATCTATAGAAGAAAAGATACCCAAACAACAGTTGAAAGAATATAAATAGATTAACTCAACCACAAGTTGAGTTTTTTCAACCGTAAATTTCTAGAAGAATAGAGCTCTTTTTGTTAAACTGAAGGGGAGGTGGAAAGTAAAATGAAACGAAAACAAATAATTATTATAGGGATAGCTGGATTACTATTTCTCTTACTCTGCATTGGCGTGGGTTTAGAAATTAAAAATACAGCTACCGAAGAAGTAAGTCAAACGATAAGTTTAGTCGAAACACAAACAGAACAAGAAAAAGAGATCAAAATAGAAGGGGCTACCATTGACGAACCAAATGTTTATCTAAATCCTTATGATATCTCTCCATTGACGGCCCTAATTACTTTTGAAACAGAAAGTGCTGTAAGTCCTAAAGTGACTATTAAAGGAAAAGATGCTCTGACGACGTTTACACATACTTTTGCAAGTACAAAAGAGCATTATATTCCGATCTATGGCTTATATGCGGGTACCGACAATGAAGTGACGATTGAATATGAAGGAGTCAAAAAAACTTTAAAAATTAAAACAGAAGCATTACCAGAAGATATGATTTTACCAACCGATGTAACATCTGATAAAAGTAAGCTTACTAATGATTTATACTTTTTTACTCCATCAAGTAATGGGTACACCGTGGCTTATGATGTCAATGGCGATGTAAGATGGTATCTAAACATTAATGCCATTTGGGAAATAAATCGTCTTAGAAATGGTCATTTACTTGTCAGTACTGAAAGGCTAATCAACAGTCCTTATTATATGACAGGTTTATATGAAATGGATCTGCTCGGTAAAATTTATAAAGAATACAGCTTAGAAGGAGGTTATCATCATGATTACTTTGAAATGGAAAATGGTAACCTTTTAGTGGCCAGTGATAATTTTGCCAGCAATGAAGGTACTGTTGAAGATTATATTGTTGAACTAGATAGAAATACAGGAGAAATCGTCAAAACATTCGATTTAAAAGATATTTTAAATGAAGAAGACGGCAAAAGTGAAAACTGGTCTGAGTACGATTGGTTTCATAATAACTCTGTATGGTACGACAAAGATACAAACTCAATAACTTTATCTGGTCGTCATCAAGACGCGGTCATTAACATCGACTATGACACCGGAGCATTAAATTGGATTATTGGTGATCCTACCAATTGGAGCGAGGAGTACCAGCAATATTTCTTCACGCCAGTTGGTGAGAACTTTGAATGGCAATGGAGCCAACATGCGGCCATGATCACACCAGAAGGATACGTATTCTTATTTGATAATGGCAACAATAAATCCAAACTTAAAGAAGAATATGTCCCAGCAACCAAGTCTTATAGTCGCGGTGTTATGTATAAAATCGATACCGAAAAGATGACCATTGAACAAGTTTTTGAATATGGTAAAGAAAGAGGAAGTGCCTTTTATTCTCCATATATTTCAGATGTAGATTATCTTGCCAAAAATCATTATATTATTCATTCAGGTGGTATTGTTTACGTCGATGGTAAAAACTCAAATCAACCTGCCGGATTTTCTGAAAATGCAACTTTAGTTTCGGATACAGTTGAATTGTTAAACAATAAAGTGATCTTTGAAATTGTCTTGCCAACAAACAACTATCGTGTTGAAAAAATGAGCCTTTATGCCGAAGAAGAAAACTTTACGTTAAGTACTCCAGAAAGAGTAGGAGACTTAGGGGAAACGAAAGTAACAAAGAAAAAATTAGGCTTAAATCTTTTTACCCATCAAATGGATGACACCTATAATGCCCATGAAATTACGATTACAAAAGAAATCGATCGTCTCGTAGTTAGTGGAAGATTTAAAAGAGAAAACAAAGTAAATGTAATTTTATACCAAAATGTATCTTATTTGTATTATAATGTTAGAGTAAGTAAAAAACCTTACACCGCATTATGCGTCGATATATTTACCGAAGAAGAAAATGAAAATGGTATTGTTGTGACTCAATATATTAACGAAAAAGGGTTAAAAGGCAGATATCAAGTACTCATTGAAATCGACGGGACAATATATAATACAGAAAGGTACGTGGAGTTTTAATGAAAAAAGGCTTTATTATTGCCGGAGTAGTTTTAGTTTTAGCCTTTACCGGAAGTTTAGTTTTTCTAGCTATGTCCAACAAGGAGTATTTAAACAAAAATGCTAAATTATCGGATATTAATTATGAAACCGATAAACTTAATATTTATGTGTTCTGGGGCAGCACTTGTCCTCACTGTGAAGAGCTGTTTAACTATTTAGACAGTATAAAAAAAGATTTTGGTGACATGGTCCGTATTTATGGCTTTGAAGTCTGGGATAATGAAGAAAACGGTCAAATCATGGATAAGTTTTTAAGTAAGTTTGGCAAAGAAACGGGTTCAAGAAGTGTACCATTCTTTATCATTGGGAAAGAAGACTTCTCAGGCTATTCTTCAGCAAATGGCATGGAAATACGTGAAGCAATCACGAAGCAATATGAAAACCTTGAAAACTTAGATAACTACAAATCTCTATTAGCAAGCGAATAACTTTCGCTTTTTTCTTGCAATGTTTTTCACTTATCGATATAATCAAAGAGAATAGTAAAATAATTGCATAAAATAAAGTAAGAAAAGGGTGAAGTATATGCCTAAACAGAAACTAAAAGAAAGCAGTAAAGTATCCATAACCGTATATTTGGTTTTAAGATTTCTTGTCATTCTTTGTATGATTCGGGAAATCATTCTTGGAAATATCTGGAATGCGATTCTCTGTATATTTTCATTATTCTTACTTGTTTTACCGATTTTTTTTCAAAAAAAGTTCAAAGTGGAATTACCAGACGCCTTAGAAGTTCTCATTTTTCTTTTTATCTTTTCGGCAGAAATTCTAGGTGAAATTAATAATTTTTATGGTTTATTTAAAAACTTTGATACCATTTTGCACACTTTAAATGGCTTTTTATGTGCTGCGATTGGTTTTTCTTTAATCAACCTTTTAAACGAAAAAGTCGATACCTTTAACCTTTCACCTATATTTGTGGCTTTGGTGGCCTTTTGCTTTTCTATGACCGTCGGAGTAGTTTGGGAATTTTATGAATATGCCGCCGATCACATTTTATCCATTGATATGCAAAAAGATACCATCGTAAACTCAATATCTAGCGTAACATTTGATCCTGCAAATTCCAATCAAGTCTATACTATTGGCCCGATAAAAAAAACAATTATCTTAGGTGAAAATGACGCAACTTTATATGAATTAGACGGCTATTTAGATATTGGCTTAAACGATACTATGCAAGATTTATTTGTAAACTTTTTAGGCGCTTTTGTCTTCAGTATTTTAGGGTATTTATATTTAAAACACGGAAAAAAATTCAAAATAGTAAATAATTTTATTCCTTACAAAAAAGAAGGGTGAGAAAAATGAAAAAAAAGAGTATATGGCTGATCAAAATAGTAAGTGTTCTTTTAATGGTTTTTTGTATATTCACAATAACTTTATCGGTGAAAGCCGACTCAGGATGGGATAGTAGCTATGATTCAGGAGGATCTTCTTGGAGTGGTGGATCTTCTTGGAGCGAAGGCTCTTCTTGGCGTAGTTCTGGTGGTAGTGGTGGTGATTTAAGCTCAGTAGTTATAGCTTTAATTATTGTGTATCTTGGAATATTTTTAATTATTTATAAAAGAGAAAAGAAAAATAAAGGCAAAGTCAGTCCCAAATTTAATGATATTGATATCGAGAAACTGCAAAGTATTTTACCAGGAGAAACTTTGGAAAGTTTAAAAGAGATGACTTATCAAAAATTTATAGATATCCAAACAGCCTGGATGAATTTTGATTACAATGCCTTAAGTAAACTTTGCACCAATGAACTTTATAATAGTTACAAAACACAACTAGAAACCTTAAAACTCAAAAAAGGTCAAAATATTATGAGTGATTTTGAGTTGTTGGAAGCTAAAGTGACGCGTCTTATCGAAGATGAGCAATTTATCACTGTAACTGTATATATGAAAATAACTTTCTATGATTACGTAATAAATACGCAAACGAAAAAAGTAACTCGTGGTACCGATACAAGACGTCTTACCAATAATTACATTATGACATTTGTTAAAGCCAAAGAAAATACCCAAAACTTGAAATGTCCAAAATGTGGTGCTGAGATAGAAAATGGTGTAAAAACATGTCCATACTGTCGAAGCAAATTGACGTATGCCAACGAAGAATTTGTCTTAAGTAAAAAAACAAATATCAATTAAAGGAGAACAATATGACGAAAGAAGAATATCAAAAAGTAGATCATACATTTAATGAGGCAATGTTTTTAACGAAAATAAATAACATATTCATTAAAATTTTTAGTGCCATTACGCTGGATAATTTAGAAGAAGTCAAGCACTTTATGAGCGATGAGATTTATGAGCGTTTTGCCGAAGTCTTAGCCAAAGATAAACAAAATCATGAAAGACATATGTATGATGAGTTAAACGTTAAAACAAGTCGTATTGAAAACATTACCGAAACTGAAAATGCATATGAGATAGCAGTGAATCTGCACGCTCGATATATGGACTATTACTTGAGTTTAGAAACCGGTGAAGTAACAAGAGGTAATAATTCTTATCGGATTGATGTGCTATATCATCTTACTTTTACAAAACAAAAAAAGATAAAAAAAACCAACTTAGTTCGCCAATGTCCAAACTGTGGAGCCAGTCTTGATGTCGATGACAGTGGTTTTTGTCCATACTGCCACAGTACCTACGATCAAATAGATCATGACTATGTTTTAACGAAAATCCAAGTTTGCTCATAAGGAATTTTTTTGATATACTAATCAAGGATAGGAAGTAGAGAAAATGAAAATAGCGTTAATTAATGAAAACAGTCAAAAAAAGAAAAATGAATTTATCTACAATGTTTTAGAAAGAGTCGCATCTAAATATGGCCATGAAGTATATAATTATGGTGTCAGTGAAGAGAAAAATGCCTCTTTAGATTATGTTGGCTTAGGTGTCCTAACGGGGATTCTTTTAAATAGTCATGCTGTTGATTTTGTCATTACAGGTTGTGCTTCAGGTCAAGGA
Organism: uncultured Bacilli bacterium; assembly: GCA_944363675.1. Taxonomy (GTDB): domain Bacteria; phylum Bacillota_I; class Bacilli_A; order RF39; family UBA660; genus Ventrenecus. Next base: position 763 of record CALVUT010000077.1, on the reverse strand, counting down.
GCATGCATTTCTTCTAATGCTATGCCCAATGTTTACTGTGGATTAATTAGTGATGCCGTCGATGCTAAATTATTTGCCAAAGTTAATGCTGGAAATGCCATTTCCATTCCTTTTGGTAAATATTTTGGAATAGGCAGCGAATTTCAACTGGAACAAATTTTTACGGCTTTATTTGAAACTGAATTTGCCTCAGGCTATCCTAGTGAACGTAAAGAAATTCAGAACAAACAACGTCAAAATCTTTATGATTTAAAACAAACCAGTCATATCTCTATGGCTAGCATTTTAGAAGAAGTAGATAAAGATATGTTATATAATATGATCCACAATGATTATTTTGAAGAAAACTTCTTTGCCAATTGCAAAGTAGATACCATAGGAGAATTTTTAAAAGAAATCATTGATGCTTGGGAAGACGAACTAGAATAGTCTTCTTTTTTTTGAATTATTTTTAACCAAAGAAAAAATCACAGTAAATTCGTGATTTCTTCTTTGGCTAGACCTGTTGCCTCGATGATGTCTTTGATGTTCATCTTTTTCTTTAACATCCATTTTGCCATGTCTAGTTTATTTTGATGCATACCCTGTTTAATACCTTGTTCAACTCCTGTTTCATAAGAATCATTAAGTTCCCACTTATGCTTTTCTTCTAAATCATAGTAACCCAGAAATTCTTCGTCTTGAGTTAATTGTTCAATCTTTTTCATTAGTTTTTCATACACCTCATTTCCTTTGTATTTTTCTTTAAGTTCTTTCATGGTTG
>CALVUT010000076.1 GCA_944363675.1 uncultured Bacilli bacterium | reverse complement strand
ATGAACAAAAAATATTCTCAAAAAGACTTTTATTTACTTATAAAAAAGAACCTTCGACGTATCCATGAAGAGAGTGGATACTCGAGGGCTCATGTAGCCGAACAAATTAACATAACTTTTCAAGCTTACAGCGACATGCTAACACTTTCCTTGCTGGATCGCTATCCTTCCATCGAAACAATTCGAAAATTATGTAATTTTTTTGAAATTCAACCGTCTGAATTTTTTCAGGCCACTGCAGAAGAGAACCAGCTTCAAAAGAGTTAATCTCCTCTGGCCAATATTATTATACACCACAAAAAATAAAAACAACTAACCACACACCGTTAGTTGTTTATTTTTTTAACCATACATCTGTGTTCTAGATGTAAATGTCCACCCATACATATTTGGAAATCCAGGAGGCGTAATGATATTACTTGAAATGATACCCGTATTTACATTGTAATATCCTTTAGCTACTCCAAAATGCAAATGGGCACCAGTCGTACAATAATCGTATCCCCCATATGTTGCCGATGTACTATAGCCACCACCAACATAACCAATTATCGTGTTCTGTGTTACAACATCACCAACTTCAACATTGAAACTTAATAAATGATAATAGTAAGTCGTATACTCTTTGCCATTTACATTCACATTAATATAAAGCATGTTGCCACCACAAGAATAACGATAAACTTTAGCCGCAACGACACCCGCAGCAGCCGCATAAACTGGTGTGCCTTCGGCATTGCCTCCAATATCTAAGCCATTATGAAAAGAATAAGCAACTCCCGTAACTGGATGTGTTCGATATCCCCAAGTACTTGTAATCACTCCATAGTTTAAAGGCTTCAACCATCCTGAATTAACAGGGATATTTGAACAATCACTTAAAAGGACATCATCATCAGTTCTCCCAACCTCACTACGACAAAGCGTCTCATAAGTTTCAACTTGCTTTTTAGCCACTTCGACTTGCGTATCAATATCTAAAGCGTACTTATCATAAGAAGCCAAGTCACTATAACGTTGCTCGATCGTCTTTTGATAAGTATCAATCTGTTTACTTAACTCATCTTGTTTTTGACTCAACTCTTCTTTTAATTCTTCATTACGTTTAATTTCAGCCTCCAAATTCTCCATAGTGGTTTGAATACTACCTGAAATCTGTTCTACAGCCGCAATTCGGGTAATCAAATCCGTCATAGTTGAAGCACCTGTTACATACTCAACATAAGCATTTTCCCCTTGCATCTGCTGTAAATAAAGTAAAACCCTTTCAGCCTCACTAGTTAACTGCACAATTCGTTCATTTGATTCCTCAATTTTATCAGTAGCTTCTTGCATATCCGCTTCAGCCTGATGAATATCTGCTTCAGCCTGTTTAATTGCCGCTTCCTTCTGAGCAATCTCCGACTTAGCAGCTTCTGACTTGGCCTCATTCTCTGCTTGTTGTTGTAATAAATCATTATAATTTGCCCTAAGCTCTCCTAAAGTATTAATATCCGCAGCCGAAGCAATACTTATCATCCCTAAAAAACATAGACAAAAAAAGAAAAACTTCTTCAAAATACCACCTACTCTATAAGCATTATAACACACTAATCCTTTTTCTTAAAACAAAATGTAGCATATAAAGGAATAGACTTAATAGAGTTTTCATAACCAAAGTTTTTCATACTAATGCGAATACCATACGAAGAACGATACTTTTCTAAAAATACATTTAAACTTTTAGATTGAGTTCTCAAAGAGGATTTTAACTCTACAGGAATAATACCATCATCCAAAGTAAGTAAAAACGGAATTTCTAAGTAGCACCTCTCCCGTAATACAACGAATAATCATTGCATTTTCAAACTCCCTTATTATAAACCCTCACCTATATAAAGAAGAGCATCTTTAATTAAAAAATGCAACTTTTTCAAACCACTTTTCTTAAAACAAAAAATATATAAGTTAAAAAACAATAGAAAAGTATAGTTTTAAAATCAACGTTTTGTAAAAAAAATAGACTTTAAAAGCCTATCTTTAATACATATCATAACGCGACGTAAAACGCCATCCATATGAATTTGGAAATCCTGGAGGTGTAATAACATTACTCCTTGAAACAGAATACCCATTATAAAAACCTGTAGCTACACCAAAATGTAAATGAGCACCAGTTGTACAAGTATCATAACCACCATAATATGCCGACGTACTAGGCCCACCGCCAACATAACCAATTATTGTATTTTGATCTACTACATCCCCAATGTTAACAGCAAAACTAAGCAAATGATAATAATAAGTCGTATAAGCCTGGCCATTTACAACAACGTCAATATAAAGCATATTTCCCCCACAAGAATAACGTTCAACCTTGCCGGATACAACTCCAGCAGCTGCTGCGTAAACCGGTGTACCCTCAGCATTGCCACCAATATCTAAAGCATTATGATAACTTCCCCAACGATATCCAACCTCACTAGTGATTACACCATAAGTTAAAGGTTTTAACCACGAATCATTGGTAACAAAATTACCAGATCCTCCGGTTGAAGTATTGTTCTGTGGTGGTTTAACACAATCCACACTAACAATTGCATCATCACCTTTACTACTAGCATATAACTCACAGTTCCTAATTGCAGCATCAAGCTTAGTTTTTAAAGACTCAACTTGTGTATCAATATCCAAAGCATACTTATCATAATTGGCAATATCATTATAACGAGCCTCGATAACCCGTTGATATTCTTGAGCTTTCTTTTCCAATTCTTTTTGTTTATTTTCCTCTTCAACCTTTAACTGTTCATTGTGTTCAATCTCTTTTTCCAAATTATTCATAGTCGTTTGAATACTATTAGAAATTTGTTCAATTGCCGCAATTCTCGTAATAAGATCAGTCATACTAGAAGCTCCTGAAACATACTCAACATAAGCATTTTCCCCTTGCATTTGTTGCAAATAAAGCAATACACTCTTAGCGTCACCAGTTAATTTCTCAATCTCCTTATTAGAAGCATCAATACTTTCTTGAATTCGATTCATTTCCTCTTCCGAAGCATGAATACTTACCTCAACCTCATCAATTGCTGCTTCCTTCTCAGCAATCTCCGCCTTAGCCTCTTCACTCATTGCCTCATAAGAAGCTTTCTCATCCAACTTAGCTTGATACTCAGCTTTTAATTCTCCAAGTGTTGGCTGCTCTTCAGAAGCCGAAACAATAGGAACATAAAAGCATTGAAGCACAACGAAAATAACTAAAACAAACCGAAATAACTTCATCATATCTTTAAATACTTTCTAACAGCTCTCCAAGAGCCGAACATGCCGACAACACAGCCAATAGCTAACAAAATAATGGAAACGTATAATACAAATGGAAATGGTTTAACAAGTGTAATAATTTTTGTAAATACATAACCACCAGTTTGATTATATAAAATCGTATATCCATAAACACTCGCAGCGATCGGAATAATACTACCAAATACCCCTAGAATAAAACCTTCAAAAATAAAAGGTAATTTAATAGAAGTATTGCTAGCTCCCACAAGTCTCATAATTTCAATTTCCGTTTTTCTTGAAAAAATCGTTAATTTAATTGTATTGCTAATTAAAAATGCTGTTACACAAACAAGCGCAATAACCATAGCAACAGTACCTAAACTTACCGCATCAAAAATTCCAATAATGTTTTCAACCATACCTTCGCCATACTCAGCACTGCTAACAAAATCATATTCACGCAACTTGTCCGCCGTCTCACTCAAATCATCAACATTTTTAACTGTTACAATAATAGAATCAAGCAACGGATTTTCTTCCAAATAATCCAAAGTAGTCTCCAAAGTTTCACTTTCTTGTTTCATCTCAGCCTTCCACTCTTCTTTAGTCTTAAGCTGAAAATTATCGACATTATCCATCGTCTTCAAATCGTTTTGGATTTCTGTTTTCTGCTCCTCAGTAGTCTCCTTATCCAAATAAACCACAATAGTAAGCTCACGCTCCAAAGTATTCGTAACCTCACGTACATTATAAGAAAGAAAAATAGCTACAGCGACTAAAACAAGTGTAATCGTCGTACACAAAATACTCGCCATAGACAAAGGCAAATTACGAAAAACACTCTTAAAAGAATCTCGAATGCTTCGACTAAGAATTCTTAACGCTCTCATGTACCTTATAACTTCCTTTCTTTGTATCACTGGCTAAAACACCATTTTCAATGACCAAAACCCTCTTCTTCATCTTATTAACAAGTTCCTTATCATGTGTAGCCATAATAATAGTTGTTCCCAGAGTTTGATTAATATTTTCCAAAATCTTCATAATACCCTTACTGGTTTCTGGATCCAAATTTCCTGTCGGTTCATCACAAATAAGTAACTTAGGATTATTGACAATAGCTCTGGCAATAGCCACACGTTGTTGCTCACCACCAGAAAGCTCACTAGGCAAATTTCTTGTTTTTTCCTTTAAGCCAACCGCATCAATAGCCTTCAAGACTTTAGGCCGAATTTCACTTTCTGGAATTCCCAAAGTCTCCAAAGCAAAAGCTACATTTTCATAAACTGTAAGCTTAGGAAGAAGTTTAAAATCTTGAAAAACAACCCCTAATTTTCTTCTTAATTTATACACTTTAGAATTTCTTAATTTAGCCACATCAATGCCACCAACAATAACTTTACCTTTAGTTGGTTTTTCTTCACGATACAACATTTTAATAAAAGTACTCTTACCACTACCAGTTGTACCAATAACAAAAACAAACTCGCCTTTGTCAATTGTAACACTTAAATCCGCAACAGCCGTTGTTCCGTTTTTATATATCTTATAAGCATGCTCAACTTTAATCAACTTCATTACTTCCACCTCATATTCTAGATACACATTATATCATACTTTATCCCTTAAATAAATGGTAAATTCCGCCTTTTCATACCCCCATGAACCTCATAACAATCATTAATAACAAAAAAGGCTCGTGGATCAATCTCTAACACAATCTCTTTAAACAAATAATAATCTTTATTGGGCACCACACACATCAAAACCGTATTTTTAGATTTTGAATAGCCACCCTCAGCCTCTAAAATAGTTACACCAGTATCTAAATCGTTTAAAACATAATCCCGTACTTCTTCCCATTTTTTCGTATAAATAAAGAATAACTTAGAATCAGATATACCAATAATTAACTTATCAACCAAACTCGTATACAAAATCAAAATTAAAATAGCATAAACCATATTATTAAGACCAAACGCAATGCCACCTAATAAAATAATACTTATATGCGTAAACAAAGAACTTTTGCCTTCAGAAACATGAAAATATTTATTAATAATTTTCATAATAACATCCGTTCCTCCGGTATTAAAACCAAATTTCAAAACAAGCCCTGATCCCACTCCTTGCAAAAGAGAAATAATTAAAATAAGCAGCACAATATTATCAATTTGAATATACTCAAGCAACGTCGTGGCTAAAGGAGTCGTAAAAGTAATCATAATTGGATACAACACTCCACCAACAACCGATGCCATTGTACTTTTAAGTCCTAACAAGAAAAAACTCACAACAAGCAAAAGAGCAGTTGCAACATAAATAAAAACCTGTGCATTCCAGCCAAAAAAATAATTGACAACTAAAGATAGGCCTGTTAATCCTCCAATAACAAATTGATTAGGAGCTAAAAAAAGATTATAATTCAAAGCCAACAAAAAAATACCAATAACTAAAAAAACAATTCGTGTACATAAATTCCGCTCAAAAACAGTTTGCTTAATTTTCTTTAAGTTCATAACCAATCCTATTCCTTATAAACTAATTATAACGAACTTCTAAATAAAAAGCAACAAACATACAATAAATTGAGGTGAAGAAAATTGAACGGAAGTTTTTTTAGTAATCCAACATTTCCAAGCGCTGCTAACAATATTATGAGCCCTCCAGGAAATATCAGCGCCCAAAGCTCGCTTCCTTTAGAACAAAGTCTTATCGAAAACATCTTAAGACTAAATAAAGGGAAAAAAGTAAAAGTATATGCATCCTATCCAGATTCCAACGAATGGCGAGATAAAATCTATACAGGAATCATAGAGCAAAGTGGTCGTGATCATCTAATTTTATCCGATCCATCAACAGGATTATGGTATCTCATTCGTATGCTTTATGTAAATTTCATTGAATTTGATGAACGAATTAACTACAATCCAGACTATTCAGACACTTTTGATTAAAAAAAGTGTCTTTTATTATATTAAACCACAAGCAAAAACTTAAAAACATTTACTATAGCCCAAAAACAAAATTAATAATATATACAAACAAAACTTTAAGTTTAAAAACTATAGCTTTACAGACATTTTCAGAAAAGCTTAAATTTCATAAAATAATAATGGTGGTTGTATGAACTTATATTTAAACGAAAGAAAAAACGATATCTTCTGTGTAATTGGCCGTAACGTAAAATTCTATCGTAGCGCTTATAATCTTACTCATCCTCATGAGAACATTACGCAAGCTAAATTAGCTGAAATGGTCGGAATTACCACAACACAAATAGCTAATCTGGAAAATGAAACAGGAAAAGGTGTCTCCGTTCCCGTTTTATATAATATAGCCAAAGTCTTAGAAGTATCCATGGACAAACTATGTTCCACAGAAAAAGCCCTAGTTAAAATTGACTAGAGCTTTTTTTAAATCGAATAAACACCGGATGCCTAAGTCCTCCCTTAAAACCACGTTCTAAAAACTCAACCTCAGCCCATAATTTCAAAGCTACAAAATGCACTTCTTGAGAAAAAGTATGATTCTTAAAAGGACATTTTTTCCTTTCTATCTTTTTAAGCATAGAATAAAGTTCATTCTTCCTTGAAACCGAAACTTTACCTATATAAACGAAATTTCCTTCCTTATATTCACCTAAATAAAGAGAAAAAACACTTTGAGAAACTGAACATCCAAAACCACCTATAATAAACCATTCACGTTGTAAATACTTAATCTTAATCCAGTCTAAACTGCGTGTATGGCCAAAATACAAACTATCTCTTTTCTTAGCTACCATACCTTCTAAACGATTCGAAACAATTTTTTGGAAAAATTTCTTTCCCTTGCCTACCACAAAAAAAGTTTTAACAAAATAATTTGTATTGGAAAACCTAGCTAAAATTTTCTTCCTTTTTTCTAAAGGAAAAACCGTTAAGTCCCTTCCCTCATACAAAAGATCAAAACAAACAAATACAACAGGAATATTCCTTGTCTTTCCTAAAATCCTTTTTTGTAACATAGAAAAATTTGGCTTTCCATCTTGAAAACAAACAATTTCACCATCAAATACAGTAGGCTTCGTCACCAGATGCTTAATTTGTTGAAGCTCTGCAAACTTACTTGTAATATCTTTAGCATAACGATTTTGAATTCTCACGGATTCAGGAGTAGCAAAAATCACCGCTCTCATCCCGTCAAACTTCATTTCAAAAATATAACGATCATCATCAAAAGGTTCCTTGGCCTTTGAAAGAAGCATAGGCTGAAAAGAAGAAAACATAAATGGATTCATGATTTCAAACTCTTTTCTAAAGCCTTCATTAAATCATTAGCTTTAAGAGTATTTTTCTTTCGTTTTCCCTTTACTTTTTCTCCCTTTAATTTAGCTCCAATAGCCTTACTAACATTATTCTGATATTCATCTTTATACAGAGTCGGATCAAACTTTTCCTTCATCTGTAAAATTAACTTCACAGCCAAATTTAGTTCCTTAGTATCCACTTTAACCTTATTTTTAATCCCCTCAAAAGAAATTTCTTCATCAAAAAACAAAGTAGTCAAAACTATACCTTCACTCACCGGTCTAATAATCGCATAATAAAACTTACTATGTAAAACCGTCTTACACAAAGCTACCAAATTACTTTTTTCCAAAGCCTTACAAAACAAAGAATAAGCTTTACTCTTTTTTTCCGGTGCTAAAAAATAACTCTTTTCAAAATATATAGGATCAATTTCTTTCAAAGAAACAAAAGAAACAATATCTAATACACCATCATTTTCCGGTTTTAATCGATCAAGCTCTTGTTTAGAAAAAACAATATGTTTTTCTTTTTCATACTCAAAACCTTTAACAATATCCATTTGCTTCACATCAACCTTACAATGTGGACAATACTTTATATATTTAATTCGTCTTAAACACTTTTTATGGAGTTGATGAAAAGAAACATCATTATCATAAATAATAGAATTCATAACTACGGGAATATTAACCAAACCAAAAGAAATGGTACTGTGAATATTAGGCATAAAATCACCAATATTAGTATAGCCAAAAAAATCAAGAAAAATTCAATTTTCTTGATACTCAGCCTGCTTATTATATTTTAAAATCAAGTTGCGGATATGCCTTAGACCATAACGTTCTATTTCCCCTTCACAAATTAAATCTAAAGGCTCTATCTTTGGATTTTTTAATTCCTTTTCGATAAACTTTAAAGCCACTTCTTTCGTAATAGGTTGATACTCTACAATTGCATCAATTCGCCCTAAAAGTTCCTTAGAAAACACCCCATCAAAATGAGATCCGGAGGAAGTAGCAAAACCAACATTCTTTTTAACCTGAGCATTGCTCGTCAAAAAGATGTACGTATGATCAAACCGAATTTTATTTCCTCTAGAATCAGTAACAAAGCCTTCATCCAAAATCTGCAAAAGTAAATTTAATACCTGAGGATGAGCTTTTTCAATTTCATCAAACAAAACCGTTGTAAAAGGTTGCTCACGGATTTTTTCTAAAACATAAGGTTCTTGATAACCAACATATCCTGGAGGCGCCCCAATAAGTCTATGAACACTTTCCAAAGAAGAATACTCGCTCATATCAATCCGCAACAAATTCATTTTCAATGCCTCACTAAAAACTTTAACAGTTAAAGTCTTACCAATGCCACTACCCCCGACAAGCAAAAAACTCGTACCTTTTCGTTTTTCTGACCACAACACATCCAAAATCTTTTGAATAGCCTCTTCTTGACCCAAAATACTTTTATTTAAACTTTCCTTTAAAGTATTGAACTTTTCCATAAAAGGAACACGTAAAAACGCCTTTGTCTTACTTTCAATTACCTCTAAAATATCATCTTTACAAATCGTATTCATAACCTCACTGCTATCCTGTTTACTCTTTAAAGAATGCTCTAAATTAGCCTCTTTCATCGCCATTTCAAAATCACCATTTTTTATACACTTTTCCTTACGCTTTCTTACCGCTTTTAATAAAGAAGTCTTACTAGTTTGTTCACAATGTTTAAGACGAAGTCGAGCGCATACTGAATCCATAAGTTCAATCGTTTTATCTGGATTACATTTATTAAATAAATATTCCTCACTAAGTAAATAAAAGTCACGAAGATTCTCCTCTGTAATACAAACCTTATAATGATGCTCAATCGTCGGTTTAACAGAAGCCAAAATTTGCATCATATCTTCCTCATTAGGCTCTTCAACTAAAATATGTTCAAACCTTCGATCCAATGCTTTATCCTTTTCAATAAACTCATGATACTCCTCTAAAGTCGTCGCCCCAATAATTTTAATATCACCTCTAGCTAAATAAGGTTTTAAAATATCCGAAGCCGCGATGGCACCTTCAGCACCCCCAGCATTTACCATTGTATGAATCTCATCAATAAATAAAATAATATTTTGCTCTTTAATAACCTCTTTAATAATTTTGTGAAGACGTTCCTCAAACTCCCCACGATACTTCGTTCCTGCGACTAAAGATCCCATTTCAAGCGAGATTACTTCCATATTTTGAAGTTCAATAGGTACGTTTTTACTCTTAATTTTTCTTACAAGTTCCTCAACCAAAGCAGTTTTACCTACACCAGCCTTGCCAATCAAAAGTGGATTATTTTTTTGCCTTCTAAGCAACGTCTCAATCAACATCTCCATTTCTTTATCTCGACCAACAACCTTTTCACGCATCTTCACCACATCATTCATCCGAACCCCAATCTTTAAAACTTCCAAATTCTTATTAGAAAGCTCTTTAGAAACAGGAGTCTTTTTAACCTTTTGATACATCTCTTTGGTAGGAACACCCATTTCTAAAAAAATACGATAGGCAATACCTTCCCCTTCTTCCAAAATAGCCTTAAAAAGATGAATAGGCAAAACAACACCTTTATTATTATCTTTAGCTTCCATACCTGCAATCTCAATGACCTCTTTCAACATAGGCGTATATAAATTAATATCCACCGCTTTACTAGCCATTCCTACAGTTTCAATAAGCGCTTGACGAAAATCATCATAAGTAACTCCATATTCCATAGCAAGCGTACGAACCTCTTCATCAAAAGAAAGCAAAGCAAGCATCAAATGCTCCGTTCCCACATAAGGATGCCGAAGGGTATATCTTTCTTTTTCAGCCTTCTTTAAAATAATCGAAACTTCATACCCAAAATTATAGAACATAAAAAAATCCTCCTTAATCATCCTATGATAATCATGGAAAATTAGAAGGATTTTTATACACTAAAATTCAAATAAATTTAACCCAATATTCTCATCAAATTTACGTTCAATACTTCCGTGTAACACTGTAACAATAATCTCACAAGTTGCTGAAATATAACACTTTACCAAATGTCCGCCATAAGTTGTCAAACTAGCATCACTAAAATTAATATGACAATGCAAATACACATAACCATCTTTTCGACTAATATTTCCCAACAAAGAAGTAATTTCAAACATTCCTTCCTTTATTGTTGTTTTGTACTCTTTTGTCTCAGTATTAAATAACCCAATTTCGACCTTATTACTAGCACCAATACCAGTAATCTCTCCAGCCAAGACATTTTCTTTTTGGGCAAAAAGACTCAACTGCTCTAGCACTTCCTCACCCTTTTGAATACGAATCACATAATGATTCTCATCCATTTTCTTATATTCCATAAACCATTTTCCTCCTTCAAATCATTTAAAAACCCATCTTACTAGATGAGTTTTTCCTTTATTACAAATAAGTTAGTAAAGCAAAAATAACAAGTAAGCAAACTAACATACCTACAAAGAACTTCCAGATATAAGATAACCATTTCTTATAAGGAACCTTCATATAAGAAAGACCAAATAACAAGAAGACACTAATAGGTGTAATAAATTGAATTAATCCATAAATCGTTGTAAAAATCAAGAACATAACATTGCCTTCAACGCCACTGAAGCTGCCAACATAATAAGCATAAGTATAACCAATAAATGCAAAATCAGTATTAAATAATGAAGCAATCATAGCTTGAATCGTACCAATAAATGGATTAAAGCCTGAAACCAAATTTCCAATTGCATTGATAACTGTTGGAATAAATGGTGACCAATAAATAAACACAAAAACTAAATAAGCAAGTACTAAATATAAAGTAGGTCGAACCATTTTCTTAATTCCATCCCAAGCATTTGTAAAGAAATCATTGAACTTCATATGGGAAACAAATGCAATAATTATAGTCATAATACCTATAACGATAGAAAAATCAAATAAATACCATGAACCAAATGCTGGAGCAATATCAGCTGTCATAACGCTTGATGAACCACCGAGTAATGCTTGGAAAATAGGTATACCGCCCAATTCGATTTCCATCATCTTATCATGAAATTCTTCAAAAATTTCAAGCCCAAAAATAGTTGTTCCAGTTAAAGACGTATTCCAATACGTAAAACCTAACACCATAAAAAGGAAAAGAATGACAAAACACGTTACAATTGGCCAAATTCTATACTTTTTCTTCTTACTATTGTCCTCAACATAAAAAGCATCATCTTGTAAATCCTCTTTTACGCCTTCACCATTTAAACTCTTTTTAATCGCCATAACATTAAAGAAATTAAACAAAACATAAGCCAATACGAAAATACCAATTCGTACCGCAAGTTCAGTTAAAATAGTTACATCTGAACCAGCATAAGCCAAATAACTTACAAAAGCATCAAAACCTTCTGTTCCAATTGTAACACCTAAAACACCGACTAAAATAGAGCCAAAAGTTGTTGCAAGCGCGCTAATCTTACTTAAGCCCATTTTTCTTAATACAGTAACTAAGAAAGGCATAAATGCGATAAGCACCATTGTATTATTAAGCATTGAAGCTAAAACAGCAATAACAAACGAAATCACCAAAGAAATAATAATTTCTTTATTCTTACCAAACTTAGCTAATCGATTAACCATTTCTTTATAACCACTTGTTTTAGAAACAACGCCATAAAAAATACCTACAACGAGTAAAAAAGCAATCTGCATATAGTAATTTTGTAAAGCATAAGAAAATCCATAAAAAATAGAAGCTAATCCGAGTTGACCAACCTCACCATCAACAAAGCTACCGCCAGTTGAAAAAGATCCGGTTGGAATAATCCATGACAATACAATAATCAAAAGCAATATCAAAGAAATAATTTTTACTAGATCATGCTCTTTAAACAATTTCTTCATTTTAAGCTTCATTCCTTTCACTTCGTTCAAGGCACACATAGGAATGAAAACCTTGAACTAAATTTATTTTTCTATATAATAACAGTCATGAAGGAGTGTGTACTACAAAGCACGGGGAGGTA
>CALVUT010000075.1 GCA_944363675.1 uncultured Bacilli bacterium | reverse complement strand
TTTGATAAGTTAGGAGTTAGAATCATGAAAAAAATTGGTATTATTGTTCCGTGTCATAATGAAGAGGAATCTTTAAAATATTTTTATCCTGCGATTTGTGATGTGATGGATAAAATGGATAATGAATTTGAACTTATGTTTATTAATGATGGTAGTACGGATCATACTTTGGATGTGATAAAAGAATATGCAAGGAAAGATAAAAGAATAAGGTACATTTCTTTTTCGCGAAATTTTGGAAAAGAGGCGGCTATTTTAGCTGGATTACAACATGTTCATGGGGATTATGTGACCATGATGGATGCTGATTTACAAGATCCACCGGAGAAACTTGTTGAAATGTATGATGTACTTATAAACGAAAATTTGGATATTGTTGGTCTTAAAACAAATGATCATAAAAATTATGGAATTTTTCGGAAGTTTTTTACGGCTTGTTATTATAAGATTTTGGGCTCTTTTACGACTGTACCAATGGCTCCGAATGAACGAGATTATCGTTTAATGACAAGGCAAGTTGTTGAAGCTGTTTTATCTTTGACCGAGTATAATCGTTATTCTAAAGGACTTTTTAATTTTGTTGGCTTTGATACGAAGTGGCTTACCTATGATGCTCCTGATCGTGTGGCGGGAAAAACAAAGTGGAGCTTTTGGAAGTTATTTGCTTATGGTATCGACGGTATTGTAGGTTTTTCAACGAGACCTTTAGTGCTTTCGGCTATTATTGGTGTTCTCTTTTGTTTTATTGCCTTTATTATGGTTTTAGTTATTGTGATTAAGACGTTAGTTTGGGGAGATCCGGTCGGAGGATGGCCTAGTCTTGCTTGTATTATTATTTTTGTAAGTGGGGTGCAATTATTCTTTTTGGGAATTATTGGAGAGTATTTAGCTAAAACTTATTTAGAAACTAAAAAAAGACCTGTGTATATTATTAAGGAAACTGAAGAAGATTTGAACAAATAAATAGATGAATACATTTTTTGTATTTGAATTGATTTTATTGGAACGGATATAATTAGGAAAGGAGTTTTATCGATGAAAATAATTACTGATAATGCTGTATATGTTCAAAAAAATGATATTGCCTATTTATATTCATCTGATTTAGAAATGCCGGTTTCTGTATTTATGAAAGTTTTTGGCAAAGGTGATACTATCATTGATGATAGTAATAGATATGATTTTGTGAAATTTGAGGATGAATCTGAAATAGTTTTTTTTAAAGGATTAGATTGGATAATTGATTACAATGAAGTTAAAAACTTAAGTGAGGAACAAATTGTTATGTTGTTAAATAATATTGGAGATACACAACAGAAGATTGTTACCACATTTAATTCAATGTCTGAAGAGGAAAGAAAAGCACATTCTGATATGGTTACCCAATGTGAATTATTAGAGTTTAAGTTCTATTCTTTAAAAGATTTTTTGTGGTTTAAACAAGGACATATTTCCATGAAATTACCCGAAGGCATTGATTATCCTGATGGATATTCTCAAGAAAAGGATATTTTAAAATTAATCAAAACAGTGTTTAATAAAAAGGAAAAATAAATTTTCGCTTTTCAGCAAAATTTTTGAATAAAAAAATGCAATTTTTTATTGACAAACCAGGACCTTTCGGTTAGTATATTAACTACCAATTCACTTTTGAAGGCGAATTGGTGCTAGTATCACACTAGTCAACCCCTTTTTATTCTTTTAAGAGAAGCCTTCAGGCTTCTCAAATGTTGTAATCAAAAAAGTTCATCTATTGTGGACTTTTTTTCTTGTTTTTTTTGTTTTAAAATAAAGTATAGGTGATTATATGGATTTGAATCATATTAAAGGAATTGGAGAGAAAACGGTTTCTTATTTACATAATGCTTCCATTTATAGTGTGGAAGATCTTTTGCGTTTTTATCCTTATCGTTATCAAATTTTAAGCCCTAGTTTGCTTGAAGAAACTTCTTTGGAAGAGGTTGTAACTATTAACGTGATTGTAAGTCAAGTGCCTCAAGTGTCCTATATTAAACGTAATTTAAATGCGTTGCGCTTTGTTTGTGAATCGAATGGGAAAAGAATTCGAGTCACTATTTTTAATCGAGCATTTTTGAAAAGAAATCTTGTTGTAGGTAAAAAGATTTCTTTGACTGGTAAATATAATGCGAAAAGTAATACTTTTACGGCGAATGATATTAAATTCTCTTGGTTAGATGACGCTAAAATTATTCCGGTTTATCATTCTATCAAGGGAATACGTCCCATTACTTTGGAAAAGCTTATTGATGAAGTTTTACAGAATAATTTGCAGCTTGAGGATACTTTACCTTTAGAATTGAAAGAAAAGTATCGTTTAATTTCGATTTCCGATGCTTTATTAAAAATACATAAACCTAAGAGTAAAGAGGATGTTAAGCAAGCTCGAAGACGAATTATTTATGAAGAGTTATTTGAATTTATGTTTAAGATTCAGTATTTAAAACAGTTAAAGCACGAATCGGTTGGTCAAACTAAACATTTTGATCAGAAAAAGTTAGATTGTTTTATAGAAAGTTTGCCTTTTTCTTTGACTAATGATCAACGTAAAGCTGTGGATGATGGGCTTAAAGATTTGGAAAGTTCGCGATGTATGAATCGGTTATTATTGGGGGATGTTGGTTCTGGGAAAACGATTGTTGCAACAATTTTGTTATATGCTAATGCCCTTGCGGGTTATCAAACTGCTTTTCTTGCGCCAACAGAAATTTTAGCTGAGCAACATTTTAGAAGTATTCGTGGGTTACTTGCTGATAGTAGTTTAGAGATTGATTTGATGGTTGGAAGTTTATCTAAGAAAGAAAAAGAAAATATTTTAGAACGTTGTCAATCTGGTCAGATCGATGTTTTGATTGGTACACATGCTTTACTTAATGAAAATTTGTTTTTTAATCGGTTAGGTTTTATCATTACGGATGAGCAACATCGTTTTGGTGTAAATCAACGAGATAAGTTGAAAAGTAAGGCTGTTGCGCCAGATATGCTTTTTATGAGTGCAACACCTATTCCTAGAACTTATGCATTGACGATTTATGGAGATATGGATACTTCTATTATTAAAGAAAAACCGAAGGGACGTAAGGATATTATTACAAAGGTAGTGAAAGAAAAGGATTTAAGAGAAGTTCTTTTGAAAGTTTTGGAAGAGATTAAATTGGGACACCAAGTATATGTTGTTGCTCCGATGATTGAAGAGAGTGAAGAAAGTACTTTAAAAAATGTAGAGTTACTTAGAGAAAAGTTTGATTTAGCTTATCATGGCAAGATTCCAATGGGCGTTTTGCATGGAAAAATGAAAAAGGATCAAAAAGAAGAAGTTATGCATGATTTTAAAATAGGAAAGTCAAAGATTTTGATATCGACTACGGTTGTTGAAGTTGGTGTGGATGTTTCTTTGGCTACGGTAATGATTATTTTTAATGCGGACCGATTTGGGCTAGCTACTTTACATCAACTTAGAGGGCGCGTTGGAAGAAGTGATTTACAGTCTTATTGTTATTTGATTTGTAATGAGGATAAGGAAAGACTCCATGTATTAGAGGAAAGTAATGATGGCTTTTATATTAGTGAAAAAGATTTTGAATTTCGAGGTGAGGGAGATTTGTTTGGGGTTAAACAAAGCGGTGATATGAGTTTTTCTTTGGCTGATATAAGAAGAGATTATGATATTTTAATGGTTGCTAAGGAAGATGCGGAAGAGTATGTTGTTAAGAAAATGTATAGTGGTAGTCAACACTTCAAAGAAATTATTGAAAAAATAGATTTTACTAATTGACGAATTTTTAAATTCATAATATACTTTATATAGTGTAGCTATAAACGCTACACTGGTATGCATTCACGATCACTTCTGAGTGCGTATCGACAAACCCCCTGTGAGAGTCTTCGGACTCTCTTTTTTTGATAAAATCTACAAATAACCGAACGAAAAATCTACAAATAACCGAATTTTGCTGTTTGCTTTTTTGTTGTAATTTTAATTGAAGATACTTAATTTATTGAGAGAATATAAAAACTGAATTGTTTGAAAGAAAACTAAAAGAGAAAGGGGCTCTTTTGATTCAAGTGTCGAATAGGTGTGGAAGGCGACTACAACTGAATAGATATCGAATAGTATATTATATATGACTAATCCCAAGAATAGAGAACAAAATGTTTCTATTAAATTTTTGATAAATTAAAAGGTTGCTATATTTTGGGCAACCTTTTTAAAATTAGGTATTTTTTAGTAAAAGTTAAGCTAGAAATCCTTTGATTGGGATAATATTTCATTGTTTTGGTGTGGGAAAACTTTCTTTTATTGTTTCCATATATTGTTGTATTACTTGTCTGTTTGTGTTATCAATAATATAGTGTGAAAAACTTTTAAAATTTCCACCATTTTCCAGTAGAGCTAAGAAATTATTTGAATCAAATGCATTAATGTTGATTTTCTGAGCTTGTAGAGAGCACTTAAATCCTTGATGTGGGTGAATTTCATAAGCATTTGCCGTTTCTTCTCCATTTAAAATAATTCTTTTTTCAGGGTTATCTTTGTATGCTAGCAAATCTACACAGTAAATGTAATCCAATATTAGTAATAAATGGTTGAATTCATAGGGAAGATTATATTTCCTTTTTGATTCTTCATATTTTTGTTCTAAGTCTTTTAATCCTATATTATCTTTGAATAAGTAGTTGATAGATACGAAATAAATTTTTGGCAAATCCATTGTGATAGATAATTTTGTGAGTAAATTATCGTACATTTCATAATTGTGTAAACTAGATATTACCGTGCCATTTCCTAACATTCTTAGTTGTTCGGATGGAATTTCTTTTTCTTCGAAGTGCACAGAATGAATTTCTTGATAAATCACCTCAGCAAAATATTGTGTTTGAGCTTCCATGATGAGTCTTCCAATGTTGCTTTCTTGATTGATTCCCACCTTATCATTTTCTTTATTTGTTTGGATAGCGTGATGTAATTCATGATAGATAGTTATTTCTTTTAAAGGCTCTTCTAAATTATTTCTAATAAATATTGTTCTCGTTTTAGAATCTCTGTATCCTTTTGTATCTTTTCCGTTTTCTTTAGCAATGGGATGATTTTCATCATAAAATTCTATTTTTGCCGCATAATATAATGCGTTGTCTATTAATTCATCTAGCGTGATAGTTTTAGGAATCACTTTATTTTTAATGGCTACATAAAAATAATTGGAAGTATGTTAAGGATATATCATCTATATTGTTGTTTTTTTGCTGTATTTTATTTTTTCGTACATGTTTTTTTCTCCTTTAGTTTATAACTTTTCGTTTTCAATTATTCCATAAACCATGGATACATTTGTTGGCACTATGTATTTTGCTCCTATTTCTTCAGCGACGACTAATACAAAAGCACACATCGCTCTTGTTGCATACCACCAATCTGGATCTGTTACTTGTTTTTTGATGTCATCTAAGGATATAGAATAATAGTATTTTTCTGTGTCTTTTTTTCGAGTTTCGATATCCATCATTATTGGGGCGGACTCATCTTCATATAAGGTGTTTTTTTCGAAATTGATTCCAGAATTTCTAGCAAATTTTTCATGACCTCCACCGGCTAAAATTAGTATTTCCACTTTTTCTTTTGGTAAGTGTAATCTTTCTTTGATAAAGGCTTTTACTGCTTTTAAATCGGTTGTGGCTAGATTATCGGCTAAATCTGGAAATTTTTGCATGACGTCAATGACACCGATATGACTGTTGACATTTTCTGCTATGCCGTTGTCATAAATAGAAATTTCTGTAGAACCTCCTCCACCAATAAATACACACACTTTGTCTTTTACACATTTGGTCGCGCCTATAACCGTCAATTCATTTTCTTTTTCTTGTGAAATTATATTAAAGTTGTATCCTGTTTCTTTTTTAAATCGTTCTAAAAAAATTTCTTTTTCGGGACTTTTTAGAGATCTAAAGATACTTGTTCCGCATATATATAGATCGTTTGATCTCTTTTTTAGTTCTTTTACGCTATTTATTAGTTCTTGTATATCTTGCTCTTTTAGCTTATTCTCTTCATTATAATGTTTTTTAAATTGAATTGTTTTTCCTTCTAATCTTTTAATTGTTTTTCCATCAAATTGGTCTACTTTTGTACAAGTTGATCCTACTTCAATAATTATTTTATTCATTTTAAGCTTCATTCCTTTCACTTCGTTCAAGGCACACATAGGAATGAAAACCTTGAACTAAATTTATTTTTCTATATAATAACAGTCATGAAGGAGTGTGTACTACAAAGCACGGGGAGGTA
>CALVUT010000074.1 GCA_944363675.1 uncultured Bacilli bacterium | reverse complement strand
GCAAATGTGTACGCGATTGATAAAAATCCGATTGATCTACCTGTTATGAAAGCTTATCAGGCTGACTTAAGTAATAAAGAGGAAATTGATGCGGTGATCAGTGATTTGCCAGATAAAATTGATTCTTTATTTTTATGTCATGGTATTGCTGGTTTTAAGGGTAAAGAATTACTGGTTCAAAAGGTTAATTTTTATAGTCAAAAGTATATGACTGAGTGTTTGCTTGATCGCATAAGTGATCAGGGATCAGTCACTTTTATTGCTTCTGTTGGTGGTTTTGGATGGCAAAACATTTATCCAAAAGCTGTTGAATTAATTGATTTACCTACTTGGGAAGAGGCCATGAGATGGTATGAGGATCATCCAAAAGAGATTGAAAGTTCTTATGTTTTTGCAAAGCAATGTCTTTTGTCTTATGTTACTTATAAATGTATGAGTAAAGAATTTATTGATCGGAAGATCCGCATTAATGCGATTAATCCAGGGGATACCACTACAGGTTTAACTGATGATTTTAATAAATCAACAAGTCCAACAGGGGATGCCGAAGAGGGTGCAAAGATGATTGAAAATATTTTCCTTAAAAGTTGGAACGGTTATGCTGCTGAACCAAAAGATATGGGATATCCAATGGTTGTTGTTGGCAGTGATATTTGTTCTTACATGTCTGGGCAATTAATTTATATTGATTATGGTCTTACTTCGAATTGGACAAGTATGGCTTTGCTTCAGAATAATAGTAAATCAATTGAAGAAATCTCTCATGAATCTCAGGAATAAAGAAGCGAGTCTAGTTTGACTCGTTTTCTTTTAATTCAATATAGATGTTTTCTTTAAAGTTATGTTCAGTGACTGTGATTTCGCCTTGATCTACTTTTCTTAATTGACTGGTAGTAATAAGAAAATATTTATGTTGTAGGTAATCTTTGCCATCTGTACTTACCGGGTCATCCCAAGTAAGGTCAAGATGAAGCCAGGTGTTATTTAAGTAAACGGCATTCCAAACGTGTCCTTCGGTATTTGTGGTGTTGTCTGGTGTCATGGCCACTTTAAAGTTTGGTATACCCATTTTAATTAAAAATAAAGCCATTGCATCTGTATAGCCATTGCAGGTAGCATATCCTTCTAATAAAGGACCGTAGGCTGTGTATGAGTGATAGTTACTTGTTCCATCGTTGTTTCTTTCTACATCGTATTTTGTATGATTAATAATATAGTCATGAATCGTTAAGATTTTTGTTTGAATATCCATGTCATTTGTGATAATACTATTATAAATTTCATCGACTTTCGTATTGATTTTTTTTATTTCTTCGTTTGTATAAAAATAGGTAATAGAAACTGTAACATCCCCAGCTTCACTAATTACAGTTTTAACATTAGAAAAGCCATTGTAAGGATGAACAAAGTTGTTTAAGTGAGTTAAAAGATCTTGATCTTGACTCAAGTCTTTCACATCGTTTAAGCAGTTGGTATATTCGCTTGGACAGTAGAAAGTAAATTGATCCCAGCCGTTATTCACAATTGTATAAAAAATATTTTTCAAATCTTGTTTGCTTAAAGGAACAAAATCTTCTGTTGATTGTACAAAGATAAATTGATCGTTTTTGGTATAATTATTGGCTGGTTGGATAAGAATTGTTGGATCTTTTTTAATCAGATTTCTAGTTATGTCAGTGATTGGGTCGAGATTGAATAAGAGAAAGGCTAGAAAAAGGAAGCATAGTAAAGGTATAATTGTCTTTTTGAATATATTTAACATAGTCATCATCCTAAAATTATTTTATCAAAATTTATGTATAGCTTCAATCTAAAGTTGCAATATGATGAAAAGGGTGTATAATAAAAACCCATAAGGTGATTGGTATGACTTTTGGGTATGAATTGGAGTTTTTTGGAGCTAACTTATGGAATTTGTCTGAATTATATGACATTCCTTGGTATTCTAAAGGTCATCGGTGTGATTATCATGAATTTCATTTCAGTGAAGAAATTGATATTACTGATATTCTTTCTTCGGAAGGTGGAGAACTTATCTCGCCAATTTATACGGAAAAAACGAAGCAAAAATGTTTGCAGGAATTACGAGAAAAGCTTAAAATTTTAAAGAAAGAAGGAGCTTATTTAAAGGAAAATGCTAATGATACAGGCTTTCATATTCACTTAGGACGGCAAGTTTTGGAAAGTAGAGCCAAAAAAGCTTTACTGTTAAAGTTCTTATTTGCATTTCAACCGGAAATATTTGATTTTGCCCGGGGCAAAGATGCAAAGATTCGCGATAATGTAGTGATTAATGCTCGAGAGATTTTACGTAAAGACATCAACTTGGAGTTAGATCATTATCCGGAGGAAAAACTGTTTAGTGGTAAACATAAATGTATTCGTTTTACGCCATTTAGTTTTGAGCTACGTTATTTTAATAGTTCATTAGATTATGAAGTTTTAGAAAGTTATTTAGAATTTGCTTGGCATTTATATGCAGGTCTTCAAAAGAATACTTGGGATTTGGAGAAGATAGAATATTACAATCAACAATACTATATTATAGGAAAAAGTCCTAATAAGGAGCGTAGAGAAGCAATGTTTCAAATGTTAAAATTAAAAAGAAATGACTAGGCCATTTCTTTTACTTTGTGTGAAAGTCTTGATTTTTCACGAGCTGCTGTATTTTTCTTAATTAAGCTTTTGCTTACAGCTTTATCAATGTATTTTTGAGTATCAGCAAGGAGTCTTTGAGCATTTTCTTTATCTCCAGCTTCGATTGCTTTATCGCATAAACGAATACAGTTTTTTACACGAGCTTTAAGTTCATGATTATTTTCCGTTTTTTTCGCAATAACTTTGATTGCTTTTTTTGAACTTTTAATATTAGCCATTACAATATCTCCTTTCTTCATTAAGTCATGTATAATTTTAACAGATTCTAAGGCGTTTGACAATCATTTTTTTCAGTAACTTGTATGGCGGATGTGTGATAGGCTCTCATTAAAGGTCCTGCGCCAAGTTTTGTCCCTCCGAAGTAGCGGACAACAAAGATTGCATGATTTGTAAGGTGATTTCGTTCTAAGACTTGATAGATGGGTATACCGCTGGTACCACTGGGTTCTTTATCATCGGTTTTACCGGCTGTATTCGGCAAGAGATAGGCATAAGGAATATGGCGGGCTTTTTTGTTTTCTTTTTTTAGAGTTTCATAAATTTCTTTTACTTCTTCTTTGGACGATATTTGGTAGAAATAGGCAATGAATTTTGATTTTTTTATTTCAAGTGTGTAGGTATTTAAAAGTTTCATAGATTTCCTCCATAGATTCATTGTATCATAAGTTTTGCTGATATTCTGTTAAAATCATGTTAAAATAATAAAGAAATGGGGTGGTACATATGCTTAAAGAGAAGTTGGCTCAGATTCCAAATAAGCCAGGAAGTTATCAAATGAAGAATAAGGATGGGATTATTATTTATGTTGGTAAGGCTAAGAATTTACATAAACGAGTGAATTCTTATTTTAATCGTGCTCAAACAGGTAAGACGGCTAAGTTGGTTTCTGAAATTGCTGATTTTTCGTATATAGTGACGGCCAGTGAATTAGAAGCTTTTTTGCTTGAGATCAATTTAATTAAGCAATATGATCCAAAGTATAATATTTTACTTAAGGATGATAAGAGTTATCCTTATATTGAGTATATTGAAAAACCTTATCCTAGACTTAAAGTTTCTCGTTATTTGAATATTAAAAAGAAAGATCACAAAAAGTTGTTTGGGCCATATCCTAATGCCTATGCGGCTAGAAGAATTGTCAATCTTTTGAATCGTTTGTATCCTTTAAAAAAGTGTGAAGGAAATCCTAAGAAAGTTTGTCTGTATTATCATATTGAAGAATGTTTGGGTTATTGTGAGAAAAAGGTAGATGCCGAAAAGCTTAGAAGGATGCAAGAAGATATTTTAGGCTTTTTAAATGGCAACGATAAGATTTTAAAAGATAAGATTGAGGAAAAGATGCATTTTTATAGTGAATCTTTGAATTTTGAATTGGCTTTGGAATTAAAAAAGGAATTAGACTATATTAATATTGTTTTGGATAAGCAAAAGATTACAATGCAAGATTTAACGAATCGAGATTGCATAGGAGTTTATTTTCAAAATGGGTATATTTCTGTTCAGATTTTGTTTATTCGCAGTGGGAAGATTGTTGGGGGACATACGGATTTGTTTCCAGTCATTTCCGATTTACAAAGTGATATGGAACACTATATTACAATGTTTTATGCCCGTCATGAGATTCCAAAAGAAATTCTTGTTCGTGAAGATATTTGCAGTGAAGTATTGCAAGAGTATTTTGAACATAAGTTTGTTGTACCTCAGAAAGGCCAGAAGAAAAAGCTTCTACTTATGGCCGAAGAAAATGCTCGGATTACTTTTGAAAATGAGATGGAACTTGTTTTAAAGAAGGAAGATGCCACTGAAGGAGCGAATGAGCAGTTACGGAAAATTTTAAAGTTGGATATTTTGGATCGTATTGATTTATTTGATAACTCAAATCTTTTTGGCGATTGGAGTGTCAGTGGCATGGTTGTTTTTAAAGGCGGCATGCCAGCTAAGAATGAATATCGTAAATATAAGATTAGTTTTGATAAGAATGATGATTATGATATGATGCGCGAGGTTATTTATCGCAGGTATCAAAGAGCAATGGTCGAGAAAACGGAACTGCCTAATTTAATTATAGTTGATGGTGGTATTGGACAGATTCATGCTTGTAAAGAAGTTTTAGATGCACTACATTTAAAGATTAAGGTTTGTGGGTTAAAAAAGAATGATAAGCATAGGACCAATGATTTAGTTGATGGCGATACTTTGGAGGTTATCGATATTCCACGGGACAGTCAAGTCTTTCATTATTTAACCAGAATGCAAGACGAGGTCCATCGTTATACGATTAATTATCACCGCACTGTTCGTAGTAAAGGTTCTATTAGTAGTGTGCTTGATGGAATTCCAGGTATCGGAGCTAAAAGAAAGAAAGAATTAATCAAAACTTTTGGCAGTGTGACAGCGATGGAAAAGGCTAGTTTAGAAGATTTAAGTAAAGTTATACCTATGGAAGTGGCGAAGACTTTACAAAGTTATTTAATGAGTCGCAAAGAGCATGATGCGTAATATAATTTTACAGATTGGTTTATTTGTAGTACAATAGATTCAATTTAAGGAGTATTGGGTTTATGTTAAATCAAAGTGAAATGGTTAAGATATTGAAAGCTCTTCGTGAGGGAAAGGTAAGAAAAATTGATGATATTTATGCGTTAGTTGCTATGGAGAATAGAAATTTGGATGCTTTATTTTCTTTTTTCATTTCTTACTATCAAAGTAAAGATAATGGCCAAACTATAACAGGAATGACTTTAGAGGTTTATCGTTTTTTAATTTATTTGGTTCAATTTTCGAATTATATTGGTTATGAATTTGCTGAAGATTGTTTTTTATCTTTAAAAGAAATTGGTGGGAAAAATGTTCAGGATGGGCGATTAATGCAAGAGTTAGAAGAATCTTTGGTTAAAAGTGCAGAGGTAAAAGAAGCCTTGGTAGAATGTGAAGAAGAGACCGTTTTAACAAGTAAAGAGGAAAAGAATTTACGAAAAGCATTAGATAAAAGGAGTAAACGAATTACAACTTTGGAGCAAGAGCTCGTATCTGTTCGAGATGAGAAGAAAAATCTTCAAACTGCGATCAAGAATTTGGAAGCAAAGGTTCGTGACTTGGAACTTGAATTGTCGCGTCAAGAAACAACTTTTCAGCAACATCAAGATAAGATACAGGATTTAGAAGCGTTAGAAGCGAAAATCAGCAGTTTACAAACAGAAGTGAAGCAAATTGAGGCCGAAAGGGCGCATCTTTTAAGTGACAAGGCAACATTAGAAGCGGTGTTACAAAAACTTAAAAAGAGAAAGCAAAAAGAGTTTTCTAAGACTGAACAAATTGAAGCCTTGCACAGGGAGATACAATCTTTAAAAGAACAGAAAATTGAAGGGGATTATTCTCAAGAAATTGAGAATTTGCGGGCCGAGCTTTTGAAGTTTAAACGAAAGGAAAGAGGAAGAAAGGAAGATGAACAAAATAGGTTAGAAGAGCAGGAAAAAATTAAACAGATTATTTTAAATGACGCGATTCAAAAGACGGCACTTGAGACTGTAGCTTCACATTTGCGCTTGGATCTTTTGGAAACAAAACGGTATTTAAATACTTTTAATCGAGATTATATGATTTTACCTATTCGAAGTTTATCTAATAATCCGACGATTCAGTTTTATTGTCCGCAGGTTGTGCCACAGACATTTGATATTGCTACAGATGATGCATTTCTTGATTTATTGGTTGTAGCAGACTTGCATTTAAAAAATGTAAATGATACTTTTTTAAGAGGAACGGATCATCTTTATTCGTATGCGACAAGTCATCATATTTCTTATGTTATTGATTTAGGAGATTTTACATCTGGTTTTTGGGAAAGCTATGCTCATCCTCCTAAGACTTATGAAGATATTAAAAATGTAGAAGAACAACTTGAAGCAATTTTAAAGAACTTTCCTAAGGATCCTAATGTCAGTTATTGTTTGCTTGGTGGAAATCATGATGAATGCTTATGGAATGGCGGGATTGATTTTGTTAGGCGTTTAGAAGAACAACGATATGATTTTCGAAGTTTAGGGTATCGGCATGCTTATTTGTCTTTTAATGCTAAAGATTATTTTCTTCTCAATCATCCTTCCTCACGGTTACTTGCTCCAGAAAATGAAAGTTTGGAGACAAGAAAAAAACTTATGGATCATATGAAAGAATTTAATTGTAGTGAGTCTTATTTGAATTTGTTTGGTCATTTTCATATGTTGTATATGGATCTTCCTGGGCGAATTTGTTCTGTTCCGTCTTATTTTAAGGATCGTCATCAAAATGGAGCAATTCATATGCGAATTTATTTTGATTCTGAAAAAAAGATTGATTATGTGATTCTTTGGCCTTTATTACATCAGGAATATTTAGCTAAACAAGGCGAATATGTTTATCAGTTAGCGCGAAAGAAAAGTAAGTAAGTTAAAGCAATTTGTTGCTTTTTCTTTTTTTCTATATTATTCTTAAAATGTAATAGAAATGAGGATTTATGAAAAAGTATGATTATGTTATTGTTGGCTCTGGGTTGTTTGGTGCCTGTTTTGCCTATGAGATGAGTAAGGTGGGGAAGAAGTGTTTGGTTTTAGAAAGACGGGGTCATATCGGTGGGAATATTTATACCGAAGTCGTGGATGGCATTTCCGTTCACAAGTATGGTGCACATATTTTCCATACTTCCAATAAGACTATTTGGGACTATATAAATCAGTTTGCAGAGTTTAATAATTATGTGAATAGTCCGATTGCAAGGTTTCATCATGAACTTTATAATATGCCTTTTAATATGAATACATTTACGAAACTTTGGCCCGATGTTGTGACACCAAGTGATGCCAAAAGAAAGATTGAAGAAGAAAGAAAAGAAGTGGAAGGGAAAGAGATTACGAATTTAGAAGAGCAAGCAATAAGTTTAGTTGGTCGAACAATTTATGAGAAGTTGGTCAAAGGATATACTGAAAAGCAATGGGGAAGAGATTGTAAAGATTTACCTGCCTTTATTATTAAACGTTTACCTGTACGTTTTACGTTTAATAATAATTATTTTAATGATCGTTATCAAGGAATTCCTATTGGCGGATATACCTCTATTATTGAGGGTATGCTTGAGGATTGTGACGTTGTGTTAAATGTAGATTATTTGAAGGAAAAAGAAAAATATGATGCGATGGCGGATAAGGTTTTATATACAGGTATGATTGATGAATATTTTGGGTATAAATTAGGTCATTTAGAGTACCGTAGTTTAAAGTTTGAAACGGAAAAATTAGATATTGATAACTATCAAGGAAATGCGGTAGTAAATTATACAGATAGAGAAACACCTTTTACACGTATTATTGAACATAAGCATTTTGAGTTTTTAGATACACCAACTACTATTATTACACGGGAATATCCTAGTGAATGGCAAGCGGGCATGGAGGCTTATTATCCAGTGAATGATGAGAAAAATAACCTCCTTTATGCAGAGTATAAACATCTTGCAGACCAAGAAAAAAGGATGTTGTTTGGTGGTAGATTAGGCTCTTATAAGTATTATGATATGGATAAAGTTTTAATGGCTGCCTTAGAATTAGTTGAAAGTGAAAATAATTCTTAATATGGAATTTTGTGAAAAATCACTAAAAAATGCAAAAGTGTGATATTTTTCATCAAAAAGTATGCAAAAGTGTGATAATTTTGCCAAAAAACGTGCAAAAGTGTGATATTAAATTAAAATGAAATACTTTTCAATATAAAAGTCTAAAGGAATTCTTGAAAAATTGAGTCTACAAGCCTATATTTTTATGATTTTATTAAACATTATTGTTTTAAATGTTGATTTTTTCAACATTTGTGCATATAATATAAATGAATTTAAGTGTTGGAGTGATATCTATGCAAGAATTAAATTATAAAAAAATAGGTGAAAGATTAAGAAAACTAAGAAAATATATGGGACTTACACAAGAACAAGTTGCAGATATTTTAGGTTTAGGTAGAGATGCAATATTGAGAATCGAAAAAGGAGATAGAAAAATTGATTTACAAGAATTAATTGATTTTTCAAAATTATATAGTATTAGCATGAATGAGTTAACGGCTGAAGAACATACAATAAATAGTAATGATATTGCGTTTGCAAGAGGTTTTAAGGAATTAAGTGAAAAAGATAAAAGAGAGATTATTAGTTTGATTGAATATAAAAATTTGTTAAAATTGCAAAATAAGGATGATTATGATGACACCAGAGGAACTAGCAAATAATGAATTAGAAAAATTAAGAAAAAATGATAAACTCACTTTCCCTCTGGATCCATTTAAAATTCTTCGAAATGCAGGAGTTTTTATTGTATTAAAAGATTTTGAAAATTTATCTGGTATTATCCTTAATGATGAGGATAATTGTACAATTGTAGGAATTAACTCAAATAATGGATGGCAAAGACAAAGATTTACAGCCGCACATGAATATTGCCATTTTATAAAAGATTTAAATAAAGAAAAAGGAAAAATTGATTATATTGAATGTTTAAAGAAATCTAATGCACATATAGAAAAGTATGCAGATGATTTTGCTGGTTATTTTCTTATGCCAACTAATGAATTGAAGATTGTATGTGAGCAATATAAAAATAAAGACGGATATATTGATTTCGAAAGTATTACAATAATAGCAGAATACTTTGGTGTAAGCTTTCATGCGTGTTTAAATAGAATAGCTTATGATTTGAATTTGATTGAGGGGGATATATCGCAAGAAGCTTTAAAACAAAGAATGCGTGAGTATGGTGTGTCATCTAAAAGAAAAAAATTAATTGTAAATACAATTGACAGTACATTGTTATCAAACGTTGTTAGTTCGATGAGTTTTTTGATGGCAGATATTAATAGATATACTGGCCAAAAATTTTTACAAAACTATATTTACAATGATAATAGACTTGAAGGCGTAGTGATTGATCGAAAGCAATTAAATTATATACTTGCCGATTTAAATTATAATGGTGTAAACAGTCAATTTTTTAATAGTGATAATGAAGGGGTAGTGATGACACTCGGTAATTTGGAACTGCAACAGTATGTAATCACTACAAAAGATGACATTTCGTTCAAAAAATGTAAGGATTTGCATTCGTTATTATTTAAATATGTACCATATCCAGATGATAACGGAAAATATAGAGATGAAGATGCGATTATAAAATTGGGAACAATACAACCTGTCCCATATTATGAAATAAATGATGAAATTAACAAGCTCGATGAAGAACTATATTTTTTTATGAAAAATATAGATCAGTATGAGATAGGGGAATATATAGAGCAAGTAGCATATTTTACATATAAATTCATAATTATTCATCCATTTAGAGATGGTAATGGACGAATTTCAAGAGCTATATTAAATTGGCTATTGATTAAGAAAAAAATACCACCAATATATGTAGATCAAAAATGTAGAAAAGAATATTATGATGCGTTATCAAAAATTGATTTAGAAGAGAATCCAATTCCATTTATAATGTTTATTGAAAAAAGAGTAATTTATACTATGATTGAATTTCATAAATATCTATTTGTGGATGAAATAGATGAAAAAGAAATTGATAAGGAGGCAATAACTAATGGAAGTTAATAAATGGCCTAGAAATAATTATACAGGACCAGGTGGTGGTCTTTATACAGGACCAGGTGGTGGAGCGTATACAGGGCCAGGTGGTGGTCTTTATACAGGACCAGGTGGTGGCCTTTATACAGGACCAGGTGGTGGCCTTTATACAGGGCCAGGTGGTGGTCTTTATACAGGACCAGGTGGTGGCCTTTATACAGGACCAGGTGGTGGCCTTTATACAGGACCAGGTGGTGGCCTTTATACAGGACCAAGTGGTGGAGCATATAATGGTCCTGGAGAACCATATATGAGTAATATTCCGCCATGGCCAATTTTTGTAAAAGAATTGGAAAAAAGAGGCTACAAGAAAGAAGCTGATTTGATTAGAAGATATCATAAATGTGAGTAAAAAGTTATTTTTCGATTTGTTTTAGACAATTTAAAGTTAGATGGAAAGGTATTAAATATACCACTGTATTTTATTGAATACATGTTGAATTTGCCTGTGTATTAATAGTATGTTTTACACCCTTTTAACGATTTTGAGTATATATATACAAGGAAGTTGACACAAATTGAGGAAAATATGATATAGTTATTTTGCAAGGAAAAAGAAAATTGTATGGGTGATTGTATGGAAAGTAATGAACTTGTCATGGAAGATATTTCAAAAGTATACATTATAAAGCGTCATATGTATTTTGGCGTGAAAAGAATGTTTGATCTT
>CALVUT010000073.1 GCA_944363675.1 uncultured Bacilli bacterium | reverse complement strand
AGATGAGATCGATCTTTCTGGCAATTATCAAATGACCATAAGTATTAAAAATAATGACTAATGATTAGTCATTTTTTCTATAAAGAAAGGAAATATTATGAAAAAACAGATACTATGTGTAGTATTAAGTAGTTTGATTTTTTTGGGAGCATTCTTGATTGCATCAAAAAAGGAAACAGTTTTGGACCTTCCACCAAATACACCAATAGAAGAAACACCCGATTTATTTGAATCTGAAAAAATGCTGGCCACTCAAAAAATTAACACGATGAGTTTAGATGAAAAAATAGGGCAACTGTTTTTAGTAAGAATTCCTGAACAAGGTATTGAACAAGATATTGAAAATTATCAATTTGGTGGCCTTTTGTTCTTTGCCAAAGATTTTAAAAATTTAACAAAAAGTGAAGTTCAAAATAAAATACGTAGCTATCAATCTTTTGCAAAAATACCAATGCTTATGGCTGTCGATGAAGAAGGAGGAACGGTTTCTAGACTCAGTAATAATAAAAATCTTGTAGCAGAGCCATTCTTATCACCTAGTGAACTATATCAAAATGGAGGACTAGAGGCAATTAAAGAAGATACTATTAGAAAAACAAACATTTTATCAGAATTAGGCTTAAATTTAAATTTGGCTCCAGTAGTTGATATAGCTTTAAAAAAAGAAGATTATATGTTTGAAAGAAGTTTACAAGAAGATGCCGAGAAAACATCTGAATATGCTAAAATAATTATTCAAACGAGTGATCCTACAAAGCTTTCTTTTACATTAAAACATTTCCCGGGTTATGGAAACAATTCGGATACCCATCAAGATAAAAGTATAGATACAAGAGATATAAACACAATTAAACAGCAAGATCTAAAACCGTTCGAAGCTGGAATTAATGCTGGAGCAGAAGCAATTTTGATTAGCCATAACATTGTTACAGCGATGGATCCTGTAAATCCCGCATCACTTTCGCCATCTGTACATGATTTATTAAAAAATGAACTGCACTTTAGTGGAGTAATTATTACAGATAACTTAGATATGGCTGGAGTAAATATGGATGAAGAAACAAAAATCTATAAAGCTCTTACAAGTGGCAACGATTTACTAATCACTACAGATTATAAAAATGATATTCTCATCGTAAAAAAATTACTTTCTGAGAAAGTAATCGATGAAGAATTAATAAACGAAAAAGTAATAAAACTCTTAGCTTGGAAATACTATAAAAAATTAATCTAAGAAGGCTTTTCTTCTTTGGCTACGCTCTGCGTTTCCGTACCTTTAACATAATAAAAAATAGTATTATTTTCTGTACTGTTGATCTCTCCAGTAATCGCATTTTGAACAAGGCCTATGACATTTTGAGGTTTTTCATACCAAGATTCTTCTGTATTCTGTAAAATCTTTTCCATCGTATCTAGCCAAATGTTTTTTGAATAATAGCTTGCCGTGCTGTCAATCTCTTTCGCATCATCATTGCCAACCCAAACTAACATTAATAAATCAGGATTATAACCTACACTCCAAGAATCTGTATTAGTTGTTCCAGTTTTTAATGCATACTTTCTTGTCATTCGGTTGGCCAAAGATAAAGCCGTTGGCGTTGTATAATCTGAAAAAACAGCATTTGTTGTTCCAGTCATCATTTCATTAAGAATATAGACATAATTACTATTTAAAACATAATTATGTTTCTTTTTATGTTCATAAAGAACATTACCATCCATATCTTCAACACGTTCAATAAAATAAACATCTTTTTCATCTCCGCCACTAGCTAAAGTAGTATATCCGTGCGCAAAATCAAGCATATTTAACTCACTTGTTCCAAGAGCCAAAGAAGGATTTCCCACAAGATCTTCCTTAATTCCCATTAATTTAGCCGTATTTACAAGTATATCTGTACCTAAAAATAAATGTGTTTTCACGGCATAAACATTATCCGAATAAGCAATAGCCGCGGCCATCGTTATATCTTTATTACCATAAATTTGATTGTAATTATTAGGAGAATAGACTTGATTATTCGCAAAATGAAAAGTTGTCGGTTCACTTGTAAATGTCGAAGAAGAAACCAAACCGTTTTCCAACGCGGCATAATACAAAAAAGGTTTCATAGTACTTCCCACTTGTCGCTTAGATTGTGTTGCTCGATTATATTGACTTTTTGCATAATTAAGTCCACCAGTTAAAGCCCGCACTGCTCCAGTTGCTGGATCGACGATTACACTTGCAACCTGTAATTCCTCTTGGTCTCCCATATAACTCAAAATTGACTCTTCCATTTTTGTTTGAGCATCCATATCAAAAGTAGTATAAATTTTCAAGCCACCAGATTCTAATAAAGAAGTAGGAACTGATTTAATACCTTCAAGTTCTTGCAACACCGCATCTTGATAATATAAAATCATCTGCGAATTATTTTCAGTTCTCTTCCCATATATAGGTATTTCACTTTGAAAAAGTCCATCATACTCTTCTTGGGTAATATATCCATTTTTAAGCATAGAATCTGCTACAATCCACGCTCTTTCAATGCAGGCTTCATAATCACTTACCGGATTATAATTACTTGGATTTTTAGGAATTCCAGCCAACATAATAGCCTCTTCAAGCGTCAAATCCTTACTACTTTTATTAAAGTAATATTTGCTAGCATCCTCGATACCATAGTTTCCTTCACCGTAATTAATCGTATTTAAATATCCTTCTAAAATACTATCTTTACTATAATGAACCTCTAATTCAATAGTTAGGAATGCTTCTTCAATTTTTCTCGACCAAGTTTGATCAAAAGTTAAAAACATATTTTTAATATATTGTTGGGATATCGTAGATGCCCCTTGACGAGTATTATTTTTTATGTTTGAAATTAAGGCTTTTCCGATTCGTAAAAAATCAAAGCCAAAATGCTGATAAAAATTTTTATCTTCCACACTTATCACAGCGTTCTTTAAGTTTTCAGAAATATCATTAATACTAATCCAATCATTTGAACCTGATCCTTGATAAATCAAATTTTCTTCATGATCATAAATAAAAACCTTTCCCATATTTTTTAATTCAAGTTTTGGAGAGAAAAAAGCATACACATAAATTCCTATTAATACGACCAAACCTGATAAAAATAAAAATAAACCAATTTTAAAACACCACTTTAATATCTTCATGGAATCCACCTAGACTTAGTATGAAACAAAATAAAAAAAATATAAGAAAATTTTATCAAGAAAAATTTGGGGATTTTTTAGATAATAAAATAATTCTTTTATTTCTCTTCATTCCATGTTATAATGTACCGGAAAAAAAGAGGTGTATTTTATTGAAACTACAATGTCAACTGCTCAAAAAAGGCCAAGTAGAATTAGAATATAAAGATATTCCCTATCAACTAGATGATAATATTTTAAAATTTCAATTAGAAGATGTTTTTCATGAAATAGATTTACAGAAAAAGACTTTTATAAGAGAAAATGATGAGTATTCTTTCTTTTTAGATGTCGAAAGCCAGACCAGCGAAATAAGTTTAAAGAATGAAAAATATTACTTGCAAGTTCTAGTAGAGTATGCTAATCTATTGACGATGAAAAATATGATTAAATTGGCGTACTTTTTAGAAACAGATGACAATGAAATGGAATTTATTATAGAATTAGAAGGTGAGAATCTTGATAACAAATAAAATTGCTAAAGCAATAGAAATAGTTTTAAATGAATTAGAAATGCCTTTAGAAGATGTCAATGTAACGATTTCTAATCGTAAAGACCTTTGTGACTATCAATTTGATGGTGCATTTAAATTAGCTAAGTTATACCACAAAAATCCTATGGAAATTGGTTCTCAAATTGTCGAAAGACTACAAACTGGCCAGGATTTTCAAAAGGTTGAAGTATTACCACCTGGATTTATAAACTTTACTTTAAGTGATTCTTGTATCAATGAAAAGTTAAATAATATGCTTCAAAATGAAAAATATAACATAAAAATGCCTGATCAAGAAACAATAGTTATTGATTACGGAGGTCCAAACATTGCTAAACCTCTCCATGTAGGACACCTAAGAAGTGCCATTGTTGGCGAAGCAATAAAAAGAATGTTAAAATACATGGGGCATAATGTCATCGCGGATGTTCATCTAGGAGATTACGGGTTACAAATCGGTCAAGTGATCTATGGTTTAAAAAAAGAAGGTATTTCCTTACAAGATATTACTTTAGAAGATTTAGAAAGAATTTATCCTCAAATGAGTAAGATGTGCAAAGAAGATGAAAATGTTAAAACAATCTGTGCAACGATTACAAAAGATTTACAAGATGGCAATGAAGAATATCAAGCATACTTTAAAGTGATCAAAGCAATATCTCAAGCAGATATTAAGCGAATTTATGATTATTTAGATGTTTCTTTTGACTTATGGAAGGGTGAATCTGATGCATACCCTTACATTGAAAAGGTCACAAAAGAACTAGAAGCCAAACATTTATTGAAAGATAGTGAAGGAGCCAAAATTGTTGAAGTGGGAAAAGATACGGATTCAAAAGAAATTCCCCCATTAATTTATCAAAAAAGTAATGGAGCTTATCTTTATGGGACAACAGATTTAGGAACAATTAAACAAAGAAGTATAGATTATCATCCAGATCG
The DNA here is from genome assembly GCA_944363675.1 of uncultured Bacilli bacterium. GTDB lineage: Bacteria > Bacillota_I > Bacilli_A > RF39 > UBA660 > Ventrenecus. The sequence goes on along the minus strand of CALVUT010000073.1, from coordinate 13,463 downwards.
CATATTATATGTAACCGATCGTCGTCAAGCCTTACACTTTGAATCTGTATTTCGAGTATGTAATCTACTAGGATATAAAGAAAAATTTGAACATCTTGGCTTTGGCACAGTTAATGGTGCGGATGGAAAACCATTTAAAACAAGAGCAGGAAACACTCCAAAATTAACCGAACTCTTTGAAGAAACAAAAGAAACATTTTTACATTCAAGTGAAAAAAATCAGAGTATGAATGCCTCGGATTTAGACATCCTAGTAAATGCCATCATCAAATTTGCTGATCTTCAAAATAATCGTGAAAAAGATTATATATTTGACATCAAGAAGTTTTCTCAAACTACTGGCAAAACTGGACCATATATTTTGTATACCTATCTTCGGGTAAATAAAATATTAATGCAAGAAAATAGCCAGTCAAAATTATTAAATCAAGTCATTTATAATAAAGAAGATCGAGACTTAAGATTAAAATTAATAGAATTAGAAAATACATTAAAATACGCAGTAGATACAAGACTTCCTTCAATTCTTGCCAATTATCTTTATGAATTGTGTGTAAATATTAATGCATTTTACGAAAAAAATCATATTAATAATCTAGATGATGTAAACAAAAAAGAAAATTGGTTGATTTTACTCACATTATCTAATAATATAATTAAAGATATGTTAGACTTATTAAGTATAAAAATACCAGAAAGGATGTAAAAGATGAAAAAAATCAAAGAATTAAGTAAAGAAGAAATTGAATTATTAAGTTATGCAGATTTAGCTTATATGATATTAGAAGAAACGAAGAAAAAAATGAAAATCAACGATCTCTTCCAACAAATCTGTGATATCAAAGGCTTGAGCGAGGATGATTTTGTTAATCAAATCGGGGATTTCTTTGAAATATTAACAACAGATAAAAAATTTACCATGTTAGAAAATGGTTTTTGGGATTTAAAATCACGCCATAGTGAAAAATTAGTTGTTGAAGAAGACGATGAATTTGAAGAAGATGTTGAAGAGACAAAAGAAGAGGAAGATACAGAAGACCCAAGTATTGATGATACCTACTATGATGAAGACGATGTTGATGATGATACGGAAAATGATTTAAAAGATTTAGTAATTATTGATGAAGAGGAAGAAGATTCGATGTAGAAGGGAGTATCTACAATGAAAGAAAAATTAGAAAGTATTAAAACACGTTATGATGAAGTAACAAAGGAACTAATGGATCCTGCCGTCATGAGTGATTTTAATAAGGTCAAGAAATTATCAAAAGAACAAAGTGATCTTAAAGAAATAGTGAACAAATATGATGAGCTTTGTAGCTGTGAAAAAAATATTGAAGAAGCCAAAGCTTTAGTGAATGACCCTGAGTTCAAAGAAATGGCTGAGTTGGAAATCGCCGAAAATACCGAAAAGATAGATACTTTAAACCATGAATTAGAAATACTTCTTATTCCAAAAGATGAAAATGATGGAAAAAATGTTATCATGGAAATTCGTGGCGCAGCCGGTGGTGACGAAGCAAATATTTTTGCCGGAGATCTATTAAGAATGTATACCTACTATGCAGAAAAACAAGGATGGAAAATTGAAATTGATCATCAAGTAGAAGGTACTTCTGGTGGCTTTTCTCAAGTTGAATGTACAATCAAAGGCGAAAATGTTTACAGCAAACTAAAATATGAAAGTGGCGCTCATCGTGTACAAAGAGTACCAGTCACTGAAACACAAGGACGCGTTCACACATCGACCGCGACAGTTTTAGTAATGCCAGAAGTTGAAGATATAGACATCGATATTAAAGAAAGTGATTTAAAAATAGATGTGTATCATTCTAGTGGAGCAGGAGGCCAATCTGTAAATACCTCAAACTCAGCAGTTCGTATTACGCATTTACCAACCAATACTGTTGTTACATGTCAAAATGAACGAAGTCAATTAAAAAACAAAGACAAGGCAATGAAATTATTAAAAATAAAATTATATGATCGTTTAGAACAAGAAAAAGAACAAGCTGTTGGTTCAGAAAGAAAAAGTAAAATTGGAACAGGTGATCGTTCAGAAAAAATTAGAACCTATAATTATCCTCAAAATCGTGTAACTGACCATCGTATAGGTTTTTCAATCATGGCTTTAGATCGGGTAATGGATGGTGATTTAGAACCAATTATTGATGCATTAATTACTGAAGATTTAAAGAGAAAACTAGCAGGGGAATAACCTGTTTTTTCTATAGAAAAGAAGGGCTTATGAAACCAGAAAATATAACAATTACAGATTGGGATTTACTACAAAAAAAGTATCCTGATCATCTAAATGAAATCGTAGCAAAATTAAAAGAACATTACCCTGTTCAATACTTAATTGGCGATGTTGAGTTTTTAAATACCACCATAAATGTTGACGAAAGAGTACTTATTCCTCGTTTTGAAACCGAACTTCTTGTGGAAAAAATTATAGAAAAAATAAAAATAATGAATCTAGATAAACCGAGTATTCTAGATTTAGGAACGGGAAGTGGATGTATATCTATAGCTTTAAAAAAGAATATTGACTGTGAAGTAACAGGAGTAGATATTTCAGCAAATGCCATTACATTAGCTAAACAAAATGCTCTCCTAAACGATACGAAAATAGAATTTAAAGTTGCTGATATGGTCACTTTTGATTATGCCGGATTCAATGTGATCGTTAGTAATCCGCCTTATGTGAGTGAAAAAGAACCAGTAGGACCAGAAACAAAGTATGAACCTCAAAATGCTTTATTTGCTCAAAATCAAGGACTATATTTTTATGAAAAAATAATAGAAAAAATTAGTAAATTAACTTCCAAACCACGGCTAGTAGCTTTTGAAATAGGCATGACTCAAAAAACAGCCGTTGAAAGCTTTGCGCAAAAATACCTAGACGATTATAATTTATATATTGAAAAAGATTTAATGAATCGAGATAGATATGTATTTTTAACTTTTGAATAAAAAAGAAAAAAAATCTCCATAAGAGATATAGGTGATCAAAATGAAAAAAATAATACCTATTCTCTTTATTTTATTTTTAATTTATGGTTTTATCAACAAAGAAGAAATTTTAATTCCAGATTATGCCATCCGTTTTCGCGTAATTGCCAATTCAAATACTTTAGAAGATCAAAATGAAAAAATGGAAATAAAATCAGCCGTAGAAAAAGAATTAAACGCTCTAGTAAGCCAAGCTAAATCAAGCAAAGAAGCAGAGAGTATTATTGAAAATAATTTAGAAAACATCAAAGAAATTATCAATCAATATACAACGGATTATCAAATTAATTTTGGCTTAAATTACTTTCCCGAAAAAGAGTATAAAGGGGTAACATACCCAAGTGGGGACTATGAATCCCTAGTAATAACTTTAGGAAGTGGCGCTGGAGATAACTGGTGGTGTGTTATGTTTCCACCTCTATGCTTATTAGAAGCCAAAGAAGAAGGCACTGAAAAGATCCACTATACCTTTTATGTCAAAGAAATTTTAGATAAATATACCGGTTAGCTCAGCCTAACCTTTTTTAGTGATAAAAAATACTTTCTTTCATATATTTTACCAGGAGAACAATATGAAAGAACTTTTAAATATCCTACTCATTGCCATAGCTTTAAGCATGGATACATTTTCGTTATCTCTAGGCGTAGGAACATATAACTTAACGCGTAAAAAAATATTGACAATAAGTTTTGCAGTAGGTATTATGCATTTTCTCATGCCTTTCTTAGGCGATCTAATAGGTGACCAAATCGTAACATTTTTTGAATTAAATAGTAACCTGTTTTTAGGGTGTATCTTGCTTTTTATTGCTGCAAATCTTCTTATTGAAATATTAAAAAAAGAAGAAACAACAACAATAGATCTTTCCTTTTTTGGCATTTTTCTCTTTGCTTTTGGCGTGTCCATAGATGCCTTTTCGACGGGATTAGGTTTAACGGCTATAACCCAAAATAAGATTATGGCTATGTTTGTTTTCTCAATTATAAGTTTTTTCTTCACTCTGTTAGGTTTATTAATTGGCCGCTTTGCTTCTCAAAAATTAGGCAAAAAAGCTACCTATTTTGGTTTATTTCTTCTAGTATCTTTAGCCATCTTCCATATCTGTAAATAAAGGAGAAAAAATCTTTAAAAATAAGAAAATCTTTGATATAGTATAAAAGACTTAATTTAAAGGATGTGATCCAAATGAAAAAAATTATCATAAACGGTGGAAAAAAACTTTCGGGCACTATTCCCATTTCAGGAGCCAAAAATAGTGTGGTAGCTTTAATACCAGCATCTATTTTATGTGATGAAGAAACAACAATTTACAATGTTCCAGAAATATCTGACCGTGATGCCTTGGTTGATATAATAAAACTTTTAAATGGTGAAGTAAAAACTACAAAAGATACAATGCATATAAATGCTCAAAATTTAATAAATACTGTAATTCCTGAAGAATTATCGAGCAAACTTCGGGCCAGCTATTACTTTATGGGAGCCTTACTGGGAAAACTAAAACATGTAGAAATGTATTTTCCCGGAGGATGCAAGATTGGCAATCGTAAAATTGACTTTCACTTAAAAGGATTTGAAGCATTAGGGGCAACCGTAACGGAAGAAGAAGATAGATATATTATTCATGCTGAAGAACTAAAAGGCGCGCGGATTTATTTAGATTTTGCTAGTGTTGGAGCAACGATTAACATTATGCTTGCTGCAGTCAAAGCTAAAGGAACAACGATTATTAATAATGCGGCAAAAGAGCCAGAAATCGTCAATATTGCTACGTACTTAAATAATATGGGGGCTAAAATAAAAGGGGCTGGAACAAGTAAAATTACCATTGAAGGGGTTGAATACTTACATAAAGCAATTATCGAAGTAATCCCGGATCGTATTGAAGCCGGAACGTATATTATTATAGGTGCTTTATTAGGCAAAGAATTAATAATTGAAAATGTCATAAAAGAACATTTAACGTCCCTAATTTCTAAATTACAAGAAGTGGGAGTTAATATGGATTTCAAAAAAAATAAAATTATTCTTTCTCGTCCCGATCATTTTCAACCATTTAACATTACAACATTAATTTTTCCTGGATTTCCAACGGATTTAGCTCAACCCATCAGCGTTTTAATGACACAATGCGATGGCCAAAGTGTTTTAGAGGAAACAATTTATACAAATCGAATGGGACAAGTTGAATATTTAAACCAAATGGGTGCAAATATAGAAGTAAATAATCAAACAGCCTTTATCAAAGGAAAAACCCCATTATACGGTACAGATGTCGTCGCTAGTGATTTAAGAGCCGGAGCATCTTTGGTTATTGCCGGATTACTTGCAGAAGGAACAACAAAAATATCCAATATTGAATACATTTTAAGAGGTTATGAACACATTATTGAAAAATTAACCGCTGTTGGAGCAGATATAAAAATTATTGAGGAGTGAAGAAATCTTATGATTTATAGAAAAGAAGAATATCTAATCTTAAGATGAGAATGTCTTCTTTTTTTTATCATAAAATGAATTAGGTGATTTTACTTGAAAAAGAAAATAATTTTAACGATCATTGTTGCATCTTTCTTAACTTTTTTTATATACAAACACGTATATCACGAAAAAATAAATATTGTTACACTAGGAGACGGAATTTCCACTGGCGAGACAGCTTACGATGTTACCGGATATAGTTTTAATGACTATCTTCGAGACTATTATGAAGAAAATCAAACAGTAGAAGAATATATTACAGAATTTTCTAGAAAAGGAGAAACGACTGAAACATTAAAAACAAAAATCAGTAATAACTATACTTTAGAAAGTACAAATACAAAAATTCAACAAGCTATTGCAGAAGCAAAAATTCTTACAATAGCCATTGGTATGGATGAATTGAATCAAAAAAATTTAAAATCAAAACAGATTGATCAATATTTAGAAAACATAGATAAAATTTTAACTGTAATACGTATTTATAATAATAAAGCTATTTTTTTAATAGGTCTTTATCCTACATCTTCATTGAATAAGGAAAAAGTTCGCGAAATAAATCAAAGATTAAAGGAATTATGTGCTAAACATCAGGTGACATATATAGATATAGAAAATATTTCAGAAAATCAAGAATATTTTTTTGATTCAAATAGCTATTACTTAAATTATAAAGGACATCGATACATAAGTGAACAAATTCAATCCTTTTTATAAAAAACTTTACAAATTTATTTTTTGTGGTAGAGTATAACCTCAAAGAGGTGTGCTATGCCAAAAGTAAGTGTGATCATTGTTGCCAAAAACGAAGAAAAATATATAGATTATTGTTTAAAGTCAGTCTTATCTAGCCAATTTAAAGACATTGAGATTCTTTTTATAGATGACCATAGTACGGATAAAACTGTTTCAATCGTAAAAAATATTAGTCAAAAGTCTATAGATATTCCTATAAGAATATTCTTTTTAGAAGATAGCTATGGATTGTCAGCCGGTCGAAATTTAGGAATGTCGAAAGCTCAAGGAGAATATATCAGTTTTGTTGATGCGGATGATATGATCACTCCAAACATGTTGTTAGATTACTACTATTTAGCCAAAGCTTACAAAGTTCCAATAGTATCAGGAAATTTGTCTTTGGTAGATGAAAATTATAATCAGTTAAAACCTTCCCCAGTTACTAAAAAAACATATTTTTCATATGCTCAAAATTCAAATCATCTGCTCATTCAAAATCCAAGTTGTTGTACCCGATTGTGGCAACATGATTTTATTGAAAATGAAACTTTTTTAAAAGGAAGAAAATATGAAGATATTGCTTTTAGCTATCCCCTTTTAATAAAAGCACCCCATGTTTTGGAAGTAAATTCAGCTTGTTATAAATACAGAGAAACAAATGGGATCATGCGGACAACTTATGTACCAAACGCAAAGATTTTAGATATCTTAGATGTGGTCAAAGCCTTAAAAGAGCGATGTTCACATTTAGATTTAAACGATTCTTTAAAACAAAGTGTCGAAGAGTTAGCTAAAATGCATCTATTAATCATGGGAGGTATGTTGGCCCAATGGCAAGTAAATGAAGAAACTAAAAAACAACTTATGAACATTTATCATAGTTTGTGTAACATAACTGTTCAAGATTATTGTAATATAAAGTCACCAGTCGCGATTGCCCGAGCAAAAGAGGCTTTAAAATTATATTATTTAATGAAAACTGAAGACAAAGACGAATTAACCCTCAAAAGAGAATTTCAAGCACTTATTCGTTAAAGTAATCATTTTTTACTTGCAAGCTTCAAATTTTATGATATAATACAAAAGACAGAAATTACTATATCTAAAGATAGATATGGCGGAAGGAGTGTATATTATGAGAAATATTCATCCAGAAATGAAAGAAGTTACTGTAAAATGTGCTTGTGGAGCAACTTTTAAAACAAAATCAACAAAAGATAATATCGAAGTTGAAGTTTGCTCAGAGTGTCATCCATTCTATACAGGTAAACAAGGAAATACAGTGAAAACTGGAAAGATTGAAAAGTTTAATCGTAAATATAATATGAATAAAGAAGAAAAATAAATCTTCTTTTTTTTTAAACTTTTTTTCCGTATTTCATTCACAAAATCAGAGTAGTCTAATTTCTGGGAAAAAGTAACTGCTGCTTTTATTCGTGTAGGAGATCATCAAAATATTGTAGACAATTTTAATCATGATAGCCTGCTTGCTCCCATAAATATTGAAATAGGAGCTATTGAGTTTCCAGCTGTTAAGAAAGATGGCAGCACTTATGCACACCCTCCTCTTACCGATCAAAAAATTTTAGGCTTGCAAATACCTCGCTGGTAAGAAGCTAAAAAAATGTGTGTAGAAGCAAGCAAAGTAATTAAAGAAATAGTCTACATTGGCTTTGATGTTTGCATAGGTCCAACAAAATTTTTTTAATTGAAGCAAATGAATTTCCAGGACATGACTTATATGCTTTACCATCTCATCGCAATAAAAAAGAAGGAATTCTCCCTCAATTTGAAAAAATATAAAATTCAGATTCATCAAGTTCTATTTCAAAAAACCTTTAATAATGACATCTTCCGCTTCTTTTTCATTTAATCCTAAACTCATAAGTTTCATCAATTGTTCCCCAGCAATTTTTCCAATCGCTGCTTCATGAATAAGATTAGCGTCAGGGTTTTTGGCATAAATTTTCGGAATGGCCTTTACTTGACCATTTTCTTTTATAATCGCATCACATTCCACATGTGCATAACTAGCAGCATTACCAGTAATATCCGATATAAATTCTTGATAAGAATTTTCTGTCGCCACACTTCGACTAGTTACATGAGTGCTAGCATTATCCCCATTTAAATCAACCTGAAAAATAGTTTTAGCTTTCTGATGTCCTTCCGTTAAAATCTTTTCGTTAATAACTAAGGTTGTATTACTCTCTAAAACACCTATTGTTTTTCGTTCAGTAGTATCAACACCTTTAATCTGTGTCGTATCCATAGTCATACTAGAACCACTTTTCATATATATCTCTGTCACAGGATTCAAGATCTTTTTACCTTTACCTGAACCTTCACCATAATGTTTTTCAATATACTTGACTTTAGCATTTTCTTCTAAGTAAAAGCGATGAATTCCATCATGTTCGGTATCTTTATGTGCATCATTATGCACACCACATCCCGCTAAAATAATTACGTTAGCATTTTTGCCAACATGAAAATCATTATAAACAACATCAGTTAAACCGCTTTCAGTAAGAATTACAGGGATATGAACAACACTTAATAAAGTATTTTCTTTAACATAAATATCTATACCCTGGTTATCTTTTTTAGGTAAGATTTGTACAAAAGGATTACTTTTACGATCGATGCTTTTGCCATTTTTTCGAATATTATAAGCATCAACTTTTTGTGTTTCAGAATCACTTATTTCATTGAGTAGTCTTTTATCCGTATCATTCATGTTCTGACTCCTTTCTTTGACAACATTTTGGCTCTTGTAAAATAAGCTTTAACATGTCTTCTTTAGAACCTGCCTGTTTTACTTTTCCTTGTTCTAACAAAATAATTTGATCAGCAATTTTTAAAATTCGTTCCTGATGAGAAATCACTAAAGTAATTCCCTGACTTTCTTTTTCTAAGTCTTTAAAAACTTCGGTTAAATTTTGAAAACTCCACAAATCAATTCCGGCCTCCGGTTCATCAAAAATGGCCATTTTAGGATTTCTAGCAATTACTGTCGCAATTTCAATTCTTTTTAATTCACCACCAGATAATGAAGCATTGATTTCGCGATCAACATATTCCAGTGCGCATAAACCAACTTTAGATAAAATAGTACATGCTTCTTTTTTATTTAACTTTTTACCCGTTGCGATATTTAATAAATCAAAAACAGTAATTCCTTTAAATCGTACAGGTTGTTGAAAAGCAAATGAAATACCTTTCTTTGCTCGTTCATCCACGCCAAGCGAAGTAATATCTTCACCGTTCCAAAGGATTTGTCCAGAATCAGGTTTTACGATACCCATAATGATTTTAGCTAACGTACTTTTGCCTGAACCGTTTGGTCCAGTAATAACATAGAATTTTTCTTCTTCAAGAGACAAACTAATATGGTCAAGTATTTTTTTATGATCTCTTTCAAAGCAAATATCTTTTATTTCTAACATATTAAAATCCTTTCAAGAAACCGATTCAAACTCGATTTCAAGTTAATTATACAAAAGCCTGACGATAACCGTCAATAATTTTGGTTTTCAACAAATAAAAAAACGTTTATAATAGAAAAAGAAAGAAGGAAATTATGAAAATATTTATTGGTGCAGATCACCGTGGAGCTAATCTTGCTCACCAAATCTATGAACAACTTAAACAAGAAAATAAAGACATCGAATATACCAGTATTCCAACAACCCCAACCGATGATTATCCTGATTTTGCCTTTGATGTCTGCCAAAACGTTCAAAAAAGTCCAGAAAACTTAGGCATTCTTTTATGTGGCAATGGCATAGGCGTATCCATTGCTGCTAACAAAGTAAAAGGCATTCGGTGTGCAAGAGTAATAAATGAAGAAGATGCACATCATGCCAAAAATCACAACGGAGCAAACGTCATTGCTTTAGGAAGTCTCCCTATAAATAAAGCAATGGCTATCGTGCATACTTTTATAGACACACCTTATCCAACCGAAGAAAGACATCTAAATCGTATAAAAAAAATCATAAAATATGAACAAGGAGAATATAATGAACTATAAATTATATGTCTATATTTTCTTTTCAATGCTTTCAGCCTTTGCTTTATCGGGAGTAAATTTCAATAAAATTCTAAAAGAAAATAGATATTGGGAAGCTCGTATTTTAGTCGTTTTATTAAGTCTAGTCATGGGATATATTGTGACGAATTTTATCTATGAATTTCTCTAAGGAGACTATGAAATGAAAAACAAAATTCTATTAACTATTGTCATCATACTAACAATTATTCTAGGAGCCGTACTTATCTATGCTGAGAAAAATGACTATATGATTCCAATAGAACCACCTGAAGATACAGAGCCTATAACGGTGCGTTTATTAAATGAAAGTGATGGCTCTATTACAGAAATAAATTTAGAAGATTATATTGTTGGAGTCGTATCCGCTGAAATGCCGGCATCCTTTGAAATAGAAGCTCTAAAGGCTCAAGCAGTGGCAGCGAGAACCTATGCTATGTACAAAAAAGAAACACGCAATTTAGATTATGATTTAATTATAGGTACAAAGGACCAAGCCTACAAAAGCAACCGAGAACTTTTATCTTCTTGGGGATTAACCTTTTTTCCAAACTATTTGAAAGTCAGAGATGCAGTAAAAGCAACTCAAGGAGAAATTATCACCTATAATAATGAAACTATCAATGCATTTTATTTTTCAATGAGTAACGGTTATACAGAAAATTCCGAACTAGTTTTTGTAGAAGATTTACCATACTTAAATAGCGTAGACTCATCATGGGACAACGAGTCTCTTGCTAACTTCGAATATACGGCAACTTTCACAAAAGAAGAATTTTGTAATAGTCTAGGAATAACCTGTGATCAAATTATAATTTCTAATATTGAAAGAAGTAGTACAAATCGTGTGAATTCCATAACGATTAATGATAAAACTTTCAAAGGGACTGAAATAAGAACAAAACTAGGTTTAAGATCAACAGATTTTACTATTACACTAAATGAAAATGACGTTACAATCACAACCAAAGGTTATGGTCATGGCGTAGGCATGAGTCAATATGGAGCAAATGGAATGGCCAAAGAAGGCTATACTTATAATGAAATATTAAATCATTACTATCAAAATACAGAAATTAAAAATATTTATGTATAAAAAATAAACAATCCTCCACAATAAGCTTAGGAGGAAGAGAATGAAAAAAAGAAAATTAAAAGGATATGTTTTACCCACATTATATTTATTTATCATTGGATTAATGGCGATAGGAGTAACCTTTTTATCAAAAAACTTATTAGATAAAAAAGTAGAATCAGATGAAAACTATAATTATTCGATGAGTGTTTTTGATGAAAGTGACCAAACTTCTCCAACCACAAATGAAGAACCTGTAAGTGAAAAAGTAAGCATGCCTTATACTAGTGCAAATGTTACTGTAGCTAAAAGTTTTTATAACAAAGATGAGTCCAATGAAAATCAAGAAAATGCTTTAATTTACTATGAAAATACGTATATGCCTAACACAGGTGTATTGTATGAATCAGATGAAATCTTTGATGTTGTTTCTCCAATGGATGGAACAGTTAAAGATATTAAAACAGATGAAATTTTGGGAACAGTCTTAACTATTGAACACAATTCTAAAGTTACAACCGTTTACTACACTTTAGGAGACACAAAAGTCAATGTAGGCGATAGAGTAACCAAAGATCAATTAATTGCAACTTCAGGAACATCAAAATTAGAAACTGCCAAAGAGCAAACTCTTCTTTTTGAAGTATATATTGATGGTGTATTAACAAATCCTAATGAATTCTACGAAAAAACATTAGATGAATTAAAATAATCCCAAAAGGGATTTTTTTAAAATATGATAGCAATATATTTATTTGAAAACATCATTCAATATAAAGAAAAAGAAGAAATAAAAGAATTTATTATGCCGAAAAAAGCTATGGAATATGGAAAAATAAAAAATATTCCAATATTTGAAGAATATTTAGGTAAATTAATAAAACAAGAAAAATGGGTAACATTATTTCAGTCAAAACCCATAGCAATTTTATTGCCCTTATTCTATGAAGAAGTAGATAGAGAAATATTAACCGTGATTTTGAATAATTTAGGAATAAAAAACATTAAATATAAAAAGGAATTAAGTTTATACGATAAAAAAAATAATCAATTGATATTAAATGTACATATAAACTATATAACCGTCTACTATCAGCACAAAGGCATAGCAATAAAAAGATTTTATCCATTAAATATTTATGTGAATATAGAAGAAGCAATAAAAAACATCCAAAAAAATTATAAAAATACAACAATATATTTTTTAGGAAGTAACCCAAAGCTAACAATTTTAATAAAAAAATTAAACTCACATCGCTGTTTTTATTATCAAAACCATAGAACAATTCTTTTAGAAAAATATATACCTTAAAAAAGGTATTTATTTTTTATGTGGTTTTATGATATAATTGCTAATAGTAAACGTATTAGGAGAGGGTAAAATATGCAAGTAATTGTTGTAGAAGATGAATTAAAAGATCAAAAAAGTATAAAGGAAATTATTAGAGAATTTTCATTTGAAAATAATTGTGATATTGAAATAAAATATTTTAAAAAATATGATGAAAGTTTGCAAAATGAAATTAATAATTGTTCATATCGTAAAGTCTATATTATGGATATTGAATTAGAGCATAGTATAAGTGGACTAGAAATAGCTAAAAAAATTAGAGAAAAAGATTGGGATAGTGAGATCATTTTTGTGACAACACACGATAAAATGTTTGAAAGTGTTCATCGAAGTATTTTAGAAGTTTTTGATTTTATTGAAAAGTTTCAAAATTTTGATGAAAGATTGAAAAAGGATTTAAAAGTAATCTACGAAAAGAAATTTGATAAAAAACTATTAAAATTAACAGGTAGAAATGTAAATGTAGAAATTTATATGAAAAACATACTTTATATCACTAGAGATAAGGAAGATAGAAAAGTAGTCATTCATACTGAAAATGAAGTGGAATTTAAAATAGGAATGACTCTGACGGAAATACTAAATATGTTAGATAACCGTTTTGTTCAAACACATAAAAGTTGTATTGTAAATAAAGAAAAAGTCGTGGAATTAAATTACAGTCAAGGCTATTTTGTTTTAGAAACAGGCGAGAAGGTAGATTTACTATCAAAGAAATACAGAAAAGGACTTGAAGATCAAAAATGAT
>CALVUT010000072.1 GCA_944363675.1 uncultured Bacilli bacterium | reverse complement strand
AGTTAAAGAAAATTGATAAACAACGAGAAGAATACTATGAGTTCTTAAATCCTAATGAAAATTGGAAAGACAAAGATCATTATGATTTATGTATAGACACCGGTAAAATAGGTGTTGAAAAAACAATCGAACTCATTGTAAATTTATATCAAATTCTAAGCCAAGAAGAAGCTGTCTAAAAAGCTTCTTTTTTTGACTTTTAGAAGAAAACCATAGTCAAGCTTTCTTCTTTTGTGCTACAATTAACATAGGTGATGCAAAAATGTATCAGAAACTAAAAAAGAAAAATAGACTCATTATGATCTTAATCCTGCTTTGTTTGAGTCTTCTATTTCTATGGGGCTATACATTTCATAAATATTTAAGTGAACAAGAAAAAGTAAAAAATACGATCGTTCCATCTTTGTCCGATGATTATTTTACTAGTCAACTTATTCTTACCCGAAATGCCATGAAAGCCGAACAAGAAGAAAAACTTTTTTATCAAAGATGGTTTACTTATCACCCTGAATATCAAGAAGCATACAATAATGAAAGAAATTATTATCAAAATGTCACCTTTACTTTAGAAGCGAATCGGTTAGCTCAGTTACCCGATTATCCTAATGGGTGTGAAGCTGTAAGTGCTGTAATGCTTTTAAATTATTACGGCGTAGATATTTCGATAGAAGAGTATATTAATAACTACTTGCCGATGGAAGAAGTTTATGAAAAAGATGGCATTCGTTACGGCCCAGACCCGTCCCAAGTTTACGCTGGTGATCCTAAGGATCCTTACCGTGGATGGGGAACTTTTGCTCCAGTTTTATTTAATTCTATTCAAAACGTATTGAAGTCTCAGACTGGCTTTTCTGTAATAGATTTATCAAGTACAAGTTTAGAAAACTTGATCTTTGAGTTACCTGTAGTGATCTGGACAACAATAGATTACGAAGAAGCAACAGAAATCTATGAATGGCAAAGTTATGATGGAGCTAAAACCTATACTTATCCTAAAAATGCGCATGCCGTCTTAGTTGTTGGAGTAGACAAAGATAATTTTTATATTAATGATCCCTTAAAGCCAGAAAGCACCGTGCAAGTCCCAAAAGAAACCTTAGAAAAAAGTTACAATTCAATGGGAAGACAAGCTATAGGAATCTATAGAGTTTATAACGATGAGGATATGTTGGTATGGTAAGAAAAATCTTTTTAAGCCTAGTTAGCTTAAGTCTAACTCTTGGACTTCTTTATATTACGATTTCAGGATTGTTAAAGTACAATTTACAAGAAGAACAATTTCTAAACTACCTCAAAGATAACGACATTAGCTTTTTACTCCGGACTCAATCTGGTGAAGAGAGTTCCTTTTATAAAGACTTAACTGCAGGACTTTCCCAAATTCAAATTCCTGAAGAAACCATCATTCCCATTCTAAACAGTGAACCCACCAAAGAATTTCTAGCTACATATATTTATAATGCTGTTTTATCTTATATATACGATTATGAACAACCAAAAGTGACCTCTGAAGGAATTCTTTCTCTTTTAGAAAGTAACTTTCCTGTTATTGAGCAAACCCTGGGTGAAGAACTAACTGAAGCCAAACAAAGCGAAATCTTAAACTATGCTAATATTTACATGGAAGATTTACAAGATGCTTTACCGACCATAAACGAAGTTATTCAAAAAGTGGGGCTTACTTCTTTAGAAAACTTAAAAATTCTTATTCGTATCATGCAAAATAAAACCATCTTTATTTTAGTTAGTCTAGGATCACTTCTATTCCTTGGCTTACTAATTTTATTTACCCGCGTAGCAAAAACAGATGAACACTATATTAAACGGAGTATTACTTTATATGTCGCTATTTTGCTTGTTGTAGAAGTCTTAATTGGCACCATTTTAAAAGACTACTTTATGAGCGAAATTGCAATTATAAAAGTTTTTATCAACTATCTATGTAATATCTTGGCCAAAGAAATCTGGTTATTTGTTTTCCTTGGCGTAGGAATTACACTTCTAATCAATCTCAATAATAAAAGGAGGAAAAAAATATGAGAAAATATATAGAAGAATATACCGAAGAAGTTTTAACAAAATTAAAAGGAAAAGTGACCAATGAAGATCTAGAAGAGTTAAAACTCAAAATCACATACTTTCAACATGAACGACTAATTCATTTACTTGTCACCATTGCTTTTGCTATTTTTACAGTAATTTTTCTATGTTTGGGCATGATCTCTTATGTCTTCTTAATTCCCTTTGCAAGCTTCATTATCTTTTTAATTTTCTACATCTTGCATTATTTCTTTTTAGAAAATCATGTTCAATATTTATACCGTTTGTATGACGAGATGAAAGCAAAATTGAAAAGTGGCAATTGATAAAGAGGAAATCTGAGTTACGCAAAGAAAGGACATAAGATATACCTAAACTATGCTTATTTATTTGCAAGTGACGGCGTGAGTCAAAACAATTCAAGCCTATTTACAATTGTTTTACATTTGACTTTTTAAGAGTTTTTAGTAGTATACAAGCTAATATTTTTTGTATTAATTATCTTTATATTGAAAATCATCCAAAAAATGTTATAAGGACTATAGAAAGCAATCTGTTTGTCTTTCTGTATGCTATATGTATTATGTTTTTTGTTGCATAATATATTTTAGGACATAAAAAAGAGATACATTAGCTGTTAAGTGCTTATCTCCACCTTATGTTTCTATGTTTCGAGTGAAGAGCACCTATTCAGTAATGAGTAGGTGTCTTTTTTTAGTTTTTGTGGTCAAAAAATTTCACAAGTAATGCTAGGATTACTATCAGAGCAATCAAATACTCCACTGAAAATTCCTTCCATAAAGATGAAATCACTACTTGCCAAACAAAAATGAATCTGATACAATGAAGATGTTGATGAAGATGTTGCCTTACAACCAACGGAGTCAAATCGCTTATCGGCGTTACAGAAAGAGGTAGTTAATTCTATGAAATAGGGTGGTACCACGGGCATATTGCTCGTCCCTAGGTCATAGAATTTTTTTCATTAAAAAAAGAAAGTGAGGATATTATGAATCAAACGGATATTTATAACGTACCCGTAAAAACTATGACAGAAGAGGGGACTATCCAGTCTTTTGATCATCTTTACTGTACCTATGATGAACTTTCCAACTGCTTTGTAGAGTGTATTACAAATACCTCTATTCCCAAAATACATACCAAAGATGCAAAAGATTTAGACTTGCCCTTATTTGCTTTAGAGGAAGACAAATTTCTAAAAGTTCCTTTAAAAGACTATCAAAATTATTTAAAAAAAATGCGCAACCCAAGAGTAAGACAAGACCTAGAAAATAGGATTCACAACATTCTTTTAGCATCAGAAACACAAAAAGAAAAGAGGATAACATTATGACATTATATGAAGATTTGATGTGGCGTGGATTAATTAAAGACGTATCCACTCCAAACTTAAAAGATATTTTAGATAATCAAAAAATAACCTTTTATTGGGGAACAGACCCCTCAGCTGATAGCCTTCACTTAGGACACTACAGTTCTTTAGTGACAGCCAAAAGATTAAGTAACTATGGCCATCATCCAATTTTATTGATTGGCGGGTCAACCGGTCTAATTGGCGACCCACGTCCAACTGCCGAAAGAGAAATAATCTCCAAAGAAGCCGTTTTAAAAAATGCAGCTGGTATTAAAGCACAAGTAGATAAAATCTTTGAAGGCAAAGCCAAAATCGTCAACAATTACGATTGGACCAAAGACGTAAGTCTCTTAGATTTCTTGCGAGATATTGGTAAATACATCAACGTAAACTATATGCTAGATAAAGATATCATTAAAAGAAGATTAGAAACCGGAATTACATATGCTGAGTTTTCTTATACACTTTTACAAGGCTATGATTTTCTTCATTTATTTGAACACGAAAATTGTGTTTTACAAGCAGAAGGCTCAGATCAATGGGGAAATATTACAACCGGTATAGAACTCATTAAGAAGAAAACTGGAAAAGAAGCCTACGGTTTTACCATGCCTTTAATTGTCGATAAAAACGGCAAAAAGTTTGGCAAAAGTGAAGGCAATGCTTTATGGTTAGACAAAGAAAAAACAAGTTCCTATGAACTATATCAATACCTAGTAAATACCGATGACGCTCTTGTTATTGACTATTTAAAAGTATTTACCTTCCTAACTAAAGAAGAAATTGAAGACATTGAAAGAAAGCAAAAAGAAACTCCAGAACTAAGAATTGCTCAAAAACGTCTAGCTGAAGAAATTATTACAGATTTACATGGTAAAGAAGAGTGGGAAAGAGCCTTAGAAATCTCTGAATGCTTGTTTACTGGCAAAATAACTTCTTTAACAGACAAAGAAATAGAAACAGCTTTCAAAGGCGTTCCAATTCTAGCTTACCAAGACAAAAACTTGTTAGATTTTTTAGTTGATGAACATGTTGCCTCATCCAAAAGAGAAGCAAGAGAATTTTTATCTGGCAATGCCATTACGATTAATGGAGAAATCGTGAATGAGGAAGATTATCATTTAGATGGCACTCGTACTTATAACGTTCTAAGAAGAGGCAAGAAAAAGTATTATTTAATCAAAAAGTAAGATGAACATCCAGTCATCTTCTTTTTTTTGGCATATCTCTATCTCAGAAGGAGAAAATTTTTATGAATTTAAATGAATTTCAAAAAAGTGGAGTGGGAACTATTAACGTTACCGACTCTTTAAAAGCGCCCTTATTGGGTCTAAAAATTGAGTTAAATGAAAACTCAAGTATTCCAAAGACAAATGATTTAATCGTCTATGTCTCAAAAGGAGAGGATATAAAAGAAATAAAGTATCCGTTGACGTCGCCTTTATACCGAATAAATTCGGTAAGTGATGTATTCCTTATTGAACCAAGTTTTGAAGGAAATAAAGTGTCTATAAAAGCTAAAGTGAATCGTAAAATTGGTATTCAACATGTAGAAAGCGAAATTCATGTTGGGGACGATCTCAGTGGCAAAACTATTAGAACAATTGAAGGATTAAGTGCTATTAAAACACTTGTAAACGAAACATTGATTACAACAAACAATTATGAGATAAAAGTTCAAGCCCAAGATATTTATGACAATGGTATTTTAAAGGCCACAAGATATGAGTTAGTAGAAACCAAAAATAATGCAATATTGTATTGGGAAGAAGATTCAGATACAGATGGAGTGACTACTTCTGGATTTTCTTCGTATATATTACCAGCTGACTTTGGAGTTGTTACAGCTTTACATAGCAGTGCAAATACCTGTTTAGTATTTTATAACACAAGTACAAATATTTTAGAAGAAGAAACAATAGAAGAGCTAGATTACCAGCCTATTATTCTATTTGAGGGAGAAAATAGTATTTCATGTAACTATGAGAACGCTTCAATTGAACTTGTTTATCCTAAAAATAGTGATTTAATGAAGTATTTTCTCGCAAATACCTATACCTATAGTCTAAACAATGAAGATAAGTTTTTGACTTTAGATGATCTATACTTTAAAAACTGTTTTACAGAAATTGAAGAAAATATTATCAATGCAATTTTTAATAAATTAACGATAAAATGTCTTGATTCGACAACAGGAAATTTTTCTTTAGATTGTGATGGAAACTTAGTCGTTAATAGCATTACAACTAAAGTTCAAGATGAATCGTCATCGGATATAGACTTTGATCAAATTTATCCGATAGGTTCTATTTATATGAGCGTAAATAATGTGAATCCAAGCACATTATTTGGTGGTACTTGGCAGGCCTTTGCATCAGGAAGAACAATTGTGGGTGTAGATACATCTCAAACAGAATTTAACACAGTTCAAAAAGCTGGTGGTTCTAAAATGCAGACCTTGACTGAAGCTCAGCTGCCTTTAGTAGGAGGACAAATTGCAATTCACGGTGGGGAAACTGGATCAAACTTATGGCAACCAACAGGCGTCTTCTCTTCGTCAGCAGTTAATGCAGGAAATTATAAAACCATGAATCAAGCTTCTGGAGCATCTTCTATTGGTGTGTTAGATTTCCGATTTGGTAGTGGAGAAGCACATAATAACTTACCACCATATATTACAGTGTATATGTGGAAAAGGGTAGCATAAGGTGATTTCTATGAAAGAAATTATTTCCCTTAGAAAACCCAGAGAAAAACATTTTCTAAATGAAGATGGCACATTCACGGTGCAAATGTATGATTATGATATTCATTATTTAGAAAATGGTGAATATAAAGAAATCGACAATTCATTAATAGAATTGGATTCTTGTTATCAAACGAGTTCTAATGCATTTATTGTTTCTTTTGCAAAACAAAAAAATCAAGAATTGCTTAAAATAGAAAAGGATAATCATTATTTAAAATTTTTTCTGGATACAAATCAAACTTTTAAATTATTGACTCAAAAGTATTCAATAACATATCAAGATATTTTAAAAGATATAGACATAAAGTATTCTTTAAAAAACAATCAAATAAAGGACACTATATGGATAAATAAACCAACAGAAGATTTACCCAAAATAAAATATATTATTGAAACAGATTTGAAATTAATCTTGAAAAATAACTCTATTTTTATATATGATGGTGATAAGTTTATTTCTAAAATAGAACCACCAACATTGATGGATAGCCAAAAGAATAAGTACAATATCGGTTACAATTTAGTGGAATCTGAATCGGGATACGTTTTAACCTTTAAATTTGACTCAAATATATTTCATAATCGAGAACTATATCCTTTTATAATAGATCCAACGATTACAAATTCAGAAGAAAAAACAGTCTATGAT
This sequence comes from uncultured Bacilli bacterium, assembly GCA_944363675.1. Classification (GTDB taxonomy): domain Bacteria; phylum Bacillota_I; class Bacilli_A; order RF39; family UBA660; genus Ventrenecus. Next base: position 15,598 of record CALVUT010000072.1, on the reverse strand, counting down.
ACTTATATTTATTCTGGAGAAGAAAATAAAAATTACAATTTGGAAGATTCGTTGCATGTTGGAGTAAATGAATCAAATAAAATATATAGATCATTAATAAAGTTTGCATTGCCAACTATAGGTACTGGATGTGAAATCTTTGATGCTACGGCATCTTTGGTCAGTCATGTAAGTGATTTTGTTGCCTTAAATTCTATTTACACCCATCAAACATTAGAAGCGCATCAGATCAATACAGAATGGAATGAGGAAAGTGCCACATGGAATACAATGCATAATAAATATAATGAGCACATTGAAGATTACTTTCAGGCTTATAAAACAGAATATGACGCGCCAAATAATACCTATAACTTAAAAACAACTTCATTTAATATCACAAATATAGTAAAAAAGTGGTATGCTGGTGAAGCAAACAATGGTGTTTTATTGAAATTAGAAGATGAAATATACGGCGAAAATAGTGAACATACTTTTTATTCTAAAAACAATACTATCACGGAAACTAATGATGATATAGAAGATCCAAAACCATACCTCATCATTCGTTATAAAAACTTTAACGGACTAGAAGACTATATGACTTATCAAACAATCGATTTTCAAAACGGCAAAGGATACGTAAACAATTTAACGGGAAATTTGACAACCGTATTCCATGTGAATCAAACAATAGGCGGGAAATTCCCTGTTAATTTAAATCTTATTTATAATAGTAACGATGCCGTTTTAAAGAAAAATATAGGTTTAGGTTTAGGTTATCGTTGGAATTTTTCTCAAACTATTGAGGAAATAACAATAGGAGAAGAACCATATTTGGCCTATATTGATGCCGATGGTACAACGCATTATTTCTATCAGTCAGATGAACATACATATCAAGACGAAGATGGATTAAATCTTACTATAAGTAAGGATAATTCTACATATGTTATGACGGATGCTTATAAAAATAAAAAAATCTTTGAAAAAAAGAGAATACTTATTATCTGGTTAAGATGGTTGATACTTATCAAAATGAAGTTCATTTAGAATATGGCGAAAATAATCGTTTGATTAAAATCACTGATGCTAATAATGAAACAATAAATATTTCGTATGGAATAATAAAAATCACAACAACAAGTTCTTATACGACAAGTACCTTAAATAGACCACTTATAAAAATTACCGATTTAATAACCAAAACAGGTACAACCGTATTTTCTTACAACTCATCAAATTTAATTGATAATATAACAGATGAAAATGGCTTGAAAACAGAATTTGACTATTATAATAATAGCCCTTATCGAATGAAGAAAATAACCGAAAAAAGTCTTCAGGATACAACCGGAAATAGTTTGGAATTTTTCTATTCTTTCCTTGTAACAAAAGTAGTCAATCAAAAAAATCAAATTTTGACTTATGCTTTTAATGAACAAGGAAATACCATAAGTGTAACAAATCTTGATGAATCCTTAGAACTGAAAAATGCTTATGGAACAGAAAATATTTATGTTCAAAATAAATTAGCTTTAAATATTCCTTTAACAAAATATGTAAAAAATTTATTTGAAGATCCAAGTTTTGAAAACAAAACGGGTACAATTATCTATAATGTGGGTGTTATAGATACTACAAACGCTAGAAGTGGTCAAAAGTGTGTTCGGACAAATGGTTATGAAATAGAAATTCCTTTACCAATGGTAGAAACAGCAGGATATTATACCTTCAGTGGTTATTTCAAACACACAAGCGCCATGGAAATAAGCTTGCACAGTTCTTCCGCAAGTATAACAGAAACGAAACATTATTTGAAAGCAGATGAATATCAAAGATATTTTTTGACGGCCCATTTAGAAGCAAATACGCCGTATTATATAAACGTTTTTCCTGTAAATAACGCAACGATTTATATGGACGACTTTCAATTTGAAAGCGGTCAGGTAGCAAATTACTTTAATTTAATTAATAATTCAGATTTCAGCAATGGTATGGAAGGATATGAAAGTGCTGTGTTTAGTTTATCTGGCGAAGAAGTCGTAAACGATGATTCAGTAGTAACAATAGCAAATAATCAAAAAGCATATCAAATGAATTGTAAATCAAAATTAAGTAAAAGTTTAACAAAACGATTAAATATTGAAGGAAAAAAAGGAGATACATATCGTCTATCCTTCTGGTATAAAAACGAAGGGTTAAGAGAAGGAACAATGGCTAGTGGTAATATTGCTTTACTAGGGTTTAGTTATAAAGTCGAAGTGCCTCATGGTGTACCAACATACGGTTTAAACTGTCATGCAACTGAATGGCAATATTTTGAACGAATTATCGTGGCAGAAGAGGATTACTCAAGTATTCTATTAAGTATTATGGCACAATTTAATGTGAATAAATTGTATATTACAAACCTTTACCTTGTTAAAGATTTTGGCGGTAGTTCATATACTTATGATGAAAATGGTAATCTTATATCAGCTACGGATACCTCTAATTCTACAAATACATTTCAATATGATTCCAACAATCAATTAGTAAGTAATTTTTCTCCTAAGGGTAACCATTTTCAATTTGAATATGATAATAATGATCCGGAACAGTTGAGACAAGGAATTTCGTCAAAAGGAATAGCCAATCGTCTTTACTATGATGAAAATGGAAATCCTATACAAACCATTATTAAAAATGTTAAAAATATTAAGGATTTTACAAAAGAATACTTTTATATTCGTAAAAAAGCAACAGACAAATATTTATTTTCTGATTTCCATGGTAATATACCTGTTTTAAAAGACTTTGAATGTAACCTAAGTAAATTTCGACTGGAAAGTGATGAAGATAATTACTATTATATAAAAACAGATCTTATGCCTTATTATTTTGCCTATCGTGAAAACATTAGTGAAAAGGTCGTTCTTACTAAGAATAAAGAAGAAGCAAGCTTGTTTGAACTGATTGAAAATAAAAACGGAAGTTATACTTTACGAATCAAAAAAGTTTACGCTAATGATTCAGGAGAACTAACTTATGATGCCTGTATTAGTTTTGATGAAAATGATAGTTTAATTATTGAAAATTATATTATGGATAATCCAGATCAAGAATTGTTTCTTGAAAGCGCCGAGACTCCATTATATATTGAATCTAAAGCTATTTATCAAAATAACGGCAAATTTATCTCTAAAACAATAGATGCCTTAGATAAAGTGACAACTTATGATATTAATGAAATCACTGGTCTAACAAATTCCATCACAGATCCGTCGCAAACAACTACGTATTACGAATATAATCAAAAAGAGCAAATATCAAAAATTAAGAAAAATGAAAAAGAGATACTTTACGCATATAATACTCAAAACTTACTAGAAAAAATTACAAGCAATAACAAAGAATATACATTTACCTATGATGAATTTCTAAATCGTCTTCAAACAAAAATAAACAATCAAATTCTAGCAACCAATAACTATGATGAGAACAATGGTGGATTAACTCGTATTGATTATGGAAACAATACATTTATATCCTATACTTACGATGAATTTAATCGTTTGAAAACAAACACAAGAGATGATTCTATTTACAGTTATTACTACGATAATATGAATAATTTAAGCAAAATTACTTCAAATAATGAAACGTATGAATACAGTTATGATTTTGCAGGCAGACTAATTAGTTATTTATATAACCAAAAAGACTATTTCACAGGAAAAAATAGTATTGATTATGAGTATGATATCAATAGCAATGTTACAAAAAAAAGTCTCAATAATTTGATTGTAACAGAATATGAGTACGATGAAGACGACGAAATTGTGAAAGTCACCATTGGGGATATAAACTTAAATTATCAAAGAGATTATTTAGGAAGACTTACTTCAAAAAACATTAACAACCAACTTCCAGTAGAATATACTTATTATACAAATGGAAACAAGACATCATTAATTCTTAAAAGCATGAAAATAGAAGACGATTTATATGAATACTATTATGATGATGTTTATAATTTATCAAAAGTATTTAAAAACCACAGTCTATTATATGAATATCAATATGATGCTTTTCATGAATTACTGAGTGAACACAATTATGAAACAAAAAGAACTTATCGCTATGCTTATGATGGATCCGGAAATATTCTTTCAAAGAAAGAATATGAACTAAACACTTCAAATTTACTACACGAAGACACATATACTTATAACAATACAACTTGGGAAGATCAACTAACTAAATTTAATGATACTTCTATAACTTATGATGAGATCGGAAATCCGATTTCTATTGGCAATATGACTTTATCTTGGAAAAACGGAAGAGAGTTAAAATCATTAATAGCAGATAATTTAAATGTGAATTATTTTTACAATAAAGATGGCATTCGGCGGAAAAAAACAGTAAATAATGTTGAAACAGAATACTTTACAGAAAACGGAGCTATATTAATTGAAAAAAGTGGAAATAATGTGATATATTATTTACGAGATGACAATAATAATTTATTAGGATTTATGTATAATGGGACAACCTATTATTATCAAAAAAACTTACAAGAAGACATTATTGGAATCTATAATAACAACTATGAACTAATTGCTAAATATCAATACGATGCTTGGGGCAAACTACTAAAAATTACAAATGCAAGTGGCGAAGAAATTACTGATACTAACCATATTGCTTATATCAATCCTTATCGTTATCGTTCATACTATTATGATTCAGAAACAAAACTATACTACTTAAACAGCAGATATTACAATCCAGAATGGGGTAGATTTATTAATGCGGATGGAATCATTGGAACAGATGACACAAATACAGGATATAATTTATATGCTTATGTTTTAAATCGTCCGATTGATATGAAAGATAGTAGTGGCCAGTTTGCTTTAGAAATAATATTTGGAAAAGAGATACTAGCTGCAGGTGCGTTACTATTTGCTGGAGCTTTATATTTAGCACAAAATCCACAAGTGGTTAAATCTGCTGTTAGATCAATTGAAAATTTTGCAACAAATACCTTGGATAGTATCAAAGAAGGCGTACAAACAATTACTTCATCAAGATCGAGTTTAAAAGAAAAAAACTATGCGGTTTATATACTTTATAATAAAAAGGAAGAAAGAGTAGATTATGTTGGAAGAACTTCAAATGCGGAAGCAAGAGAAGCAGCCCATAAAAATAATCCGGATAGAAAACATCTTGAAATGCATGTGGTAGAAAGGGATTTGCCTTATGGTGTAGCCCGATGGCGCGAGCAAGAGTTGATTGTAAAATATAAAACGCTAAATTCTGGATATTTAGGTTGTAACAAAATCAATGGTATTAATCCGTTAGATAGGAAAAAATTTGAACATTATCGTAATGAAGCTATGCAATATTATGAAGAGACTTATGTAGGAGGAATAATATGGTAACAAAAAATAAAAGATTATCAAAAAAGTGTGATATTGGAGATACATTTGCTATAGAAATAAAAAGTGATAAATATCCAGAGTATAATGGCAAATATCTTATCCTAACAAAAAGCAAGTATGGTGATTTTGTTTGGGATATAAAAGAAAGAATTTCCTTTTACATTAAACTTACTAAGACAAAGGAAATTCCTAAAACCCAAGAAGAGTTAGATAAACTTGAATATGTTATTAGTTCTGCTAAGGCTCCAGTACTTGAAGAAAGGTATGTTGCCCCAGGTTATGAAATGCCTATACCAGATCAATATGGCTTAATTTATTCTTATTCGTTTTCTTACATGAATTTGAGTAGAGAAACTATAAATTCTGCATGTTATCTTGGGAATTATCCTGTGAAATATCCTCAGAATGAATACATTTCTTCTACTGGATTTAGAGGAGAGGGGAGAATAAATAAATGGACATTTCCTGATGAAATTATTGATTGCTATAATTTGTATAATTTAAAACAAGACGATCTTTATACTAAAGAAGGAAATGAATTATTTCATCAAAGAACTCAAAGTGAAGCTCAATTTTACAAAGAAATGTTAGAAAGAGAAAAACTAATCTTTGGCCATGAAGAAGAATATTTAGCATGGATGGGAATTGATACATCACAAGAAGAGGAAGAAGATAGCCTTACTTATGTAGGACCGGATAAAGATGAAGGTACTAAGAGAAAATCTTAGTGCTTTTTTCTTAAACATCAGGTATACTTTTGATAGAAAGAAGTATTCAAAATGAAAAGGAAAAGATTCAATTATTATAATTTGTTTGTATACGGATTTAAATTCTTTGCAATTTTTGGATTAATATGTGGATTTCTATTTGTTTTATCAGGAATGTATTCTGCAGATTTTTGGGATTGGATATTTATAAGTCTAGCATTTACATCTTATCTTTTAATGATTTTATTTATTAATTTAACAAAAAAATATGAAAATAAAATTACAACTTACATTGAAAAACCTAAAAAACCACGTGAGTACATATTAAGTGATATAAAAATATCTGATATTGAACAAAAACTAATTGAAATGAATTATGAAAGAATTTCTAATATATTAGAAAATACAAATATTTATTACAACGAAAAACGAAGTATTTGGTTAAACCCAGATCATAAACCTCAAAAAAACATCATTGTATTCTTTACAGCTCCAGAATTTACTAAAGAAATAACTAAATATTTATTACATCAAAAACAAAAAATCACAAGAACTTTAAAAGAGAAAAGAGGATCATTTCAAACAATCTTTTTTGTAACAGTGGACAAAGAAAATGAATATTTACAAAATTATTTGAAAAAACGTACTAGTCAGTATTACAGAAATTACTATTTGTTGGCCATTTATACAAAAAAAGATTCTAGATTATATATTCCTCATTGTGACTCATCAAATTGGCCATACTACCAAATGCGAAAGAGACTATCAAAGATTTTATCTAATTATTTAGTAAAATGATATAAATAACATCATTAGAAAAAGGAATTTAAAATGCTGGATATTTCTTTTCGAGCTGTATATAAAATTAAATAGACAATTTTTAGAATGGGAGTGACTAAATTGAAGAAAAAGTTTTGGATTATAGGAGTAATCATTATTGTAATCGTCTTTTTAATGGCTTATACATCTACAGTTCCATTTCTTTTTAAAGCAAACTATGGTATCTCTATACCATATCCGATTGTTTATCAATCCTATTTTAATGAACATGGGCGAGATCCTTCCTATTTTGATGTACTAATATTTCAAGAAGATTTAAACTCAAAAAATTTAAAAAAATTCCAATGTATCTTAGGTGATTCAGAAATATGGACAAATATTCTGAACATTTATATAAACGGAGAGGCGGATGAAAAAAAGCAAGTTATTTTGGAAAATTTTCCCTTTGATATTATCAAAGATGGTAATTTTGTTTATATTCAACAAACTGGGAATCGTATGTCTATACTAATTTATGATACAAAGAATAGAACGTTGTATCGCTTATCACAAGTTATCTTTTTGCATGGTGAACTAGAGCCATATAGTAATTATGTGACTGTAACAAAAGAGCCTATATTTGACTGACACTCTTTTAATAGAAAGAAGTATTCAAAATGAAAAAGAAGAAAAAGATTTTAATTATTAGCATTGTATTAGCCGTAATTGGGATTATAGTTTATTATTTGCATGAAGATACTATTGTATTTAAAATAAACTATGGTGTATCTATTCCACAATCTATAGAGTATAACGATATTTTACCCGGAGACGGATATGCTGACTTGCCTATGTATAATCAATTAGTATTTCGAAAACAATTCACTCAAAAACATCTAAGTTCTTTTAAAAAAATTGATCAAAATAATAAAGAAAAACTTATCCAACTTATTGAAGTATATTACAATAATTTGGATTGTGAAGGCCAAGTGCTTTTCAAAGAATCATTTCCTCCGGAAAGTACAAATGAGAACAACTACTTTTTTGTGAAAATGACTGAAAAAAGGTTATCAATTCTAATATATGACGAGAAAAATAAAACTCTTCATGAACTATCAACTGTATCTCATCAAGGATTCAATATTAATTTGGATTGGTAAATGGCTTCCAATAAGTACTAAGAAAAAATCTTAGTGCTTTTTTCTTAAACATCAGGTATACTTTTGTTAGAAAGAAGTAAGCATAATGAAAAAGAAGAAAAAAAGAAATTATTATAATTTAATTGTACATGCTATCAAACTTTTTGTTACTTTAAGTTATCTTTTTATATTTATTTTTGCATTAGGTCATCTAGAAATCATCAAAGCATTAAAGAAATATGAAGGACTATTTATGGCACTATTTATGTCTAGTGTTGTCTTAATGTATATCTCTATAATACTAGCCGATAAATATAAAAACAAAATTACTATAGATATAGAAAAACCAAAAGCCCCTCATACCTATAAGATAATAGATGAATATCAAATGAAACAAAACATCAAAGATAAACTAAACATGATGAATTATCAAGTAATACCTGATGTTTTAACTGATACAACATTATATGGAATGGAACAATATAAATGGTATTATGCCAAAGGTCATAAGAATGTATTTAATCTTTGGGCTGAATTTGATATTCCTGAATTTACTAAAGAAACATCAGATTATTTAATTACACAAAGAGAGAATATTCAAAAGAAGCTTAAACAAAAAGAAAGATGTTTTTGCATCATCTTTCTCATAAGAGTAGAAAAGAAAAACAAAGAGTTATCCAAGTATTTAAAAAGAAGAACAGTTGAGGGATATCAAAACTATGGATTAATGGCAATCCTTATAGAAGAAGAACAAAGAATATATGTACCATTACCAGAATGGGCAGATGTTGATTGTTATTTGATCCGTAGAAGATTTGAAAAGATATTAAAGGGAAGTGTAATAAAAGAAAAGAGAGGTATTAAGAAAAACTCTTAGTGCTTTTTTCTTAAATATCAGGTATACTTTTGTTAGAAAGAGGGAACTAAAATGGAAAGATTTTATTTTGAAAAACCAGGTATTGAAAGAAAAGAAGAAGCGATAGCTTTTATAAATGAATTTTATCAATATGGTTCTGATATTAATGGTGTTGGTGGGTTGAATAGATATTTGGATAACTACGACGGGTGGTTAGAAAAATTAGAAGAAGATTATACAAGGGTGCCTAGTGAAGAACATGTTCCGGCCAAAACTTTCTTTTTGATTAGAGAAAGTGATAATAAGATTATTGGTATGATTAATATAAGACTTGCCTTGAATGAAAAACTAAGTAAATATGGTGGACATATTGGCTATAGTATTAGACCTAGTGAAAGAGGAAAAGGCTATAACAAAATAAACTTATATTTAGGACTTAAAGTTTGTAATGATTATGGAATTGATAAGGTATTTATGGATGCTGATTTAGACAATCCTGCTTCTTGGAAGACTATGGAAGCTTTAGGCGGCAAAAGAATCAATGAATATTTTAATGTTGATGTTCAGTGTATGGTTGTCGATTATAATATTGATGTAAAGAGATCATTAGAAGAACATTGTGAATATGAGTCAATGACTGTGGATGTACAAGCAACAAAAATAAAGAAATAGTGTATGACATTTGATTTTGCAATATACTAGTGCTAGGCAAATTGAGGTTATAAATGAAAAATAAAAATTCTAAGGAAAGAAATAAATATACATTTCAAAACAAGCTATATTATGTCATAGATATAGTTCTTGTGATATTTGCGTTAGCTCGTTACTATTTTTACCCTTTGCAAATTGGTTTTTCTATTGAAGGTGTCAACATTTTAGTATTAGGGTTTATTATAATTTGGTTTTTTGTTCGTTTGAGTTCAATATTTAAAGAAAACAGAATCACTTTAAAAATAATTAATATTGTCATAACTTGCTTTCTACTTATAACAATAGGTCGAGGTGTTTTTTGCGAATTTGTAAATAATGCAGTCTTTCCGGAATTTATTAGAGATATTTATGTTTTTCCAAATAGTACAAGCGAAAGATTTGTTGTGACTTCAAACATTGAAATTATTCCAACAGCTACTACTATTGTATATTATGAAAAAACGTTGTTTCCCGGAATCACTTGTAAAACGGTTATAGATACATTTTCGGAAGAGATTCATATGGATACAAATACTGAATATACATTTAAATTTTACGAAGAATATTTTAAGAGTCAAAATTTAAATCTTAATTATGATAAATATATAGAGTATATGAATAATCAAGAAGATAAAGGATTTTGTAATTTCGATATAGCTAGAATGAATACTCAAAAAGAAATTCATTATTATATTAAATGATTGGCGGAGGTATAAATGGTAAGAAGATTTAAAGAACTTAAAACAGGAGATACATTCGCTTGGCAAATAGAAAGTGTAGATCATCCAGAGTTTAATGGTAGATATTTGATATTAACATATTATTTTAATGAAATATTTGAAGCGGAAAAGGCAAAACTTTTTAGAGCTAAGATAACTAAAAATGGTGAAATTCCTTGTGACAAACAAGAACTAGATGAGTTGGAAAACATTATACTCAGGTATAATATTTATGATTTTGCAATAGAAGAATATGAAGAGGCTAAAAATACAAAACCTGACTCTTATGGATATATCTATCAATATACGTTTACTATTTACATTGATCGTAAAACTTTACCAAAAAAATGCAGTATTTAGGAAATTTTTCTTTGAAAGATATTCCCAATGAATTTTATGTTCCAAAAGGGACAAGAAATCAAGGCTCAGCATATTGGACTTATTTTGAAGATAATTTATTACATGGTTATATTTTATATAATCAAAAACAATTTATTGGTTACACAGAGGAAGGAAATAAAGAAATCTATGCTCGCCAGTTAGATTTTGAGAATTTTAGAAAATACTTAAAAAAATTAGGAGACGCTATTGATGGACCAAATGGCAACGAAGTATTAAAAAAATTAGGCATTGATATTGAAAACGAGGTTTCTAAAGAAGATTCTTTAACTTATGTAGGACCAGATGATGAAGAAAGACGCTAAGAAAAAATCTTAGTGCTTTTTTCTTAAACATCAGGTATACTTTTGATAGAAAGAAGTAAGCAAAATGAAAAAGAAGAAAAAAAAGAACTATTATAATTTGATTGTACATGCTATCAAATTGTTTGCAATTTTAGCTTTTGTGTCTGGAATAATATTTCTTATTGTACCTTATGGAAAATATACAGGATATCTTATTTTTGCTCTTTTTTCAAATACCATCCTAATGTATATCTCTATAATATTAGCTGATAAATATAAAAACAAAATAACTATAGATATAGAAAAACCAAGAGCTCCTCATACCTATAAAATAATAGATGAACATCAAATGAAACAAAGTATTAAAGATAAACTAAACATGATGAATTATCAAGTAATACCTGATGTTTTAACTGATACAACATTATATGGCATGAAACAATATAAATGGTATTATGCTAAAGGTCATAAAAATGTATTTAATCTATGGGCTGAATTTGATATTCCTGAATTTACTAAAGAAACATCAGATTATCTAATTACACAAAGAGAGAATATTCAAAAGAAGCTTAAACAAAAAGAAAGATGTTTTTGTATCATCTTTCTCATAAGAGTAGAAAAGAAAAACAAAGAGTTATCCAAGTATTTAAAAAGAAGAACAGTTGAGGGATATCAAAACTATGGATTAATGGCAATTCTTATAGAAGAAGAACAAAGAATATATGTACCATTACCAGAATGGGCAGATGTTGATTGCTATTTGATCTGTAGAAGATTTGAAAAGATATTAAAGGGAAGTGTAATAAAAGAAAAGAGAGATACTAAGAAAAACTCTTAGTGCTTTTATCAAATAACTGACGGAGGAATAATATGGTAGCAAAAAATAAAAGATTATCAAAAAAATGTGATATTGGAGATACATTTGCTATAGAAATAAAAAGTGATAAATATCCAGAGTATAATGGCAAATATCTTATTCTAACAAAAAGTAAGTATGGTGATTTTGTTTGGGATATAAAAGGTTATGCGTCTTTCTATGTTAAACTTACTAAGACAAAGGAAATTCCAAAAACCCAAGAAGAGTTAGATGAACTTGAATATATTATTAGTTCTGCTAATGCTCCGGTTCTTGAAGAAAGATATATTGCCCCAGGTTATGAAATACCTATACCAGATCAATATGGGTTGATCTATTCCTATTCTTTTTCTTATATGAATTTGAGTAGAGAAACTATAAATTCTGCATGTTATCTTGGAAATTATCCTGTGAAATATCCTCAGAATGAATACATTTCTTCTACTGGATTTAGAGGAGAAAGTAGCATTGATAAATGGACATTTCCTGATAAAACTCTTAGTCATTATAAATGGTATAATTTAAAACAAAACGATCTTTATACTAAAGAGGGAAATGAATTATTTCATCAAAGAACTCAAAGTGAGGCCCAATTTTACAAAGAAATGTTAGAAAGAGAAAAACTAATCTTTGGCCATGAAGAAGAATATTTAGAATGGATGGGGATTGATACATCACAAGAAGAGGGAGAGGATAGTCTTACTTATGTAGGACCGGATAAAGATGAAGGTACTAAGAAAAAAACTTAGTGCTTTTTTCTCAAATATTAGGTATACTTTTGTTAGAAAGAAGCATTCATTATTCTATTATTATAATTATTTATTCATGAAGTTAGGAGGTGGAAGGATGTATAAAACGATTGTGATTAGTTATTCACCAAAGGCAGATGATATGGCACAAAAAATAGAAGAAAAAGCAAATGAAATGTTAGAAAAAGGATATGAGTTAGTTACTATGTCCATTACTGGAACAGCAAAAGCAATTTTAGTATTTAAAAAGTAAGTAAAAAATAAGGAGGCCAACTATGAATAAAATTATAATTTATGGTTCTTGCTATGGGACTACAAAACAATATGCTGAAGAACTTTCGAAAAGAACGAATATAAAGGCGGTGTCTTTTAAAGAAGTTACTTCCCAAATAAATGAGTATGATAATATTATTTACTTAGGAGGATTATACGCTGGTGGTGTATTAGGACTTTTAAAAACACTAAAAAAGATAAAGAATATATCAGATAAAAAAATTATTCTTGTAACAGTTGGTCTTGCAGACCCGACTATTGAAGAAAATAAAACAAATATCCGGAATCATCTAAAGAGTCAGATATCTAAAGAAATTTTTGAAAACATAACAATATTTCATGTAAGAGGCGGGATAGATTATTCAAAATTAAACTTTGTTCATAAGACAATGCTGAAATTACTATATAATTCAGTTAAAAGATTACCGGAAGATGCCCAAACGGCAGAAGATAGGGCAATGATTGAAACGTATAATAAAAAGGTCAATTTCGTTGATTTTTCCTCTTTGGATAAAATCATCAACGAAATAAAATAGTTTGTATAAGTAAATTGTTTCTAATTTTTGGGTAAAGGTTTGCAAATAAAACGCTATTTACTAAAAAGAGATTGAGAGTTTAAGTAAATTCTGATACAATCTTAGTAAGAGGTGTTCGCTATGTATTTAGAAGATAAAACAATTTTAGCAAATGTAAAGAAAAGCGTAAAAGAATCCTTTATTGCTCCTTTACTTATTATCATTTTTGCGATTGTTTTGTATCGTAATCCAGAAAACTTTATTTCTGTCGCGGTGAGTATCTTTGGTTATGGAGCCATATTTATTGGTGTACTAGATTTAGTATTTTACTTTCGTCTAAATGAGAGCGAGAAGCTTTTGAGTAAACATATGAATCAAGGTATCTTATTGATTGCTTTTGGAATTATTGCTTTTTTTGAAAATGCATTATTAAGTGAGATGATCACGGTATTACTAGGTGGTTATATCCTATTTCAAAATGCTAGTCGGATTGGACTTGCTATGTATTTGAAAAATAAAACGAAAAATGCTTGGATTTATGTCCTTGTCATGGCCCTAATGAATTTGATTATTGGCTTATTTATTGTCATTAATCCTTTTCAAAACATTCAGTTAAATCTTTATTTAGCAAGTCTCCTAGTTATTGCTGAGGCCTTCTTAATTATTCAAAACATTCTCATTTTAATAGGAATTCGTAGTCATGACAAAGAAGATAAGTAAGATTGTTGCTATACCTTTTAAGCTTCTTTTTAGTCGCTTTACTCTGGCCTTGCTATCCGTTTTACTTCAAGCAGCCATTATCGGAGCCATTTTCTTTTTCTTTGACAAATATCTGCTTTATTATGTAGGCAGTATTGCTCTTTTCCAAGTAGGTTTAACCATCTATATTATCAATTCAAGTATCCAAAGTGAATTTAAAACGGCTTGGATTATTTTAGTCTTATCTTTACCAGTTGTTGGCGGTTTCTTTTTCCTTTTTTGTAAAATTGAACCAACGGTTAAAGCAATGCAAGAAAAATTAAACAAAAGTAAAAAAGAAAACTATACCTATTTACCTCAAAACAGAGAAATTATGGAAGAATTAAAGGAAGAAAATCAATCCTTTTTAAGTCATGCCAATTACCTGTATAAAGTTGGACATTTTCCTGTTTATTATGGTGAAGACATGGAATATTTTTCTTGTGGTGAAGAGGCTTATCCTGATTTGCTCGCCAAACTAAAAGAAGCTCAAAAATTCATCTTTTTAGAGTTCTTTATCATTGCCAATGATGAAATGTGGCAAGAAATATTAGATATTTTAATTGCCAAAGCACGCATGGGTGTCGAAGTACGAGTTTTATATGATGGCACCTGTTCATTTACGCTTTTACCGCATAATTATCCTGAATTTTTGCAAGAGAAGGGGATTAAGTGTTTAGTATTCTCGCCAATTGTTCCTTTAATTTCTACTCATTATAACAATCGTGATCATCGTAAAATCATCGTGATTGATGGGAAATATGGTTATACTGGAGGAATGAATTTAGCAAGTGAATATATCAATAAAAAAGAAAGATTTGGCTATTGGAAAGATAATTTGTTTCGTTTCTCTGGTGAGGCCGTAAACAGTTTGACCGTTCTCTTTTTAGAGTCTTGGCATCTTTCTCAAAGAAAAAAAGAGATTGCCTATAAACCTTATTTAACCGCTAAGAAAAACGACAAGAAAGACGGTTACCTTGTCGTTTTAGGAGACGATCCATGTGACAATGAGCCAATTAGTAAGATGACCTACATGCATCTACTTTACACGGCAAAGAAAAGCATTGATATTGTTACACCGTATTTTATTGTAGATGGCGAATTTTTAAATGCATTGTTTTATGCAGCCAAAAGAGGGGTTCGTATCCGTTTGCTTTTGCCAGGAATTCCTGACAAAAAACTTATTAATTACGTAGCCAAAACCTATTATAAAGAACTTGTGACCCACAATATTAACTTGTACGAATATACCAAAGGATTCACCCATCTAAAAGAAATGATTTGTGACGACCTCTCTTGTTTTCTCGGCACCTCAAACTTAGATTACCGGAGTTTATACCTTCATTTTGAAGATGGTTTGTATTTATATAAAAGTAGGGAAATTCAAAAAATCAAGGAAGATTATGAACGAATGATTGCCTCATCAAAAAAGATCACTTTGGAGGAAATCAAAAAAATAAGCAAAGGAAAAATCTTTTTAGGAAGAATTTTGCGAATATTTGG
>CALVUT010000071.1 GCA_944363675.1 uncultured Bacilli bacterium | reverse complement strand
CAAGTTTTAATGCATACTCTTTATTATGCATATAAAAAATACATCTCCCTTCAAAGATATATTATAACTTATTGATGTATACATTTTAATTAATGATGCATATACATTTTAAAAAAGGATTAACAGTCATGCTTTTTTAAATTGACAAAAAAACACAATAGCTTTAAAATAGTTGGCACCAAGAAAGAAGGGGGATGAGCATGCTTTATGATTTACTACGTGATTATCAGAAAAAGGCTGTTCATAATGTTTTAGAATCATTAAAAACAAGCAACGCGACTTGTCTTATCCAAGCTCCTAATACAGGTAAAACTTTAGAAGCATTAAGCATCGCAGAAATATTAAATGAAAAAACCTTATACATTACCATATCAAATGATATTATTCATCAAGCCAAAGAAAATATTAAGCAATTTCATGCGAATGTTGACATGGAATTTATCACTTATCATAAATTGATGCGATTAAGTGAAAGAAAACTAAGAAAATTACCTAAAGTGCTTTTTATTGATGAATGTCAACATGTCGAAGCTCCAGAATTTAAAAAGCCCATAGATTATCTAGAAAGCATTCATCCTGATTTAAAAAAGATTGGATTAACGGCTACACCAATTAGAGACTATGATTATACAGAGTATATTGATGAAGAAGGAAATAACATTAAAGAAAAAAAAGATGTTGTTCATGAACGATTTAATGACAATGTTGCTTTTACTTATAAATTAGAAGAGGCCTTAAATGATGGCATCATCGCCCCGCCAACTTACATAAGAGTTTATCATGTCTTAAAAAATACAGTTAAGGATTATGAGAAAAAGTTTTTGCAAAAATATCATAGTGAAATTCCTGAAGATGTTAAGCAATTGTTAAACAAGTTAGCTACTTATAGCAAGCAAGAAGAAGAAATCCTAAAAAAATATGTTACGAAAGGTAAAGTGCTAGTTTTTTGCTCCAATATAGCGGAATTAAAGAAAACGACTACCCATTATCAAATGTTATATCCAGAAGCAACTATCTTAGAATATCACAGTGGTCAAACCAAAAAAGAACAACATCAAGCAATGAAGAAGATTAGAAGCAAAAGGGATGGCTTAATATTCTTTTTTGTTGTTGATAAATTTTCGGAAGGAATTCATTTTCCAAGTGATTTAAGCTTTGACACAGGAATTTTCTTGAGACCAACAAAGTCTTATCGTATCTTTGTTCAACACTTAGGAAGATTACTAGGATTAAAAAATGTTCTTATCTTAGATTTTGTTGATCGCATCAGTGAAACGGGAATGGAGAAGTTATATTATCAATTTGTAAACTTAAGAAAAGAAAGGTCCTCTGAAGAAAAAAATATTGATTTAAATGATTTTCAAATCATTGAAGAATGTATCGAAATAAAAGAGATCATGCAACAATTAGATCGTCGTTTTTATCTAACTTTTTTAGAACGATTAGAATACGTCCAAGAATTCGTCAAACAAAATCCTAAAATAACAATTAGCACAGCCAAAGAGCGTTTTCCGGATGGAACCATAATTGGACCATGGTGGTGTGGTATCGTTTCAAAATTTGTTAAGCGAATGAAAGAAACACCGTTCGAGATGCAAACGGAAGAGGATAGAACAGCTTTATATATTCTAGCTCAGATAGATGAGATGCAAGGCAATACTTTAGATTTTATAGGTAAATTACTTTATGTAAAAAAAATGGTTGAGCATGATCCTAAAATAGCAATTAGTACAACCGGAAAACGGTTTTTAGATGAAACAATAATTGGACCATGGTGGTGTGGCATCGTTTCAAAATTTGTTAAGCAAATGAAAGAAACACCGTTCGAGATGCAAACGGAAGAGGATAGAACAGCTTTATATATTCTAGCTCAGATAGATGAGATGCAAGGCAATGCTCTAGATTTTATAAGTAAATTACTTTATGTGAAAAAAATAATCGAGCATGATCCTAAAATAGCGATTAGTACAACCAAAAAGCGGTTTCCAGATGGAACTGTGATTGGCTCGTGGTGGATATATAAGATTTCAAAATTTGTTAAACAGATGAAAGAAACACCGTTCGAGATGCAAACGGAAGAGGATAAAACAGCTTTATATATTCTAGCTCAGATAGATGAGATGCAAGGCAACACTTTAGATTTTATAGGTAAATTACTTTATGTGAAAAAAATGGTTGAGCATGATCCTAAAATAGCAATTAGTACAATCGAAGAACGGTTTTTAGATGGAACCATAATTGGACCATGGTGGTGTAACACCGTTTCGAAATTTGTCAAGCAAATGAAAGAAACGTCTTTTGAAGCACAAACCGAAGAAGATAAAATGGCTTTATATATTCTAGCCCAGATAGATGAGATGCAAGGCAACACTTTAGATTTTATAGGTAAATTACTTTATGTGAAAAAAATGGTTGAGCATGATCCTAAAATAGCAATTAGTACAACCAAAAAGCGGTTTCCAGATGGAACTGTGATTGGCTCGTGGTGGCTATATAAGATTTCAAAATTTGTCAAGCAAATGAAACAAACTCCTTTTGAAACACAAACTGAGGAAGATAAAATGGCTTTATATATTCTAGCCCAGATAGATGAGATGCAAGGCGACACTTTAGATTTTATAGGCAAATTACTTTATGTGAAAAAAATAGTCGAGCATGATCCTCAAATAACGATCAGCAAAATTAAAGAACGATTTCCAGATGGAACTGTGATTGGCTCGTGGTGGCTTTCAAAGATTTCGAAATATGTCAAAAAAATGAAAGAAACGTCTTTTGAAGCACAAACTGAAGAAGATAAAATGACTTTATATATGCTAGCCCAGATAGATGAGATGCAAGGCAACACTTTAGATTTTATAGGTAAATTGCTTTATATGAAAAAAATAGTCGAGCATGATCCAAAAACAGCAATTAGCACAGTGAAAAAAAGATTTTCAGATGGAGCTGTGATTGGCTCGTGGTGGCTTAACACCGTTTCCAGATTTATCAAAAGAATGAATAACACTCCTTTTGAAAATCAAACCGAAGAAGATAAATACGCTTTGCAAACCATCAAAGAAATTTTAGCTATGAATAAATCAACTCAACAAGTTCTCCGAAGAAAAAAATAAAAAATCGATTTTTCTTGAAATTACTCAATTTATTGCATATAATAAATGTATACAAGCGATGAAGGTGTGGAAAGCCTGAGCTATATAAAAAAGAGAGATTCTTCTGAGAATAAGTAAGGTGGAACCGCGGGTATATACTCGTCCTTACAACTTCTTAGAAGTTTTTTCTTTTAGAAAGAGAGTGAGAAAATGAAATTAAAAATGGAAGAGCTTGTGAATTACTGCAAGCAATATGGATATATCTTTCAAGGAAGTGAAATTTATGGAGGATTATCTAATACTTGGGATTATGGTTCTTTAGGTGTTGAGTTAAAAAATAATGTTCGAAAGCTATGGTGGAAAAAATTTATTCAAGAAAACCCTTATAATTATGGCTTAGATTCTGCCATTTTAATGAATCCAGAAGTATGGGTAGCCAGTGGCCATGTAGCAAGTTTTGCCGATCCCCTAATTGATTGCAAAAAATGTAAAAGTCGTCATCGAGCAGATAAACTCATTGAAGAATTTACAATGGGTGAAGAAACAGGTGATGGATGGCCTTCAGAAAAACTAGAAAACTATATTAAAGAAAAACATATTGTTTGTCCAAACTGTGGTGCTTGTGACTTTACGCCAATTAGACAATTCAATTTATTGTTTGAAACTCATCAAGGAGTTACCGAAGATGGCAAAAGTAAGGTTTATCTAAGAGGAGAAACCGCTCAAGGAATCTTTGTTAATTTCTTAAATGTGCAAAGATCTATGCGTGCGAAAGTGCCATTTGGAATTGGTCAAACGGGTAAAAGTTTCCGCAACGAAATTACTCCTGGAAACTTTACCTTTCGTACCAGAGAATTTGAACAAATGGAATTAGAATTTTTCTGTAAACCAGGTACCGATTTAGAATGGTTTGGTTATTATAAAAGTTTTTGTATGGAATTTCTAAAAGACTTAGGCATTAAAAAAGAAAATCTTCGTTTCCGGGATCACGAAAAAGAAGAACTTTCTTTCTATAGTAAAGCCACAACCGACATTGAATATAACTATCCAATGGGATGGGGTGAACTATGGGGAATTGCTGATCGTACCGATTATGATTTATCAGTTCATATGGAGCATTCCCATCAAGACTTGCGTTATTTAGATCCTGAAACAAACGAAAAATACTTGCCTTACGTCATTGAACCATCTGTTGGTCTAGATCGCTTAGTTTTAGCTGTGTTATGCGATGCTTATACAGAGGAAGTTTTAGAAGACGAAACGCGCTTAGTTTTAAAACTATCTCCTCAACTTGCTCCATATAAAGTTACTGTTCTTCCTTTAATTAAAAAACACCATGCTGAACGAGCAATGGAAATCTATGGCGACTTAGCGAAAGACTTTATGTGTACTTACGATGAATCCGGAAGTATTGGTAAAAGATATCGCCGTAGTGATGCCGTTGGAACACCTTTTTGTGTTACCATAGATGATGAAACCCTAAATAATGGTACCGTAACAATTCGCGACCGTGATACGATGGAACAAGCAACAATTCCTCTAAAAGATTTGAAAAAATATATCCAAGAAAGAATAGGCTAACCCAAAAATGGCCTTTTTTTCATGAAAACCGTCATATAAAATTGACACCGAAAAATAAATTTGGTAGAATGGATATGTTTTTAAAAGCAATTAGCTTTTGTAAAACCGCACAATTAAGGTTTTAAAACAGTTTTGTTGCCTTAGATTGGCGAGTCTTAAAGAAGAAGGAGGTATATATGAAAGCTATATTTGTAACAGGCGGTAAACAATATTATGTATCTGAAGGAGATACTATCTATGTTGAAAAATTACCAAATGAAGTGGGTAGTGAAGTTGTTTTTACAGACGTTTTATTCGTTGATGGAAAATCAGGTAATCCAACTGTAAAAGGAGCAAAAGTTGTTGGTACGGTTGAAAAACAAGGTCGTAAGAAGAAGATTATTGTTTTCAAGTATCGTCCTAAAAAGAAATATCGTAAAACCCAAGGTCATAGACAACCTTATACAAAAGTTACGATTAAGAGCATTGTAAAATAATGATTCGAATAACTTTAACACAAAAAGAAAATGAGTTAGAACAAATTCAAATAAAAGGGCATGCAATGTATGATGATTATGGCAAAGACATTGTTTGTGCTGGCGTATCAAGTATTTTGACGACAACGGTAAATGCAATCTTAAAATTTTCAAAAGAAGCCATTACTATTGAGGATCAGAAAGATGAATTTATTTTAACTATTAATCAGAAAGATAAGATCACAAAAAAATTAATCGAAAACATGGTTGAATTGTTTTATGAGTTAGAAGCATCTTATCCCAAAAATATTACTATTAGGAAGAGAGGATAAACATGGAAAGAATGATTTTAAATCTTCAAAGATTTGCCCATAAGAAAGCTCAAACATCTACCCAAAATGGCCGTGATTCAGCAGGTCGTAGATTAGGTGCAAAAGCAAGCGATGGTCAAATGGTATCTGCTGGAAGTATTATTTATCGTCAAAGAGGAACAAAAATTTATCCAGGAACAAATGTAGGAATGGGTAAAGACCATACTTTATTTGCTAAAGTAGATGGTGTTGTTCGTTTTGAAAGACTTGGCAGAGATAAGAAAAAAGCTAGTGTTTACGAAGTTGCGTAAACACTTTTTAATTTAGTAGCTTTTTTTGGGCTTTTGTGCTATAATTAAGGTGTAGTAGGGAAGGGTGTGAAGAAACTATGATGGGTATTTTAGCATGGTTCAGAAGATTTTTCTAATAACAACCTAGAAGCTTAAATGAGAAAAAGAGCTTTTTAGACTCAAAGCTCTTTTTCTGTCGCGGAAAGTCATGCTGAAATATTTAAGAATAATGCCACACAATTGTCTAGACACCTACTTGACAGAATAAATCTCCAGTTTCTTGCTTTTTGTCTTTTCTTGTTATAATATAAAAATAAGAGAAGGTAGGCGGTTTGAGATGGCAAAAAATCAAGCTCTTTTAAAAGCAGCCGTAATGTATTTAATCTATTTTGCATATACATATTATGCATCATCAATAATAAATGCTTTTGCTCCAATCAATGAATATTTTGTTCGATTAGTGTTAGATATTTTATTCTTGGCAATAATTTTTGTAACCTACTTACCAAATTTAAGAAAAGATAAAGAAATTTTAAAGGAAAAATATTCGCCTAAAAAAATTTTGAAAATAGTAGGCTTCGGTGTATTAGCTTTCATTCTTTTAAATGTAGTCATGGGAATAATCACAGATATATTATTTCCAGGTTTTTCGGCTGATCAAAATACCCAAGCTATCCAAGATTTAGCTAGTTTATCCATGGTATATACCGTTTTTAAAACTATCGTGTTTGGTGTCATAGCAGAAGAATTATTATTCAGAGAGTCTTTAAATGATGCAATCACGAACAATGGCTTATTCATTTTGGCAACATCTGTAATTTATACAGCAATGAACTTTATCTTTGCTAGCAACAACACAGGTATATATATGATTGCTGAATTAGCTATCTACTTTATACCAGCTTTATTATTTAGTTATATTTACGTAAAAAATGATCGTAATATTATTTTGATTATGCTTATTAAATTTGTATATAATTTAATTCCATTAACAATACTATTATTAGGTATATAAAAAAACATAGAATAGAAAGGGAGGAAATATGAAAAAAAAACTATATTGGAATATCACAATAAGCATCTTTTTAGTCGCGGTATTCATTTTCGTAGTGTCTTCCTTTTCAGCGAACTTTATTAAGAGTAAAGAAGTAGATACACGAGTTTTGGCAACGACAGATGTAGACATAACAACAAGTGTTCAAAATCAGAAAACAAAAATTACGAAAACAGAATCAAAAGATTATTATACTTATGCCATTATAGATTATGAGCGTGGCCTAAACTATTCCTGGCAATTTCAAAAAGAAGAAAATAAAAACGTATCCATTGAAGATAGCCTTTATATAGATGAAGACTTGCGCTTATCTTTAAATGCGGATACAACTGGAGCAAATCGTATTGAAGACAAAGTAGACCAAAAAAAATTGATTGTTTCTTTTGATTATCATGGCACTTTGCCCTTAAAAACAACTGTAACGATCGATGTACGTGACAAATTTAAAGATGGAGAATCACTTTACTTATATTATTATAATCCGGATAATGACACTATTGAATATATTATGAAAGATGTGAAGGTAAATAATGGCCTGGTTTCATTTGAAATAGAACATTGCTCGGATTATTTTTTAACCGCTGCAGTCGTTAATGATGCCGTAAATAACCCTCAAAGTGTCAACTATATTATTATTGGCTTAGTTGTTGTTGTCTTTGTCTTAATCGCCATAACTTTAAAGCAATCTAAAAAATAAGATTTGACAACGGGGGGGGGGTATTCTGATATAATCATCATAGGAAGCTATGGTGTTTTTTAGATGAAATTAGAAAAGTTTAAAGAAAGAAATAATAAGAAAATCGGAATAGTTCTTTTTACAGTTTGTTGTATCTTGTTAATTGCTGGAGTGTATTTTTATAGTAGTTTTGCTATTTATGAACAAAATCAAAATTTTAATGTTATTAATGGAACCGTCGAAGATCCAGGAGACTTATATTTTGCTTTTTATGTGGATGATATAATAAGTAAGACCATGCCTGCAAAAGGAAGTGGGTACATATTAGATACCGAAAAGTCTAGTTGTACCAACGGTGCAACACCACTACTAAATACGGATTCTTGGAATATTGAAATTGATAATTTAACTACGACACATACAAAATGCACTTTGTATTTTAAATCTGTTCCTTTGGCAACCGACTATATTATCAGTTTGGCGGATACAACGGATAATTTGATTTACGACGAGACAGTGGATAATAATCTACGATATATTGGCTATGCTACCAACAATTATGTGAGTTTTAATGATCAGACATGGCGTATTATTGGTGTAATGAATAATGTTGATGACGGAACTGGTAATAAAGAGACAAGATTAAAAATTATTGGTAGTGAATATCAGCTCTATGTATTGGCAACTATGTTTTCATTAAACTGGGATTATGATGTAAGTGGTAATTATGATAATGATTGGACTTCATCTCAACTTATGGATTTATTAAATAATGGAGCTTATTGGAATCGTACAACAGGTAATTATTATTATGACAATAATGGAACCATAACAAATGGAACGGTGGATTTAACGAGTGCAGGCTTGACTGAGGAAGCAAAAACGTTGATTGATGATGCTGTATGGTATTTAGGCGGTGCTCCATCAGCGAATACAACTGTGATTGATTTTTACACCTTAGAAAGAGGAACAACAGTGTATGAAGGAAGGCCGACGACTTGGATAGGAAAAGTTGGATTGATGTATCCAAGTGAAGTTGGTGCACCTATATGCAGTCCACTTTTGCAACTTTAATACTTAATAAATCTAGTTTTAACGTTAATGAAAGAAAGAATTACGGTAATAAAGTTGTATTGGTGGACAAAGT
>CALVUT010000070.1 GCA_944363675.1 uncultured Bacilli bacterium | reverse complement strand
AATATGAAAGAAGCGACTGGTGAATTAAATGCTACTGTTATTGTTGTAATTATCGTGGCACTGCTGGTGGCTTTTTTCTATTTCACTATCTGGCCAACCATTAACAATAACATGAATGCTACAACTGCATGTAACAAAGCAATTTGTCCAATTGAAAATAGAAGTGCTGATGGTCGAACCGTCGAGTGTTATATTTATGAAGATGGTCAAAAATCAGATACATTTACATGCGCATGGAAGGGGTAATTAAATGAGAGAAGCTATAGGTGGAACCTGGTTGTTCCAAATTGTAATAATCTTTATTCTATTATTTACCGGTTTTATGTGTTTGTCTATTAATCGTTCCAAAGCATTCAATGTAAAAAATCAAATTATTCAAACGATTCAAAGTTACAATGGTATGAATTTGAATCAAAATTATGAAGATGGCGACATAGGACCTCTTGCCGATATAGTAAGTTACATCACAGCGAACTCCTACCGTACAACAGGCGAAGTTCCTAACGATCACGATAACTATGTATGCTATTCCCGCGATGGAAAACAAGTATCGTCAAACCCTGTCTTCTGTATAGCAAGGGTAAATGCTGTTCAAGATGCAGAAAGTTCATCATCTTATAATGAACTGCCAGATATGTATTACTATCATGTAGTTGTATTTTATCAATTAGATCTTCCAGTATTCCATGAACTTTTTAATTTTAAAGTAGTGGGCGATACAAAAATATTATATGGTGATGTATTATGAGACAGTCAATAGGTAGTACATGGATAATGCAATTAGTCATTATTTTTACTTTAATTTTTGTGGCATTTATCTCATTAACAATTAATTATACGCGAGCTTTTAAAACAAAAAATGAATTAGTAAGTATGATTGAAAAGTATGAGGGAATAGGTTTAGGTGAAGAAACTGGTGCCGTGACAATAATAAACAATTATTTAACTTATAACAATTATTCTGTACAAGGAAAATGTGAAGAAGATGAATATGGTGCAACGAGTTTAACAAGTATCGCTTTAGAGCCAGCAACAAATAACAAAAAGTATTATTACTGTGTGCGCAAAGAAAGTACTGCAACCGCAGCTATGCCGGATCGTGCGAGATATCGAATACGCATTTTTTTCCACTTTAGTTTACCAGTAATCGGTGATTTATTTACTTTCTCAGTAGAGGGTACAACAATTGATCTTTCTCATGCTTTATATGATATACAAAATACATAGAAAAGGGGTATAAAGAATGAATGTCAAAATTACCAATAAATATTCAGCTCTTTTAGCTAATTTAGACATCGATTTTATTAAAAGTGTGGAGGGAGTTTTCACACCTGAAGAAATTATCATGCAATTTAATAATTTCTTTTATAATAAAATGATTCTAGATATCACCGCAATAAAAGATTATCAAGATATTACCAAAATCCAAGAATTGTCTGTAAACATGGATATGAGTAAAGTTATTCTTTTATTAGATGATTCAGAAACCGTAAATAGTCCACGATATTTATCCCAATTAGTATCCATGGGAATTTACAATTTTACAAGAAATGTTGATGCCATTAAATTTCTAATTGATAATCCAAATAGTTACAAAGATGTGGCTCAATATCATCAACTAAATAACATGATGAGTTATCAAACTCCAGTAAATACCGACAGTAGCGAATCGTCAATGGCAAGTGCTCCTTTAATGAGTCGTCCTGAATTAAGAGTAATTGGAATTAAAAATGTGACAGATCATGCCGGTAGTACCACATTAACGTACTTACTAAAAAAGCAATTAGAAAAGAAATACAAAGTGGTTGCTGTTGAAGTAGATGAAAACGATTTTATGTATTTAAATGATAAAACGTTAAAACATACCAATAATACGGAATTACCAAGTTTTATCGCTACACATCGTGAAGCCGATGTTATCTTAGTTGATCTAAATCGTCAAGGATCAGTAAAAAACTGTACAGAGGTGTTATATTTAATTGAACCTGGGTTAATCAAATTGAATAAATTAATTCGTAAGGATCATCAAGCCTTTGAAAAATTAAAAGGAGAAAAAATCATTTTAAATCGAAGTGTCTTAAATAATAGTGATGTTGCTGATTTTGAATACGAATCACGAAGTAAAGTTTATTACAATATTCCATACCTAGATGATAAATTAGACGAACATCGTGTTCTAGAAGATTTATTAATCAAAATGGGGTTCACAAGATTAGATACAAACAATAGTGAAAAAGGTGGAAAATTATTTAGTATTTTTAAATAGTAATGAATGTAGTTTAAACGCAGTAAAAATTGTAGTATCCGCTTGAAAAAAGCGGTTTTTGTTATTCTTTATAGAAAGGATTAATTTTATATGCGTAAACTCTATGAAAAATATTTAAAATTAAAAATGGAGGATAAAAATAAATTCTATTTGTTCGCCTGTGGCAACTTTTATATTTTTTTAGAAGCCGACGCCGTAAAAATGAGTGAGATTTTTGCTTGGAAAAGAACTCCATTTGCTAAAGGAGTAGAAAAATGCGGCTTTCCTAAAAACAGTTTAGAAAAATATAGAAATCAATTTGAAAATTACCACCTATCCGTTGAAGTAATCGAAGAAAAAGAAGAAACACACGAGAAAAATTATGAAAAAGAAGTTATCGAAACCTTAAAACATTTAAAAATATATAAAATGACTCCAATGGAAGCTTTAAATACTCTAGAACAAATCCAAAAAAAATTACATGGTGAGAAAACGTTGTAGACAATAAATTGCTTTGCTTATAAATTAAATTATTTAATGCTTTTTTAGACATTTCTAGTACTCTTTGATTCAGGATTGGCATTCCTCCTTGAATAACTCTTTTTGCCTTTAGGGTCTGTCAAAGCGTTTATTTTATTCTGTACGTTTTATATCGTAATTCAATAACCATACTACGATCGTTTAGAAAAATAGGCTGTAGTCATCAAATTCCAGGAAAACAATATTTAGTATTTGATAAAACAAAAAAGTTAATATACGGAGTCATAAGGTAATCTTTTTTTACATATAGTGTCATAGGTGATATTATGAATAAGAAAGAATTGCTTGAATCCATTGCAAAACGTGGAAATGGGGAAATTTACTTAGGTGTTGTTGGTGCTGTTCGAACCGGCAAAAGTACTTTTATTAAAAGATTTATAGAAAACTTAGTTGTGCCAAATATTACCGATGAATATGAACGAAAAAAATGCTTAGATGAAATTCCTCAAAGTGCTAAAGGAAGAACAATTATGACCACCGAGCCAAAATTTGTTCCTTCTAGTGGAGCTAAATTAAAAGTCGATGACTTTGAAGCAGATATCAAACTTGTAGACTGTGTTGGTTTTGTTATACCAAACGCTTTAGGATATGAGGATGAAGAAGGAAATCCCCGCATGATTAAAACTCCTTGGTTTTCGGATTCAGTTCCTTTTGTTGAAGCAGCAGAAATTGGCACCGAAAAAGTAATTCGTGACCATTCCACTATAGGCATTGTCGTAACCACAGACGGTTCATTCGGTGAATTAAAAAGAGAAGACTACTTAGAAGCTGAAGAAAAAGTGATTAGTGAACTACTCGCTATTGGGAAACCTTTTATTATCGTTTTAAATAGTAGTCATCCCGAAGATACAAGTACTAGGGAAATAAAAGATAACTTAGCCAGCACTTATAATGTTCCAGTTTTACCAATTAATGTTGAATCCATGGAAGAAAAGGAAATACTAAATATTTTAAAAGAAGCCTTATATGAATTTCCAGTCATGGATATTGCGGTAGATATTCCCGAATGGGTTCATGTTTTACCAAATAATCACGAAGTAAAAAAACATTATCTTGAAAAGATCAAGGAAAGTGTGACGAATGTCTCTAAAGTAAGAGATGTTGAAGATATTATAAACCACTTTACAGATTCTGAAATTATTAGCAAAGCCTATATAAGCAATTTAGATACTTCTAATGGAATCGTTCACATTCGTCTCGAAAGTAGCGATGCACTTTATCAAGAAATATTGAGAAGTTTAGTAGGAGATGCCGCGACAAGTAAAGCAGGACTTTTAAAAGTATTTACAACTTATGCAGAAGGCAAAGAAGAATTGGAAAGTATTAAAGAAGCTTTAAAACAAACAAAAACAACAGGTTATGGCATTGTCTATCCTACTTTAAAAGATATGAAACTAAATACTCCAGAAATTATTAAACAAGGTAATCGTTATGGCGTAAAACTTCATGCTGTAGCCAGCAGTATTCATATGATGAAAGTAGATGTAGAAAGTACTTTTGAACCAATCATTGGCTCTGAATTACAAAGTAAAGAATTGATCAATTACCTGATGAAAGATTATCAAACGGATCCTTCAAGTATCTGGAAAAGTGAGATTTTTGGGCGTAGTTTAGATGTGATTGTGAAAGAAGGAATTCAAGCAAAGCTGTCTATAATGCCGGAAAATACCAGGTATAAACTAAGTCAAACAGTGACAAAAATTGTCAACAAAGGGTCAAGTAACTTAATTGCTTTTGTCATATAATCGTTAAAAAAGCTAAAATATAGCTTTTTTTCTTGCATTTATAGGATTTTTTTGATAATTTTAATGTGTAAGGATAAAACCTTATATACGAAAGGGAGGATAGTATTATGTCAAAACAAGATTTAATCGACTTTGTAGCAGAAGATGCAGAAGTTAGTAAAGCTGAAGCTGGTCGTGTTTTAGATTCAGTTTTAAAAGGAATTGAAAAAGGACTTAAAGAAGACAAAGAAGTTACATTTGTTGGATTTGGTAAATTCTCAGTAAAAACTCGTGAAGCTAGAGAAGGAATTAATCCATCAACAAAAGAAAAAATTCAAATTCCTGCTAAAAATGTTGTGTCTTTCAAAGTAGGTAAAAAATTAAAAGACTCAGTTCAATAATAAAACCTAAAGAGCGAAAGCTCTTTTTATTATGTAAAAAAGGTTGCCAAAATACCCCGATAAGGTATATAATAAAACCGGTGGTGAAAAATGAACAGTAATGTAAAAAATACTAGAAAAAAACACCGTACTGTAGAAGAAAAGAAAAATTTGAGTCGTCGTTTAAAAATTGCTGAAGGACAAATAAGAGGGATTATCGAAATGGTTGAAGAGGATCGTTATTGTGATGAAATATTGATTCAAATTGCCGCGGCTGAGAAATCCTTAGAAAGTATAGGGAAAGAAATTATTAAAGGACATTTAAGAACTTGTGTGAAAGAAGACTTAGAAAAAGGAAACTTAAATGTTGTCGAAGATGTAGTAAGCATGTTCGAAAGAATAAAATAGAAAGTAGGAGTAAAAATGATAAAAAAGTTAACCGTTTTAATTTTATTATGTTTGATGATATTACCAGTTCATGTATATGCAGAAGGTAATTATGTTACCCAAAATTTAGATGAAATTCTAACTGAAGAAGGAATAGAACATGATTTCAGTAATTATGAAGAAACCGATGATCAAATTACCATTTACTTATTCCATGGTCGTGGATGTACGTATTGTAAAAAATTCTTGAATTTCTTAAATGATAATATTGATGAATACGGCAAATATTTTAAAGTTGTCGGCTATGAAGTTTGGTATAATACGGAAAATGCAAAATTAATGGATGAAGTTGCAGACTTCCTTGGTGAATCATCTAATGGTGTTCCATTTATTATCATCGGAGATCAAGTTTTTACAGGATATTCTAGTAGTTGGGATGAACAAATTTTAAGCGCGATCACTAACCTATATAACAGCGAAGATCGTTATGATGTTTTCGAAGAGATGGCTAAAGGGGATACATCCATTTCCAATGGCACCGTGATTTTATGGAACCTATTCTTTGTACTTGTCGCGACTATTATAATTACTTTAGTAACACATTTTGAAAACAAAAAGTTACTAGTTCGGATTGATGAACTTGAAGAAAAATTAACCCATAAACAAAATAAAACATCAAAAAAAGAAACGGCTAAAGAAAATCTTGAGTAAAGATTTTCTTTTTTAACTTGTCCTAATCTATAGAATTCGTTATAATGAATACAAGAAGGTGGGGTTTATGTCAATGATTTCTTTATTGCCAGCAGACAAGTATATTGTCATTAATAAAACCATTCTCACAGAGCAAGATCGTAAATATTTAGTAAGTTTTTATGAACCTATTATAGGCGCTTTTGCTGTCAGCCTCTATCTTACTTTATGGCGAGATTTAGACCGTTATTCGTTTGTCAGCGTAGACTATACACATCATCATTTAATGACACTTTTAAAGTCTAACCTAGAAAATATTAAACTTGCTCGTAAAACGCTTGAAGCGATGGGATTGCTTCGAACCTATTTTGAAGGCGGCGAACCCAACAACTATGTGTATGAATTATACTCACCAATGACGCCAAAAGAATTCTTTGCTAATCCTATCTTTAATGTAGTTTTATATAACAATATTGGGGCCTATGAATATGATCTTCTAAAAAAAGAATATGGAATCGTTTCGTTTAACTTAAAAAATTATGAAGAAATAACAAGTCATTTTGATGAAATTTTTAAAACGAGTAGTGAGAACGTTTCCTTTGAGGCTGTTGGTCGAGAAGTTCTTCCTTTAAATATGCAAGATCAAATAGATTTTGATCTCTTGGTATCCAGTTTGCCAAAAGGTTTAATAAATGAGAAAACTTTAACCAAAAGAACAAAAGAGTTAATTAACAACTTAGCTTTTGCCTATAATTTAGATACTTTGAAGATGTGCGAAATTATCCGTATGTCTATTAATGAAAAGGGCAGTATTGATAAAGAAAACTTAAGAATTCAAACCCGAAAATATTATCAATATAACAATCATGGGAAACTTCCTACTCTTATTTACAGAACTCAACCGGAATATCTAAAAACACCGGCAGGAGACACCTCCAAGAAAGGACGCATTATTGAAGTTTTTGAAAACACGACCCCTTATGATTTTTTAGCCTCAAAGTACAAAACTGGTGTACCAACACAAAGAGATTTAAAGCTTTTAGAATATCTCTTGGTAGATATTGAACTTAAACCAGCTGTCGTAAATGTTTTAATTGATTATGTTTTAAAGAAAAATAACAACAAACTGAACAATGCCTTTATTGAAACCATCGCTGGTCAATGGAAACGGTTAGGTATTGAAACTGCTAAAGATGCTATGGAAGTAGCTGAAAAAGAGCATAAAAAATATACCAATAAATTAACTAAAGTATCCTCAAAACCTGTATCAAAAGATGTCCCAGTTTGGTTTGATGAAAAGATTAGCAAAGAAAAAATGACTGAAGAAGAAGAAAAAGAACTAGAAAGTATGTTAGAAAAATATGGAGAATAAAATAACCATAGATGAAAGAGATCTTTATAGTTATTTGGATATTGAACTATATATCAAAGAAAGAGAATACTTAGTAACGCAAAAAGAAGCCCTTCTTCTAAAAAACAAAGCAAATCTTTTAAAAGCCAAAAAAATAATGTTGAATAAAGGGGATCATGATCATTTTCCTAAAGAATTAGTCGAAGGTATTTTAGTTATGGTATTTCTAGATGATTATGGTCGCCAATTTCATTGTTGGACAAATGTTGCTTTACAAAACCCTAATCAAGTACGCTTTCGGAAAATGCATTTAAATGTGGAAGATATTAAAGATCCCGAAAGCTTTAATCAGTTTGTTATAGAACGTAATCATCTGCTTAATTGTGCTGAAAATAATGAAGTCGCTGTTTTGTTGCGAGATAAGCATCTTCCCATCAAAATAATTCGGTTTGAAAATGATCGCTTAAAAGATAACTCTTGGGCATTTTTAAAAAATCAGGTTGCAGGAACAACTCACTTCATTTTCGAAAACAATTATTATGTATGGACGCACAATATGTATTTTCAGGAAAAAACAAGAGTAAGAAAAAAGGAAGTGTAAAAATGTATTTTAAAAAAGACTATGAAAGCTTAAAGAAAAACTATCAAGAAGCATTACAAGATCCAAGATTAAAAAAATTAATTCAACGTTTTGATTTAACGGATGAAGAAGCAATGAAAAAGACAACAAAGCTAAAAGACATTTTAACAGAATTAGATCATTGTCAAAAATGCAAAGGATTGTATGAATGCCAAAATGCTTATCGAGGACATGTTTCTATGTTGGAAAAAAAGGAAGGCGAAACCTACTTTACCTATGTTCCGTGTAAATATAAGAAAAAAGAAGCAGAATTAAAAAGCAAGAAAATGAGTGAAGAGAAAATCAATGAACGAGCTAGAATGAAAGACATTGATGTCAAGGACAAAAATCGCGCTAATGTCATTCGTTGGTTAGATCATTTCTATGAAGAATTTGACTTCTCAAAAAAAATGAAAGGTTTATATTTACATGGTAATTTTGGCTGTGGTAAAACTTTTTTGATCAGTGCTCTTTTGCATGAACTGGAAGAAAAGAAAAATGCTTCAGTAGAAATTATCTATTTTCCAGAAATATTAAGAACCTTAAAATCAGATTGGGAACTTTATGACATGCGAATTAAAAGATACCAAACTATAGATATTTTATGTATCGATGATATCGGGGCCGAAAAAGTAAGCGAGTGGGGTAGAGATGAAGTTCTAGGTACGATTTTACAATCACGAATGAATGCAAACTTAACAACCTTTTTTACTTCCAATTTAACATTAAATGAATTAGAAAGCCACTTTTTATTAAACGATAGTAGCGAAGAAAAAATAAAATCTCGTCGTATTATGGAAAGAATAAAACAGCTAACAATAGATATGGAATTGATTAGCGAAAACAAAAGAAACTAAAGGGTTTCTTTTTTTTATAGTGAAAAAAGTAAAATTTTTTCTTAAATAAAAATATGGTATAGGGACCTAATTTTAGACCAATCATATACTACCTTAGAAAGGTTTGATGATATGCAAAAAATGCTTAGTAAACTAAATAGGAATGAAGAAGGGATCATTAAAAGTATTGCTTTAGAAGAAATAAAATATTTTAAAGTAATGCATCTTGGATTAATGAAAAATGCTCGCATTAAATGTGTCTTTAAAAGTCCTTTGCAAGATCCAATTGCATATCAAATAAAAGGTTGTACATTTGCTTTAAGAAGCGAAGATGCAAGTAAAATAATGGTGGAAATATGAAAAGAAAAAAAGCGTGTTTCATTGGCAATCCAAATGTTGGAAAGTCAACAATATTTAATATTCTTACCAATAAAACTCAACATACTGGAAATTGGACAGGAAAGACCGTAGAAAATGAATTTGGAGAATTTAGTTATAAAAATATATTATGGGAAGTAATCGATTTGCCTGGAACTTATTCTTTAATTGGTGAAAGCAAAGAAGAAAAAATAGCCAGTCAATTTGTCCAAGAAGAAGACTATGATATAGCTGTCGTTGTTTTAGATGCAACAAACTTAGAAAGAAGTATCGAAATTCTGTTAGAAGTATTAGACATAAAAACAAATGTAATCGCGTGTTTAAATCTTTGTGATGAAGCAAAAAAAAGAAATATCATTATTGATATTGCTAAACTAGAAGAAAAACTAAATTTGCCAATTATTACCACAAATGCTAAAGAAAAAAAAGGTATCGAAGAACTATGTGAAACAATGAATAAATTTATAGAACATCCTCATTATCCAACAATACCCAAACATAATCCCAAAATAGAAAACTATTTGCAATGGGCAAGAAAATATATAGAAAAACCCTTAACGTATTTGACAAACAAGAAAGAATTAAAAGAAAAAGAAACAAATGCCAAATTAAACTTTTATCGAAAATCTCTGACACGCATTGATTTATTAGAAAGCTATCATGAATTTGGTACCGAGCTTTTAAATGATGTCATTGATCGTACCCAAGAAAAAGAAAAAAAAGAAGATCACTTCTGGAATACACTTTTAACGAATCCTATCAGTGGTTTTATAACAATGATTCTTATGCTTTTTATTATTCTATGGCTTACCATATATCTTTCGAATATACCTTCATCTTGGTTATTTAGTTTCTTTGAACATCTAGAGTCACTCTTATACAAGATGCTATCTTTTCTCCCAAATTTTATCTTGAATCCATTATTATTGGGTGGATATCGCACTCTTTATTGGGTTGTTTCAGTAATGTTACCTCCAATGATGATTTTCTTTCCCTTATTTGCTTTATTAGAAGATTATGGCTTATTTCCACGTATTGCTTTTAACCTAGACAAACCCTTTGCTAAATGTGGTTCATGTGGCAAGCAAAGTCTAACGATGTGTATGGGTTTAGGTTGCAATGCTGTAGGGGTCACTAGTACACGGATAATGGAAAGCAAAAAAATGCGCATTTTATCCATATTAACAAATGTTTTCATGCCATGTAACGGACGTTTTCCAGCTATGATCTGTGTAATTAACATGTTTTTCGTGACAGACCATAGTCTCTTAGGAAGTATGACATCATCTCTGATTTTACTAGGTATAATTTTATTAGGCATCTTCTTGACCTGGATAGTAACCAAAATATTAAATCATTTTCTCTTAAAAGAAGAAAAATCAATGTTTATTTTAGAATTACCATCTTTCCGTAAACCTAAAATTATTGGAACAGTACTACATTCTTGGAAAGAAAGAGCTATACCCGTTTTAAAAAGAGCCATGTCCGTATCCTTTCCGGCCGGAATTCTTATTTATTTTGTTGCAAACATACATATAGGAGAAATAACCATTTTAGAAGG
The DNA here is from genome assembly GCA_944363675.1 of uncultured Bacilli bacterium. Taxonomy (GTDB): domain Bacteria; phylum Bacillota_I; class Bacilli_A; order RF39; family UBA660; genus Ventrenecus. The sequence goes on along the minus strand of CALVUT010000070.1, from coordinate 21,535 downwards.
ACTTTATCACTTGCTTAATCCTTTCGGACTACTCATAGGTGTAGATGGCATAATTCTTTTAAGTTTCTTGCTAGGAATACCTGCCAATGAAATTGTAATCCCCATATTGTTACTTTGTTATACCAACAGTGGCAGTTTAGTGGAATACGAATCCATTGACAGCTTAAGACAAATTTTAATTGCTAATGGGTGGACAACTTTAACGGCCATAAACTTCTTATTACTAAGTCTATGTCATTTTCCGTGTGCCACAACTTTACTAACGATAAAAAAAGAAACTCAAAGTACGTTCTATACCATACTGGCTTTCTTAATTCCAACTTTAATTGGTATAGGATTATGTTTCCTAATAACATTAATTTTTTGAAAAGAACAATCTTTTCATTTTTTTCTTTGCATTAATCTCATTTTATGTTAGAATGAATTTAAGCCGATTTAGTACAGTGGTAGTACAGATGCATGGTAAGCATCAGAGGGCAGTTCAATTCTGCCAATCGGCACCAGTGAGAAATCTGCTCGAATTTATGAGCTTTATATACACAAACTTGCATAAAAAAGAGGAACATTCAATTTTGTAAGTGAATGTCGTCTCTAAAAAATTAGTGTTGACACTCAATCAGAGATGAGAGAGTGTCATATTTTTATTGCTATTACACATTCGTATTAATTATTATGTATAGATATATATAAAGAAGTAAATAAATTGGAAAGGAAAAATTTATGAAAAATAATAGTAAACAAAATAAAGCTAGAAAATTTTGCTTAGAAGTGAAAGCCCTAGCCAAAAAATATGATTTACTGTTTTTTTCGTAACTGATGGAGCTAGTACAACGTCTAATAACGGGTGTGAATCAGTGAAAAACGCAAGAGATAGCCACATTGAATCGGAAAAAGAAAACGGCTATGATCCCTATGAAAATTGGAGTGAAAAAGTTTGACATCTTTGTTGTGTAAGCACTTAATATACTGAAAATAGATCGAGTGCTTTTATCTTATCATTAAGTACTAATTTTTTCTGTAAAGATTGTATTAAAGGATCTAATATAGTACAATGAAAATAACTAAACTTTATCAATTTAGATACATATTTTAGGTATGAAAGTAGTTGATTATATGGCAATAGATTCTCATATGCATATGAATACTAGTGTCTTAGAAAATATGCCAAAATATATTGAAGACATAAATAAAAATCATAGCATAAGAAATGTAATAAATGTTGGTCTTAATGTTGCAACTTCCGAAGAATCCATTTTAATTTCAGAAAAAAATTCGAAGTTTTATTCTGCTGTTGGCATTCATCCACTATACATCGATTCACAAGATATACATTGCTTATATAAACTAGCCGATAATGACAAAGTAGTAGCTATTGGCGAAATCGGATTGGATAATGCCAAAGCCAATTTTCAGGAACAAAAAAAGTATTTAATTAGGCAAATTATCATTGCCAATAAGCTTCATTTACCAGTTATCATACATTCTAACAATTCAAATAAATTGATAATAGAAATATTTGAAAAATATGCTAAACCTGAGTATGGTTGTGTTTTTCATTGCTTTCAACCAGAAATAGAAGTTTTAAAATATTTAATAAGAAATGGTTATTACATTTCTTTTGCTGGAAGGATAACTTATAAGAATGCTAAAAAATCAATTGAAGTGGCCAAGATGGTTCCAAATGATTTATTTTTAGTAGAAACGGACAGTCCTTATATTTCTCCAGAACCACATCGCGACGAAATCAACAGTTCTTCAAATATTCAATATATAATTAGTAAATTAGCTGAAATTAAGAAAGTAAGTTATGAAGATATTGAACAGATAACAACAGAAAATACTAGAAGACTATTTAAAAAGATACAATGAAACTTGTTTTATTTTTTATTATGGTCATATATAATTTTATGCTATAATCTTAGCAACAAACATTTAGATTGCTATGCAAATTCTTATAAAAATAGCGAAGGTATAGGTGATGATTCATATGATTGTTTTTAATGGTGGCTTAACAATTGAACAAGTAAAAAAATTTGAAAACGAAGATTTTGTAATTTATGATAAAATCCCATATACGAAAGCTTGTGCTTCTAGAAAAAATACTTTTGATTATGTTCCTAAAGAATTATATAGTGCTCCAATAGAAGAGTTTAAAAAATATATTGCTGAAGATGTATATAAACAACAATATGTTTTTTTGGCTCGATATTTAAAAACTGCTATGGAATTTTGTAATAACACTAAGAAAAAGAATTATATAATGGTGTGTGATATTGATGATTTTATTTTGAATCAATATGTTGGTATTGGAAACTATGATGATTATAGAATAGAATACAGATTGCCTAGAAGATTTATTGAATCAGATAAAATAATTGAATTTTTATATTATGAGCCATATGATGAAACACAAATAGCCGAATTTAAAAAAAAATATAGAGATTATATGGTAATACCGGCTAAAGAAGAGGAAGAAGCAATGCAATTAATACGTAGGAAAAATTTAGTATTTAATGGCGAACGAAATTGGAAATAAGAAAAGTATATGCTTTTAATTTGGCTTATTATTGTTAATTATGTAGAAACAAGTTGAAGTGAGATAATTTGCTTTAGATAGACCATTTTATTGGTTTGGTCATTTTCCAAAAGTATTTGTCCAAGCTTTAAACGAAAGAGGTTATGAAGAAGTTCACTGTAACATTTATTTAACCCATTCATATTTAAATAATGATATTATCTATATTTCAGAAGAGCTACCGGTTCCGAAATGAAAATATTGTTCTAACAAATTTTGGTAAGACAATATATTAGAAGAAAAAGTCAATAAAATCATGGGCTCTAACATCCTTCGCAACAGTTATAATTTATTTCTAGAAATAAAGAAGAATCGATAAAAATTCAACTAGAAAAAAAGTGTAATAATATTTTGTATTTTCGATAGATATTTTTCCCCTTTTTTAATAAGATTATGATATGATAATGGCAATGGAAGGAGAGAATAATATGAAGAAATCAACAATGGTAATTATTGGCGTAGTTGCCGTTTTAGTAGTTTTAGTTCTTGCCTTAATTGGCAGCTATAATGGAATGGTAACGAAAAGAGAAAATGTGGACACCGAGTTAAGTAATCTAGATGTAATGCTTCAAAGAAGAGCAGATTTGATTCCTAATCTTGTAAACACGGTTAAAGGGTACACATCACATGAAACTGCAGTAATAGACAAAATTACCGAAGCTCGTGAAAATTTGCTGAATGCAAGCACTTTAGAAGAAAAACAAGATGCTAACAATGAACTTAGCAGTGCTATTGATGCTTTGATGGTTGTTGTCGAAAACTATCCAGATTTAAAAGCAAGTGAAAACTTTATTCAATTATCTGACGAACTTGCTGGTACGGAAAATCGTATTTCAACGGCAAGAAGAGATTACAACCATGCAGTTCAAGAATACAATTTGAAAATAAAAAGATTTCCCAATAATATTTTAGCTGGTATCTTTGGTTTTGAAACAGTAGACTATTTTGAAGCAGATGAATCCAGTCAGGATGTGCCAGATGTTAACTTCGATTAAAAAAAGATTTAAAATTATTGTATTTACTTTAATGGTAAGTAGTCTATGTATATCAACGTCCAATGCCTTAGTTAGTCCCACTACAGAATTTTACGTAAATGACTACGCAAATCTATTAAGTGACGAGGTAGAAAAAAGCATTATAAATGTAAATAAACAACTAGAATCTCAAACAGATGCCCAAGTTGTCGTGGTAACTGTAGAAAATCTTGAAAACCAAAGCTTAGAAGAATATGCGACAGACCTATTTAGATCTTTTGGCATAGGGGATAAAGAAAAAAATAATGGAGTGTTAATTCTGGTAGCCAAAGAAGAAAGACAACTTCGCATTGAAGTAGGGTACGGGCTAGAAGGAGCTCTACCTGATGGCAAAGTTGGTCGCATCGAGGACGAATATATGATTCCCTATCTAAAAGAAGAAAATTGGAATGAAGGCATTCAAAATGGCTTTAACAAAATTATTGAAGTTCTTTGCGAAGAATACAACATTCAAATTGACAATGTAGAAGCTACTCCTTATGAGAATCAAGAAAGCATCATGAGTATAGTTTTTTATATTGTCCTTATGTTTGTGATTTTTATGTTATGTTTTAAAGGACATTTCCCCTTTGTCTTCTATGGTGGAGGAGGATTTTCTGGCGGAAACTTTGGAAGCAGTGGAGGTTTCTCTGGTGGTGGCGGTTCCAGCGGTGGCGGTGGAGCATCACGAGGATTTTAAAAAGAAAAGAGGATTGAGTTTATGAAAAAATTTAAAAATGAAAATGTGACAAAAGAATATAATAAAACCAAAAATATACTTTATATTGGCTTATTTATAGTAGTCTTAGCAATTATTTTTATTGTATATGCAGCCTTAAAAGATGAAAAAAAAGATGCAGTAAGTCTTTTAGAAATGAATATGAGTGGTGATGTCAGTGGTGAAAAAGCTTACATTGATGTCGCAACAGAACCAGTAAACTTTGCTTACTATGAAGGAGATGATGATGAATTTTATCTCGTTTATGAATGGAATGCAGAGGCAGAAGAAAGTTACTTGTTCGTTGTAAAAATGTCGGATGAAAACTATGAAAAATTAGTCTCTGCAACAGAAGAAAATCCAATACGTATTACTGGAACAACTGTAACTGTTCCAAGTGATATCAAACAACTTGCAATTGACGCCTTAAATGAAATAAATGAAACGGATACCTTCACAATCAATGATTTTGATAATTACTTTGGAACTGTTTATCTTGATTTAGAAAAAACCGCTATGAGCACATCTGAAATCATCATTATCTTTTCGGTGATTGGCGGAATTATTGGTTTGATTTTTATCATTGCTGGTGGCATAAATACGCATAGATTTCAAAAAAACATTAAAAATTTAACCGAAGATGAATTTAAGAAAATTGAATCGGAAATGGAAGACAAAGATGCTTTTTATTACAAAAATGCTAGAACGTACTTGACCAAGAATTATATTATCAATTTCAATGGTACCTTCACAGCAATTCCGTATCAAAATGTCATCTGGGTATATAAATACGAATATCGTCAAAATGGTTTTAAAACCCAACAAAATATCCGTGTAATGACAAAGGATGGTAAAACTCATGTTGTCGCCAATTTGACTGGGTTAACGAAAAAAGCCAAAGAAATGTTTGATGAAATCTTAGAAACAATTGTCAAAAATAGTCCAAATGCCTTGATTGGCTATACAAAAGAAAATAGAAACAAAGTAAAAGAGAAGATTGAAAAGCCTTAATCTTCTCTTTTTAAATGATAGAAACATGAATGATCTGTTCAAAATATAAAGATGAGTGATCTTGAAAAAAAATCCTTTTTTGAAAAATATTTTCGACAATCCCTTTTTTTTGATAAGAAAGTCCCTCATAATAATAATGAATAAGAACACAAGATTTTGTATGGAAAGCTTCTAGCAAAGTAGCTTCAATTGCTTGCAATTCATCTTCGCTTAAAACAGGTTTGATAGCTTTCTTGCGGTTTGTTTCTAATTCGCTTAAAACATCTTGAACCCGAAATAAAGATTCGAAAGGTGCCCATTTAATTTCTCCACGATTACTCATGATGACCACCAATCTTTTCATTGCGATCTCGTATAGTGGAATGTGCAAGCAAGCTACTTGCCTTTAATAAACTGTTTTTCCCATATTTAAGATGAACATCATCTACCGCTTTTAAAAGCTCATCTTCTTTTTGCTGACTTTCAAACGAGGCAAAAAGATTAAGCTGCGTTCCTAACTTTGGCCTTAATTTTCCTAAAGCAATAGAAATCTTTCGAATCGGCATACCTTCTTCATAAAAGCGTTCAAAAATCATTTCGCAAATAGGATATAAATCATGCGTTAAATCAGTTGCATTCGTAAGCTTGACGGAGTGATAAAATCCTCCACCATAGCTCTTAGAATAACGAACTTCAAAGGAAATAGAAGTACATTCCAAATGTTCGCTTCGAAGTCTGCGTGTCAACACGTCGAGCATTTCACGGATAATCAAAAAAATCTCATCTCCATAGTAATCTCGCATAAATACTTGACTGTGACTAAAAGATTTTTCTTTAGGTTGATGCTTAAAATCAGCAATAACGGTATTATCAATGCCATTTGCATGTTCCCAAAGTTCGGTACCCAAAATGCCAAATTTTTGCTTGAGTTTATTTGAATCAAAATGTGCCAAATCGCCAATCGTATAAATTCCAAGCATATTAAGTCTTTTTTCCATTCTTTTGCCGATTCCCCAAATACGTGATAAAGGACTGACAGGCCATAGTTTTGTTGGAATATCCTCATAAGTCCAATGAGCAATCCCATTTTTATATTTTTTAGCGTCTAAGTCCATAGCAATCTTAGCTAAAAGAAGGTTGGGGCCAATTCCGCAAGTAGCTGTAAGTCCCGTTTTCTTTTCAATTGTCTTTAGAATCATCTCGGCAATTTCCTCATCACTTTTTTTGTAATAATGAAGATAATTGGTAAGATCTAAAAAACATTCATCAATAGAATAAACATGGAGATCTTCCGAACTGACAAAATCCAAATAAATATTGACGACTTCTTTTGATTTTTCAATATACCTTTTCATTCGTGGTTCGACAATTTGATACGTTATATTTTTAGGAATTTCATATAACCGAGTTCGACCAGCAATACCTTGCTTTTTTAAATAAGGACTCACAGCCAGAGTAATGGCTCCATTGCCCTGTTTTTTATTTGCTACCACTAAGGGTGTAGTAAAAGGATTTAAGCCGCGATCCACGCACTCAACTGAAGCAAAAAAGCTTTTTAGATCAATACATAAAATGTGTCGTTGTATTCTTTCCATAAACGCACCTCCAGGAAACGTTTGTTCGGTAAAATTATACCAAAGAAACAAAGTCTAAGCAATTGTTAATAACTGGAAATTTTGGTAGAATAAGAATGCGAAAGGGATTTAATATGAAAAAAATAAGTGAGCGCATTTTTTATATTTTTAAATTAATAGTTGTTTTTCTAGCCAACTTAGCGGCTTTGTTTTGGCCAAACTCTAAAAGTAATACATCACATGATCAGCCGTCCAAAACCTCTTCGAAAAAAGAAATAAAAAAAGAAGAAAAGGTAAATCCAAAACTTCCTAAAAATGAAGAAAATTTCTATCCGGTTAATCCTACCAGTCATAATCATTATCAAGATTATACAAAAGAAAAAACCTTAGAAGAACAGTTGGAAGAAGTATTTGATGAATGTGTTGCCAAATTGAAATTACGCAAAAAAGATACGGATCCCATAAAAGAAAAAGTAATCAAAGAAATAAAAGAACAAATCGAAAAAAAAGAAATAAAAAAGGACAAAGTTCCCAAAAAAATGGAAGAACAGATTCAAAAGAAACTTGCTTCAAAAGAGAAGAATCTTCAATCCAATCCGCCAATCAAAGAAGAAAAAAAGAAGCCTGATCTTCAAAAAGAACCGCACTCATTTCAAGAAAAATCCCAATTTCGACAAGAAATAAAACCGTTAGAAAAAGAAAAATCGGAAAAAAATATCTTGATTTCATCTCCTCAAGTGAAACAAGAAACGCTTCCCATACCAAAAACAGACGAGAAAGAGCTAGTGAAAATAGATAAAAAAATAGAAAAAGAACCTGTCCAAGAACTTTTTACTCCAATTGAAGAAGTAGCAATTCTTTCTTCGATATCCATGATGCAACCTCCTGCACCAAAAAAATCTGCGTTAACTCAAGAAGTCATGCCATTTAAAGAAGCCTTAGAAGAAAAAATGTTAGAAAAACCATCAGAGGAAAAAACTTTACCTCCTGTTCAAAAAGAAATAGAAGTTTGGACAGAAAAAGAAGAAGTTAAGCAAGAAAAAGTAAAAACAGAAGAAAAGAACAAAGAAGTTCCAAAAGAAAAAAAGCCGCTTCAAGAAGAGGAAAAACCAAAAGTGATAGATGAGGACAAAGAAGCCTTAGAAAGTCCAGTTCTCAAAGAAGAAAAAGAAAACTTTCAAGCCTTTTTACAACAAAAGCATTTAGAAGAACAACTAGAGTTTAAAGAAATACTAAATCAACTTCCTCAAAAAACATCTTCCGAAGTAAAAACAATCGAAAAAAATCTGATGAAAGAACGTTTAAAAAAAGCTTCACGGATCGTAGAATTTCCTTTCTTAGTTGGACTTCCCTTTATTCGAAATAAATTTTTCTTGTCTTTTGGTTTAGGCGTCATTGTTTCTAAACATTTAAATTTTATTCAAAGTCTTTTGAGCCATCAGTTCAAAGAATATCAACCTATAAATTTAGAAGAGATAAAAACAGGCAAAGAAGCTTTAGAATATGCCATTTTTAAAAATGAAGAAAATATAAATCAATTGTTGTATTTAGAACAAGAAATACTTCAAAAATATCCTGAACTCGTAGAAGATGAAGAATTTATAAAACAAATAAATCGTCTAAAACTAAACCTATATAAAAAGGATAAAAAGCTACGAAAAAAAGAAGAAAAACTAGGTATGCTTTATCTAAAAGGACAGAAAAGAGTATTAAAAAGAAAAAATTGGAAAGGGCAAGTAGAATGAACTTACAAAAAGAAACCTGGTCAAAAAAAGACTACCAAGACTATATAAAATATTTAAAAAGTTTAAAAGACGAGAAAAATAAACTTTTTATGGCCAAAACGGTGACAACAAAATATGAAATACTAGGTATAAAAATGCCTATTCAAAGAAAAATAGCCAAAGAAATCCAAAAAGGAAATGTTGCCTCATTTCTAAGTAATTGCCAAAGTAATTATTATGAAGAAGTAATGATCGAAGGCTTTGTCATTGCAAGTCTCCAAGAAAAAGACTTTACAAAGTATCTTCCAAGCTTTCTTCCCAAAATAGATAACTGGGCGATTTGTGATGGTTTTTGCAACACAGCCAAATGTATAGCTAAATATAAGGAAAAATTTTTAAGTAAAATTGAAGAATTTCTAAATAGTCCTTACGAATATACAGTGAGAGTAGGCCTAGTTTTACTTTTAAATTTTTATGTTGAAAAAGAGTATATTCCTAAAATATTATCTTTAGTAGATAAATTAAATCGTGAAGAGTATTACATCAATATGGCTTCATCTTGGCTTTTAGCAGAATGTTATATTAAGGAAAAAGAACTAACCTTACCCTTTTTAGAGCAAAATCACCTAAGTAAATTTGTCCAAAATAAAACCATCAGTAAAATTTGTGATTCCTATCGAGTACCGAAAGAAGACAAAGACGCTTTAAAACAACTTCGGCACAAATAAGAAATTTGTCAACTTGAAAAACTTTTCTTGGCGTAAGGGAAAAAAAGTGGTACAATGAAAAAGACTTTACAATAGAAAGCGGGATAAGAGTGGAAGAAAAACATAAAAAGTGGATTTGTCTAGGATTATTTCTTATAGCCATGATCGTTTGTTTTACAACTGGCTGTGAAAAAGATTTTACATCAGGAGATATCGAAGGATATCACTATGAAGAAACAGAAGAAATAACAAATTATGTGAAAATCGTGACCAATAAAGATAAAGTGATTTTAATAGAATTATATCCGGAAATTGCCCAGATTACAGTAGAAAACTTTCAAAAGTTAGTCAGTGAACATTTCTATGATAATTTAACTTTCCATCGTGTCATTGCTAATTTTATGATTCAAACGGGTGATCCAACCGCAACTGGAGCTGGCGGAAGTGATAAAAAAATTCAAGGCGAATTTTCTTTAAATGGGATCGAAAATACACTAAAGCATGAAAAAGGTATTGTGTCCATGGCTAGAAGTAGTGACTATGACTCAGCATCAAGTCAGTTCTTCATCTGTGTCAGCGATAACTTAGAATACTTAGACGGTTCTTATGCAGCTTTCGGACGTGTTATTGCTGGTTATGATGCTGTAGAAGAAATTTCAAATGTTCAAACCGATGGCAATAATAAACCAACCACAACACAAAAAATGGAAACAGTACGCTTTGTCAATGTAACCAAACAAGAATAAAAAAAATTTCAAAAAGTCTACTCAGGATGGAACTGAGTAGCTTTTTTTAACGATTATTTAAAAGTAAGTTTCTCGAATTTATAATTATTTATTGATTGCAAAACAAAGTTTGCCATAATGTTTTAAGAAATACTTAATAAGTTAGGTGAAGCCAAACTTCCTAAGAGGGAGGCAAATTATGAGAAAAAAAGATTTGTTAATCTTCTCTTGAAATCTCATTATCTTCCTTTTATTATTGTTACTATTTATAGTACTAATATAACAGAAAACCACCTAACTCGGCAATGATTTAGGTAGAACCAATTTTTTGGCAACACTCAACATGCGAAAATTAAGTGTTCCTTTTTTATTTTATTCAAGTTTCCTTGACATATTCATAGTGTCATAAGATACCTGTTTTTTCAAGATTCATTTGCATTTTCTCCATTTAAATCAACTTGAAAAATAGTTTTGTACACTAAACTGGTCAAACCAAATAATTTTATAATTCATTTTTGTGCTTTATATGGAAAAAGAGAAGGAAGCAATGCCTAAATCAGCTCAAATTGCTTTAGCTACAGGAGGCATATTACTTATTGTAGGCCTAGTAATTTTCTTAATCGTGTCTGGAAATTCACAGGAAGAACAAGTGTCAGATTCGAATGAAAAGGAACAAGAAATGTTGCCGGTTGTAGGTGAAGAATGACCAAGCAATACGGACAAGTTAGTTGCTTCTTATGAAAAACTAGAGAATGTTCAAGTCACTTTAAATAGGATTAGCTTTACTTCAAATGAGTCTATTTCTAATGGGGATAGTATAGCAGTCTATGTGTATAGTACACCTAAATATGTTGGCGTTTTCCCTGTTATGAGTGATGGAGATACCCTTTATATTGAAGGTTTAGAAAAAAATCTTAAAGAAATAGGTTTAGAGTCAGGCCTTCATCATTTAGTGTTGGTCGTAGAACAAAGCGCCTTAGGTTATATTGAAATTACGATTCCCAAAGATTTTGTGACAGAAGAAAAAACTGAGGAAGAAGAGGAAAATGCATCATCTACGACTCAAGAAGAAAATGCCCAAACGAACACGCATTTAAAAGCAAGCTTGTATTCGAACTCTGCGTTATTGCAAGCAGAGTACAATGGGGCAACAACCTACTTTTTTGCTCAGTTTTTGTCTTTTTTAGAACATTGTAAATATCAAAAATTTGTTTTTTTGAAATGAAAATAATATATAAAAAAGCGTTATTTTTTCATTCAAATGAAAAAACTTTATATGATTTTAATGATTGGAAAAATGACGTTAGTGTAGAAATATAGACACCAAAGTATGGACAACATGAAGTTAATCCCAATTTGTTATACTATACTTTGAAAATTAAGAGTTTCAAGTGCTTTGAAAGAAAAGATTGACTTTACCTCAAATATAGCCTAAAATAAAGGCAGAAAACGAAGAAAAAGAAGAGTAAAAATACCTGCTTTTCAAAGAGAGTCTATGGTTGGTGGAAATAGATAAAGAAGTATTTTGAAAGAAGCTTTGGAGTGATTACTGTAATTAAGGTAATCCGGGCATGCCCGTTATCAAAAAGAGAAAAAATAAAGGTGGTACCGCGATTCCAAGAATTCGCCCTTGCTCGTGACCACTTTTTTTGTGGAAAGAAGGAATATTTATGACAAGAGAAGAATATGCAAATATGCTGTTACCAAATGTATTACATGACAGAAAGTACTATGAAGAAAAATACCAAAAAAGAAATTTAAAACCAGGCGCTATGGTGACTAGAATTGCTCCAAGTCCAACTGGATTTGTCCATATTGGGACCCTTTATCAAGCAATCGTAGCCAATAAATTAGCCAAACAATCTGGAGGGGTATGTTTCTTAAGAATTGAAGATACCGATCAAAAACGTCTTGTAGAAAATGGTATTGAACAAATACTTGAAGCTGTGAAAGCTTATCAAATACCGTTTGATGAATACCCAATAGATATGGAGCGCGAAGTCGGAGCATACGGTCCATATATTCAGAGCAAAAGAGCCGATATTTATCAAGCCTTTGCCAAAGACTTAATCATCAAAGATTTAGCTTATCCCTCTTTCTTAACGGAAGAAGAAAAAAAAGAAATGACTGAAAAACAGCAAAAAAGAAAACAGAGAATAGGTTACTATGGTATTTGGGCAAGTAAAGAAAGAGCCTTAACCATGGAGGAAGTAAAAGAAAAAGTAGAGGCTGGTATTCCTTATGTTATTCGCTTGAAAAGCAAAGGATCTTTTGATAACAAAATCGTCATCGAAGATTGCATCAAAGGAAAAATTGAGTTTCCAGAAAATGATATGGATCATGTTTTATTAAAAAGCGATGGCATCCCAACGTATCATTTTGCGCATGCGGTTGATGATACCTTAATGGGGACAACACACGTCACTCGTGGCGATGAATGGGTAAGTAGCTTGCCTTTGCATATCGAACTATTCCATGCCCTAGGTTTTGAACCGCCAAAATATGCCCATTTAGCAACGATTCAAAAAGAAGAAGACGGCAAGAAAAGAAAAATCAGTAAGCGTAAAGATCCAGAAGCTAATGTGAGATTTTACAGTGAAAAAGGAATTCCTGTTGAAGCGGTAAAAATCTATTTAATGACTTTAGCCAATTCTAACTTTGAAGAGTGGTTCTTAGCCAATCCGGATTCAGATATGGATGAATTTGAACTTCATTTTGAAAATATGAGCACTAGTGGAGCCCTATTTGATATGGAAAAACTCCTTAATATTTCTCGTAATTACTTAAGCCGTATTAGCGCTGAAGAATTTTATAATCAAATATTACAATGGGCAGAAACCTATTCAAAAGACTTTATAGAAGATTTAAAGACATATAAAGACATAATTATTGCAACCCTAAACATTGAAAGAAATGTAGCCAAACCACGTAAAGATTATGGAATGTATAGTGAAATCGAATCCAATATAAAATACATGTATCACTTTGAAAATCCGGAATATGAATGGCAAAGAATTACGGATAAAAAAGAAATCGTAGAAATTTTAACAACTTACATTGAAAATTACTATGACTCTTCGGATACCGAAGAAGTTTGGTTTAACAAAATGAAAGAAATGTGTGATAAATTAGGGTATGCTTCCAATATGAAAGAGTATAAAAAGAATCCGGACAATTATAAAGGCAACGTTGCCGATGTTTCAACAGTGTTAAGAGTAGCTTTAACAGGCAGATCAAGAACCCCAAATTTGTATGACATTATGAAAATTATTGGCCAAGAAGAAATAACTAGGCGTATTGCCCTTTTAAAAAATTAAACATAAACTAAAAGAAAGGAAGTGACTTTGTATGAAATTAACCATAAAGCAGATTTTAGACATTACTGATGGTAGCCTACTTTGTGGGGATGAAAAGACAATCATCGAGTCTTATTCCAAAGATACCAGAACGCTCAAACCAAAGGATTGCTATGTAGGCATTAAAGGGGAGAATTTTGATGGGAATAAATACTGGGAAGAAGCAAAGAAAAAAGGTGCCAGCGCAGCTATACTAGATGTTTTTCAAGGATCTTTAGACGATGAAGATTCCTTTCCTATTATCATTGTCGAAGATACAATTAAAGCCATTCAAGACTTAGCAAGTTATGTAAGAGCCCATCTTTCTATTCCTGTCATTGCTGTCACTGGTAGTGCTGGTAAAACAAGTACCAAAGATATGATTGCCAGCGTCCTTAGTGAAAAATACAACATCTACAAAACACCAGGAAATTTAAATGGTCAGATAGGCTTACCCCTAAATATTCTAAGTGTCAAAGACGAAGAAATGATGGTCTTAGAGATGGGGATGAATGGTTTTGGCATGATTGAAGCTTTAACCAAGATTGCTCGTCCAGATATTGCTGTCATTACCAATATTGGAACCGCGCATATTGGTATACTAGGGTCAAGAGAAAACATTTTAAAAGCTAAACTAGAGATATTAGATGGCATGAAAGAGGGTACTCCCGTAATTATAAATAAAGATAATGACTTGTTGAGTACTTTAAACTTAGAAAATCATCCTCTTATTACATGTGGCATCACTTCTCCAAGTACCTATCAAGCAACGAATGTGAAAATAGCAATCAACAAAACATTCTTTGATATCAAAATTGGCAAAGAACAAGAAACCATAACCTTACCAATGATGGGTAAAGTCTTTGTCTCTAATGCTTTACTTGCTGTTGCCGTTGGAAAACAATTTAATCTGTCTTTAAACGAAATAAAAAAAGGACTAGAGTCCGTATCCATTAGTGAAAATAGAATGGAAATTGTTCCTTTAAAAGATCACATAACTTTAATTAACGATACATATAATTCGAACTTCGAAGCTTTAGAAAATGCTTTAACCATACTTGCTGAATATCCGGGTCAAAGAAAAATCGCTGTGATTGGGGACATGTTAGAAATGGATGAATATGCCGAAGAAATTCATCGTAAAGTTGGCAAATTACCATTGATGAAACAATTTGATTTTGTTTTGCTATTTGGAGAAAATTCAAAATACATAAAAGAAGAATTAGCTCATCAAGAAGGCGTAATGCATTTTGACACTTTAGAAGAATTAAAAACCTTTATTTATAACACTTTACAACCTAACGATACAATTCTAATGAAGGCCAGTAAAGCCATGCATTTTAAAGAATTAGCTGATGAACTGGAAGAAAAACTAAAAGAAAATAAATAACTTTAAGAGCCAAATTATAGGTTCTTTTCTTTTTTAAAGTAAAATATAATAAAGCATAAAAAAGAAAAAGAACATATAATAAAACATGTACTGACACGTGTCTATAATGGCGCTATAATTAAAGTGGAAAGGAGGAAAAATGACAGTTCTAGGGTAGTGCTAAAAGCACTTGAAAAAGATGGCTGGGTTTTGATAAGACAAAAAGGCTCACATGCCATATACCAAAAGAATGGAAAAAAACCTGTACCTATTCATAAAGGGGATATTCCCAAGGGTACGTTATCAAATATTGTGAAAATCACAGGGATTAAGTTTTAATTCCTGTGATAACTAGCAAGGATAGCTGTCATTTTTAAGCGATAGGGTATGAAAAGATATTTTTATCCTGCAATTTTTTCAAAAGAAGGAAATTCGTATAATGTGAAATTTTTAGATTTTGAAAATATTTTTACTTTTGGTGATAGCTTTGATGATGCATATTATATGGCTCAGGATGCTTTGTACGCTATGTTACCAGAATATAAAGATAAGCTTCCGCAACCTACATTTGATTACATGAAAATAAAAGTTAATCCAAATGAATTTATTACTATGGTTGAATTAGATCCTGTAGAGCATGAGAAAAAAATATCTTCAAAAACAGTAAAAACAACTGTAACTATGCCAGAATGGTTAAAAAATTTAGCAGATACAAAAGGAATTAATTTTTCTAAACTTTTACAAGATAGTATTAAAAACGAATTAAATTTATTATAATAATATAAACAACTGTTATTTTTTCAAAAAAAGGGACTGTTGAAAAATGAAATAAATAATTTTTCTTCAGTCTCTTTTATTTTTTTAAACATAGATGAGGGAGTTCCTTATCTTGCTCGATTTTATTTGGGGCAAAAGTAAAGAACTGGTTTTGTGTTTCGTTGATAAAACGATTAGTTTTTTTACTGGGAATTAAAATTCCTTTATCAAATAGGGACACAAGCATAGAATCATAGATTTGCTTGAAACTTTTCTTATCATTAAGACGATTATAAAAGGTCGCGAAATCAGCTAAAGTCCAGTTTCCTTTCATGGATAAAATGTAATACATAGTTTGATAATCTGCCGCACTAAGGCGATGCGAAGAGTTGGCTGCAATCTCTTGCATAGCATATTCTTTTTCTAACTCGACTAACCCATTTTGAAGCATATATTTAAGAAAATAGGTAATATTATGATATTTCTTTCCTTCTCGAATCACTTTATAATAACGGCTTTTATCGAGTTGAATAGCTCGATTAAAAATAATAAAAGGATAAGCCTCATGATTGAGCAAATACCACATACTCATGGTTCTACTTGTTCGCCCATTAATATCGTAATAAGGATGAACAGCGCAGAAGAAAAAGTGTAAAATTTGAGAATGAATATAAATAGAAGCTTGGTCTTGTGAAGCAAGAGGTTGATGATAAAAATCAAAGTACTGTTGCATTTTTTCTGGAATTTTTGCTGCTTCAATTCCTTGTTCAGGCTCAACATCCATCCGATCAGAAAAATAAATATACACTGGATTTTGACGGTAGTACTCGCCCATAGTAGTTTGTTCATAATCGTTAAGTAAATGAAAAGATAGTAGGGTATACAATTCTTTTAATGTATCCGGATTAACATCTTTGTGATGGGCAATATATTGATATCCTTGATATAGGTTTAAAATGCGTCTTTTTTGTTCTTCATTTAAAACATTAGATGGATGACGAATAATATTTTTGACTAAATTGATATCATCCAAATATCCTTCAATGTTATTGTTAGATTTAATTTCTTGACTAAACATAACTTTATGAGCAAAGTCTCGTGTTTTCATAAAATTTCGATCCTCTAAAAATACATTGATTTCCTCTTGCAAAGCATGCAAATCCCTAAAACGATAAAAAAAACTCGTTTGATCAATATCTAAAGGTAAAATAGTTTTGTCTTTTTTCTCCATAATAATCACCTGTGCATATCCTAACACAATTTTTGAAAACAGACAAATAGTTGACAGTGCATCATCCTTTTTCTTTCTTCTTTTTTTCAAAAATGGTACAATAAAAATAGAATGGAGGAAGATATGGCAAATAGAATAGTGTTAAATGAAACTTCTTATTTTGGGTGGAACGCAAGAGAAAATCTTGTTCCTGAAATAAAAAGAAGAAAATTTGAACGTGTTCTTATCGTAACAGACGAAAATCTAATGTCTTGTGGTGTCACCAAAAAAGTCATAGATTGTTTAACGGCTTCGCAAATAAACTATCAGATCTTTGATAAAGTAAAGCCAAATCCAACAATCAAAAACTGCCATGATGGCATTGAGGTTTGTCAAAATTATAAAGCTGACGTAATTGTCGCGGTAGGTGGAGGAAGTGTCATAGATACCGCCAAATGTATCGGAATAGTTGTGGAAAATCCAGAATTTTATGACATCAATTCTCTAGAAGGAACAGCAAATACGAAAAATCGTTCTTTACCGATCATTGCTTTACCAACGACGGCTGGAACAGCAGCAGAAGTAACGATCAACTACGTCATCACAGATGAAGAAAACATCGTTAAAAGAGTATGTGTTGATCCTAACGATATTCCAATTCTTTCAATCATTGATACCGAACTAATGAGTGGTATGCCACCGATGACGGCTGCGGCAACAGGCCTAGATGCTTTAACACACGCTATGGAAGGATATATCACCAAAGCCCATTGGGAAATGACGGATATGTTCCATTTAAAAAGTATGGAGCTTACTTACCATAATTTAGAAGCATCCGTTGCTAAAGACAAAGAGGCAATGGATAAAATGGGACTAAGTCAATATATTGCCGGAATGGGATTCTCTAATGTAGGTTTAGGAATTGTTCATTCCATGGCTCATCAATTAGGAGCTACTTATGATGTTGCACACGGAATTGCATGTGCCTTGTTCTTACCATATGTTTTAGAGTGGAATGGCGAGGTTTGTCCTGAAAGATTCCGGAAAATGGCTGAAGCTTTCGGATTAAAGGTGAAAGATCGTGAAGACGAAGAATGTGTAGATCTTGTTGTCAAAGCAGTTAGAGAATTAGAAACAAGATTGGGTGTTCCGATGCATTTAAAAGAATTAAAGGTAAAAAAGGAAGACTTTGATCTTTTAGCCGAGAAAGCCTTACAAGATCCATGTACTGGCGGTAACCCAAGAAATGTTACCAAAGAAGATATTATTGCTTTATTCGAAAAAGCATATTAGAAGGAGAGTAGAAAATGTTAAAAACAAAAGTAGGTTATAGTGAAGCTGTTGATGCCTACACATCAGGTGCAGAAACAGCTAAAATGGCAAACGTGATTGAAAATCCGCAAGTGGGATTGTTCTTCACAAGTTGTGTTCAAGATCAACAAGAACTTATGAAAGGAGCTAAAAGCGTTCTAGGTAATACGCCAATTATTGGTTGTACCTCATCTGCGGCTTTATGTACCCAAGATGGATACTTAAATAAGGAAACAGGTTATTCCGGAATGATGCTATTTGGTGGCGATGTCGAAGTCGTCACGGCTGGATCAAGAAAAACCGAAGAAAGTGCTCGTGACATAGGTCGCCGTATTGCCAAAGAAGCAATAAGCAAAAGAAAAGGTACCGATAAAGAACCAGATTTCTTCTTTATGACAGCAAGCCCTGCTAACGAAGAAGAATATTTAAAAGGCATTCAAGATGTGATTGGCAATATTCCAGTTTTTGGTGGCAGTGCTGCCGATAATACCGTTGAAGGAAAATGGAGTATTTTAAATGATGGTGAAGCTTTCTCAGATGGCTGTGCTATTGCCATTTTCTATACCGATGGCGAAATGAAAAACCTTTATACTGGTGCTTATCATGAAACGAACAATGCCGGCATTATTACGAAAATTAATGGGGATCGTACCCTTGTCGAAATTGACCATGAACCAGCCCTAAAAAAATATGCCGAATGGACAGGCAAACCACTAGAAAGTTTGATGGGCAACAATTTGTTAACAGAGACCATTTGTGCACCATTAGGGGTCAAAGATCCAATTGGTAAAGTAACTGCTGTTCGTCATCCAATGTTTGGTAATGAAGATTTATCCATGAATATTGGTGCTGACTTAGCGGTAAATACAGCTATAATCCAACTTACGAATACACCAGAAGGTATATTAAAAGCCAATGAAGAAACGATTACCAAATTAAATCAATTAATGGTAACACAACCAAATAGTTATTTCTTAGTACACTGTGGTGGTCGTCGTTTAGGACTTGCCTTATCTAAGATTGAAGATCAAATCTATCCAGAAGTAAAAAAGGCAATTCCAGATAAAGAATTCTTAATGGTCTTTACCTTTGGTGAATATGGTACAGGTGATCATTCCTCAAATACCGTAGGTGGTTTATCTCTATCATATACAGGATTTGGAGAGTAATGTATGGCAAAGAATTTAATTGGGTCAAGCTGGTGTGATGCCTCAGATGGCAAAATTATAACCATAACAAATCCAGCCAATAACGAATTTATAGATACGGTTCCAGAATCTACCAAATTAGATTGTGACCGCGCAGTTGAAGCGGCAAAAATCGCTCAAAAAGATTGGGCTAACGTACCAATTCATGAACGTGCTGCCAAACTAATGAAGTTTGTATCTTTAGTTGAACGAGATAAAGATACGTTAGCAAAATTACTATCCGATGAAACAGGAAAACCAATAACTGAAGCCATTACAGAAGTAGCCAATGTGTCTATTGGAGTTCCATCATTCTGTGAAAGAGCAAAACATGAGTATGGAAGTGTCATTCCTGCCGGCCAAGAAAAAGGAAACGAAAAAACGATTCAATATACCATTCAAGCTCCATTAGGAGTTGTCGTTGCCGTTATTCCTTTTAACTTTCCAAGCGACTTATTTTGCCAAAAAGTTCCCGCAGCTTTATTAATGGGCAATGCCGTTATTTTAAAACCATCAGCTCATAACCCATTAACCTTAACTAAATATGTTGAACTTCTTTTAGAAGCAGGTATTCCTGGTGGTGTAATTAACCTAATTAATGGTAGTGGTGGTTTCGCCGTTCAAGCAATGGCCGAAAATCCCGATGTAAATCTGGTTACCTTAACAGGATCAACGATAGCTGGTGCTGAAACTATGGCTAAATGTGCCAAAAACATTACTCATGTAACCTTAGAATTAGGTGGCAACGATGCCTTTATCCTCCATAAAGACGGAGATGTTGATTTAGCTATTAAAGAAACAGTTTGGGGACGTCTTTATAATACTGGCCAAGTATGCTGCGCTTCCAAAAGATTCTTAGTGCACAAAGATGTAAAAGAAGCATTTGTAACCAAATTAACAGAAACGTTAAAAGGCATTCCTGTTCGTATGCCAAGTAATCCTGAAGCACACATTGGTTGTCTAATTAGTGAAGACGCTGCCAAAAAAGTCGAAGAACAAGTAAATTTAACCGTCAGTGAAGGCGCTAAAGTTATTTTTGGTGGTCGCCGCAAAGGCGCTTTCTATGAACCTACCATTTTAGTAGATGTAACAAAAAACATGGAAGTTGCTAAAGATATGGAAATCTTTGGACCAGTCATTCCGATTATCGAATACGAAGATATCGACGAAGCCATTGCCATAGCTAACCAATCAAGTTATGGATTATGTGGATGCATTGTTTCTGAAAGTCAAAAAACTTGTCAATATGTAGCAAATAAACTAGAATGTGGTGGAGTCATCATCAATGGGGCATCCTTCTTTCGAAGCTTTGAAATGCCATTCGGTGGTTGGAAACACTCTGGCATAGGTAATGAAGGCGTTATGTCGACACTTCATGAAATGTCTAGAACAAAGACAATTATTTTAAAAAATATTTTATAAGAAGGTTGAATTAAAAAGTAAACGCTCGTAAGTGAGAATCAATATGAAATTATCGAGAAAATAAAGACAAATCGATAATTTTTTGTTGTAAAAATGGTCAAAATAGAGTAAATTAGAAAACATGAACGAGAAATTACTTATTTTATTCCACGTCAAAAAGTGACGAATGAAAGAAATTTTTAAAAATTTCAAAAGTAAACACTCGTCATGATAAGATAAAAATGAGTCGGCTTCTATGCCGTAGAAGAAAGACTTATTGTTTGTCTTTTTTCTTAAGTAATTCAGGAGACAAGGATACTTCATCAGGAAGAATAAGAAAGACCCCTAACTTGTTTAGTAATTCTTCATCAATAAAATGTTGAACTTCTAAATAAGGAGTATTGTTACGAAGCGATTGTCTAGGTACAGAGTTAATATGACTCATAAGAAGGTTACAATCTTCTTGAGTAAGAGAGTCAAAAGAAGAACCTTTAGGTAAAACATAACGGATGTATTCATGATTTTTTTCGATGGCCCCTTTTTGATAAGAAGCAGAAGGATCACAATAGAACACATGGGAGACTTGTTCTTTAGTGATAGGATCCAGTTCAATGGAAAGTGGCTCAAAGAATTCATGACCGTTATCTGTAAGGACAACTTGAAAAAATTTTTTAAAATTGTTCATTCCAATGGTAGATCGAATCCAATCAAAAACCTTGTTAACACAAGCAGTGGTTTGGGAGTCCATGATAAATGTTAACATGAGATTGTATTGAACTAGGAGTAAAGTTAAAAGAACTTTACCACCTTTGGTACCTTCAACAGTATCCATTTGAACAATAGATATATCTTCGTCTTTATGGGCTTCTAAGTAAGCTAAGTAATCCTTATAAGTCCGATGAACCCGAATCAGAGATTCTTCTCTGGTTCTTCTTTTTTT
>CALVUT010000069.1 GCA_944363675.1 uncultured Bacilli bacterium | reverse complement strand
AACAAAGTGAGTTCATGAAACCCTTGCTTTTTAGATTTCATCGATTATGCTATGACTACAAACAAGGTTTACCTTTGTTTGTTATCCACATTATAAATCGGTATCATTTTAACTAATGTTTAACATTAGTTCTTTACATTCTTTATTCAGGAATAAATATATGTCTAAAAGAAGGAGAGAATCATTAATGCCACCATCTTCGGTATATAAGTCATACTTGAATTTCTCTTTAAATTCTTGAACATTATCGTGAAATACCATAAAAATTTCATTGGCGATCGTTGCGTACCCACATATGCCGCCTGCATCCATACCGTTTAAAAATTTGTATACTTCTGTATCTTTAATGCCAGAAAAGACTTCTTTTACTTTATTAAATAGAAGTTTATATCG
Organism: uncultured Bacilli bacterium; assembly: GCA_944363675.1. GTDB lineage: Bacteria > Bacillota_I > Bacilli_A > RF39 > UBA660 > Ventrenecus. The sequence goes on along the minus strand of CALVUT010000069.1, from coordinate 4,873 downwards.
ATCATTCACGCTTCCTGTAAGGTCTCTATGCACAGCACCTTGGCCTATTCCATATGTTTTTAAGTTTTCAAACGCTTCTTTGCTTTTATTCACTATATTTTTAAACGTGTCGTGAAAGAAGATTAATTCGTTTTGTATTGATGATATTAATGGTATATTTTTAGACGATAGTATTTCATATACTTGTTCAAACGCAAGATATACGCCTTCTTTTCTAATAACAGGAATAGACGGATCTTGAATAAAATCTTGAAATATTGTCTCATCAAGTAAAATGTCTTGCATATACTTGACACTTATCTTTATAACTTCACCAGCTGAATTTTTAACTTTTATAATCTTTTTTCCTAATATTTTTTCTAAATTAAAATCAAACATATCTATAATTTCCTGGTAATGTTGTTGTTCCATGTCCGTTAACACATATCCAGCATTTTCTAGGGCTTGTTTCAACTCCGAAATGGCTACAATAACTTCATTCTTCCCAAAACCTTCTACTTTATCTTTCACAAAATCCATATTTTTAAAAAGTTCGAAAACATTTTTATTTTTTAGGATTCCTTCTAAGCTTGAAATCACGATTGTTTTAGCAGTTGAATCTAATGCCGGTTTGATTTTCAAAATATTTTCTTTTAAGATATCTACGTAAGATTGAGAATCTGGATTGCCTTCATTTATTCCACTAGTTTCACTATCATTAATTGATTGCAAATTATCTGATGTAGGCGTTTGGGATAAATCATTGGAACTGAAGATAGACTTAAAGAAACTTGTAATTTTTCCGCCGGTAGAATCTAAAAAAGAGTTCATAAGACTTTTCAAGCCATTCATAGAATTGTACTCGTAGCCTTTTATACTTTTTCCTTCTTTTAATTTATAGCCACTGAGCATTAAAGCATTTATATCTTCAACTGTAACTTCCTGTAAGCCTAATCCTTCATGTAAAGCATAGTATTTGTAAGAACCATCTTCTTGTAAAACGCAAGTAATATTTACAATATCTTTTTGACCATTTTTTAAAGTCTTTGTTAAATCCGTTCCAGAAACCCTATCCGTATCTAAAGAGCGAACATATTCAAGGAGATAACTTTTCGCTTCGATATAGCCTAATTTACATAAAACCGTATCTGATAACGTCATCAAACCTTCATCAATGCTACTAGAAGATTTCTGAACACTTTCTATTACATCAGGATAATTAAAGTCATTTAAATAATCTATTTTTCTATCAACAGTTTCAAGATATTTGTCAAAAATTTCTCGTGATTTTGCCTGGGGAATAACATTGTCGGAATAGCCATATATCTCATAAAATTCTTGTGTTTGTTCTCCTGCAGAAATGCGAGCCAAATCCATTAAGGAACCTTGCGTTGCATCGGCATAGAAATAGTGACCATCTACTTCAAACTCTACCCACTGATGACTTAAAGATCTGTGCTCTCCAGCAACATGCGCTTCAATGCCTAAGGAATTTAGCATATTGCTATAGACAGCAGCCCAATTTGAGCAAATGACCCCTGAATCAACATCCGTATCATCGGTTATTTCCATATTGTAAATCTCTTTGTTCTTTAAATAACCAGTTGCGTCATCTATGTCAAAATTTTTATTGTAATCAAGCTTTTTACCTAATTCCAAATATATATAACGGGCTTGTTCTATTTCACTTAACCCTTGAGGCATACTTTCGATAATACCCGTTTTTAATTCCCCAACATTAAGCGGGTTATTCTCACGATTTACTTGATTTAATTGATTGATATAACTTTGGGAAGAGCGATCTGTATTTCTTTGAAAAGTTTGTTTTAAAACATCAAAGAGATTACTTACTTTAATTTCTTTTAAATCACTCCAAGCGGATAGAGGTTTTTCAGTAATTTTGGCAATAGTTTCGCTAATTTTAACTTTGATTTGATCAAATAAAGAACTTTTCGTTGTTGTTTCTACATCTGGATGTAAAATTTCATACTCTAAACTACGCAAACGAAGATAAGCATCTATTAATTCCTCTGGAATATGAATTGTTTCGCCATCATTTCCTTTGGTTATTAAATCAGGTAGCCGATCGTCCGAATCTAAAAGGTTATTATATTCTTCCACAAGTGGATTTTCAGCATTTTCTGGTTTACTTGTTGGATCTGAAATTGTTTTAAGATTTGGCGAAGAGGAATCGGAATCTTGAAATGAGGTTTTAAATTCAAACAAGTTACTATTCGTACTTGAATCATTTCCATCCGTTTGAATTCCTATAGGAACTCCAGGAGTTTCAACTTCTAAATTATCTGACCCCGTCAACAAATTTTGCACGTTTGTAGCTATTTTGCCACCTGTATCTAACATACCGTTAAGAATATCGGTTCGAATTTGAGTCATATCTGTATTTATATTTACTACGCCCCGAATTACATTTGCACCCGTTTTAAATACTGATTTCCAAAAATTAATTTGAAAAGAAGTGATTTTTTCATACAAAGAAAAGGCGTCTTTTAAAATGCTTCTTGATGATGTGTCTGTTGTTACAGAAGAAGTATCGGTTGTTTGTGACGAGTCCACTGTAGTTTCTGTTATGGTTTCAGTTGAATCAACTATATTTTCCGTTGTTTTCGTTTCTGCGACAACTTCATTGACAATGTCAGTTGGACTTCTGTTCGGATCTGCATCTATTCTATTTATCACTTCCATTGCTTGAGCCATTGTTAGTCTATAATTGATATTATTTGCTGTGATACGTATTACTTGTTCTCCTCCGGTTGTTACCATAGATAAGATACCACCAAATAAGGCTGATTTTAGGGCTTCTCCGTGTAAAGATGTAAAATCAATTTCTTCGTTTAAAATGGCTGCATCTAAACCAGCCTCTACGTATGACTGCAATCCCTCTTCGACCATTTCGTTAAAGATTTTTGTTACGCCAAACTCCGCATTTTCATTTAAAAAGCCTATATTTCCTAATAACTTACCTAGAGCTACTTCGGAAATACCTGTACAGGTGCCGTATAAGGTTGCTGCCGCCAGTGAATTTCCGCTGACTAAAGCTTGATTTTTGGCATTACCAAAAACAGATACACCTGTACTTATATATCCGGCTGTACTTCCAATACTTGCGGCAGTGGCTTGACTTAATCCTGCCCCTGCTGGACCAGCAACTGCAGTTGCCGCGATAGAAATTGCAATAGATGGGGCCATATTTCCGGCACTAACCCCCAATTCATATGCTCCAGATACAATTATTTTTTCGCTTAAAGCTTGTAACACAAACATTTGCTTATACTGATTTTCTGATATTGTTCCTTTTGTATTATAAACATTGGCTATACCCTCGCCAAAAGTTTCGATACCATCAAAGAATCCTTCTCCTGCCGCCGAAAGACTGGCATACCATTCATCGCCTACATTCAAATCAATTACAGCATCGATAAAATCTTGTTCGACGGTAGGGCTAGTATAATCAATTTCTATTTTGTCGGTAGAAACACTATTCAAAAAATCAACAGACTCTTTGATTGCTTCTCTTTTGGCCAAAGTATCTTCCATGGCCTTAATATATTTTTCTGCTTCTTTGTAGCTTTTTTCTTCAAATAGAAAACAATACAATTTTTTTCGTCATCTGTCATCAATTGAAAACGAGTGACACTTTGAATTTCTGAAGTTTTAAAAACATCTCTATCCCGAGCTGCATAGTTGATATCCCGAGCCTCATAAAATTCTGCCATGCGAATTGGATTAGGATGAAACAAATCTGGTTTGTAGTTTTCGGATACGGCTTGATAATTTTTTTTATAATCTTGAAACTCTTCGGAATACATAATTGATAAATACGGTGACATTTTAACTTGTTGATCAAAAGTGTATTTAGAAGCTTTGATCACAGCGAGATCTTCGGCTACTTGAGTCATTTCATTTTGATATTCTTCATAAGATTTACCCATAGCTTGTTCAAACGCTTTATTAAATTCTATCGTGTAGGCCTCTACTTTTTCGTGGATTTCTTTTTGTTCTTCCTGATAATTAAATCTTCCAAAGGAGTCGTCTGCGTTACTATATAATTGAAACATCAACTTTTTTTCATATTCTTCAGGAGTTAAGGCTTTAGCATCATCATCTATAGAAGAGTAAAATTCTGTTTTTAATGCTGGACTATGGCCTCTAGTTTTTAAAAAGAAATTTAGTCCCTCTTCTAATTCATCGTATTGACTTTCTAACTCTTTTTGGGTTGCATCACAGGCTTTACTCATTATCTTGGCATTTTCTAGATTTCTTAAAAAAACACTTTCCCAATCTTCACTATTAAATTGTTGTTCAACTAACCTAGATATAGCAAGATCATCATTTTGAGCTTCTTGACTTGTCGCTGTAACGCGATCTCTCTTAGCCTCAGACTTTGATAAAGTTGCAGAGCCATTTTGGTTTTGAGTCCTCGATGATGTTTCCACAGAACTACTGCTTGAAGTTCCTTTTCCACCGGTATTTGATGTATATGCCGATTGAAAAATATAAGCTGAAGTTGCACCGGTCAACAAAGTCCCACCCATATTCTGTAGAAAAACTTCACTGTTTACTTTACCAGAACTAACTTCGTCTTTGCTTCCTAGAGCATTCGTACCATTTAACGAACCGCCTATAGACTGTCCCTGTGCTTCCTGAGCAAAAAAAGTATACCCAGAATTAGAAACATTCTGATTTAATTTTTCGTTAAAACGTTCCATAGTATTTTGCAAATTTAAAACTGATGAGGTTTGCGTAGACCATACGGCATTGGCATTGCTTTCATTTAAAGACTGAGTAAGACTTACGCGCATTGTATTGAAAACATTTTGACCTGAAACTGATGTTCGATTAGAACTTAGTCCTGAAACCGCATTTACCGAAAATG
>CALVUT010000068.1 GCA_944363675.1 uncultured Bacilli bacterium | reverse complement strand
CTCTAACACCTTGAACTAATGCATCTATATCATCATATACTTCTTGCATTAATTCTTCTTTTTCTGCTTCGTTTCTAGGTGATTCTAAAGCAATTATATCTTCCTCTGTTAAAGGTAATTTTCTTTTAATTAATGCTAATTCAATAGCTTTCTTTTGTGCTTTTCTTTGACCGATTTCAGATTCTGTATCAAATCCATGCACACTTGCAATAACTGGTGTTTTACTTTTATTTACAATCATATCAAATTTTAATGATCTTTTCTTTACTTCTGGGAATAATTCCTCTCCCATTAATGCAGGATATTTTCTATCCTTTTGATAATTTAAAACTTCTTTTTGACTAAATAATTCTAATACACTTTTTCCCATTATAATTTCCTCCTATTTTTATTATTTTTTATCCTTGTAATTCTGTTTGTTCAGAGTCATCTTCTGCTGGTTCTTGTTCTTCATATTCGTCTTTAAAATGAATACCTATCATTGTTGCTTTATCTTCTGCAGATATTGTTTCTGGTAATCTTGCTGCTAGTACCCATCCTTCATACATAACTGCACCTGGTTGTTTACCTTCTGTTACATCAACATCATTAAATACTAAACCAATTGCTACTCCATTTGCATTTCTATAAACTGTTCCTGCTTTTATGATTTTTCTACCTTTTTCATTTGCTGTTACACCGTCTGGACTAAATTGTCTTGTAAAATTACGGTATTTAGCAGATGCTAAAAAATTTACTTCATTTACTTCTTCACTTTTAACGTACATAATACATACCTCCTAAATATTTTATTAATCAAAAAATTGGCTTTTTTCTGCTTTATCTTCAGCATTATTTCTTTTAGCAAAATTAGAAGCCATACTAACTTCGCCATCGCCATCACCTTTGTCCCCTTCTGGATCTACTGGCGAATATCCAGAAGCCTTTTTTTCAAAAAAATGAGGTGCTTGTTTTTTATAGTTTTCAATTAATTCTTTTAATCCAACTATTGATTTCTTATCATCAGAAATTTTAGTTTTATCTTTATCTTTATCTTTGTTTATTAATGAAATTATTGCTGTTCTTGTAATTTCGTCTTTTAGCACTTTGGCATCATCAAGACCTTTATTTAATAAATCATTATAAACATATTCTTCATTTTCTTTTTTTGCATTTTCCTCAATTTCTTTAACTTTTTTATCGTATTCTTCTTTTGTTATTGTATTCTTTTGAAGGTCCGCAAGGGCTTTTTCTTTATCTCCCTTTTCTTTTTCTAATACCTTCTTTTCATTTTCTAGTTGTGATTTTTCTGTTTTTAATGTAGTATTTTCATCTTGTAATGTTTTAATGTCTTTTCCATTTTCCTCCATTACAAAACTTATTTGCTCATCACTCAAACCTTTTGCTTTTAAATCTTCTGTTTTCATATATTGCTCCTTTCTTTATAACTCCATAATACTAGGCTTTTTAAGGCAGTTTTCCATCTTCCGTACTATTTTGTTATAGTGGCAATTATTCAGGTCTACCACTTGACCAATTTTTTGTATAAAAAAAGACACCTTTTAAAGTGTCTAAATTTAATAACTTATTTAATTAACTGTAGGTTAGGATTTGCACCTAACATGTTCATCCGAACCCGTATTTACAATACTAAGCGTCTACTATTACCATTCAGCGATAATGGGTCTGTCCACCGTACTCTACCGCCGTTTAGTTTTACCATACTACGTACTAAACGTAATATGTCTATTCCGCCACTACATTTTACTATCTTTTACCATTTCTTACTATTTTATTCTTGGATCTGTATGTTTTTCTGCCGTCTGCATACTTCCAAGTTTATTATAATGTTCTAATACTTCTTGAGATAATTCTTTTGTTGTTGCTATCCCATTTTCAAAAATAATTTTTCTAAATTCATTTAAAGAATTAGCCTTAAGTAATCTTTTTTCTATTTTTTTATTCATTTAATAACTCCTTTATGTAGTTATATAATTTTTTATCTTTCTTCAGCAATAATTTATCATTAGTAAAGTATGTAGCAAAGCCTTCACTAAAATATTCTCCTAATACTTTATAATTAAATTCTTTATTGTTGCTATTATACCTTTCTTTTCCATACATGTCAAAATTATATATTCTACCTTGGTATTTACTTACAAACTTATCATTTTCTATCAAGTCTATTGCTTGCTCAAATGTTGTATTATCTGTCTTTGCCATTAGTATATCCATATCTGTAATATTACTTTTTAAAACTTCAATAAACTCATTATCGTTAAATATATCATATTTTGTTTCTACGGCATGTCCTATTTCGTGTAATATTTCATGTTTGCTTGGATTTTTCATCAAATGAATTATATTGTTTTTTCTATCATAATCGCTTGTAGATGCCTTTTCTACAAATTTTGTATCCTGTATAGCTCTTTTAGCTTTATTAGGTAGCATTGTAATTATATTATCCACTTTGTTTTTATTATCTTTTTCTTCTCTTTCTTGTCCACTTACAAATCTTTTTTTCCAATCATTATATGTAATATTTCTAGGTACATAATAAGTTTTTCCATCAGTATTTCGAGCAGCTCTTTCTCCAAATTCAAATTCATCATCAAAATATGGGGCAGTTGTTGTTCTACATCTAATATGATAAGGCGGTGCAGTGACTCCTATTTTATAATCTTTCATATCAAATATTTTTCCATCAATTTTTCTACATTCTTCAGATGTCTTTGAATCTAATGTTGCTATATTTATATATCTTTGTACCCATAATTCTTCAAAACATCTTTTTCTTGAATCACTTGCAAAAAAAGCAGATTCTGTCATTACTAATCTTCCTACTTTACCTTTGGCCACATTAAAATCTTTTGAAATTTTATCTATTACTTCATCTGCATCTCCTCTTAATGCTTTTTCTAAATCTTTCTGTAAAGTATCTATTAATGCTTTCTTATTTTTCCAAATTCTATCTGAGAATGTCTGTTCATCACTTGTCCATGGTTTTGATATTATTTTTTGAATTGTATCAATATTTAGTGTTGCAAATTTAAATGCTACATTTGAACCTTTTTGTAACTCATATGCTGTTTTATAATAAGTATCTCTATACGACTCAATGATAAAATCATTTGTAGTTTGTTGTTCATTATAATATAGTTTTTCGATTTGTTGTTGTATTTGAATTTCTAATGCTTCTAACCTTGAAATATGGACTCTTGCACTTGCATTTTCTAATTGTTTTTTCCAAATTAAGTCTATACCATTCTCTTGGCCATATTTTATATATTCTTCTATACTCCACTTTAATTCTTTTAGTTCTTGAGCATTCAACCACTTTTTAGCTTCGCTTATACTGATTTGATTATTTACCGCAAATCTCACTAACCAGTTATTTATTTCTTTTTTTACTTCACTTAATGTTCTTTCATAAACTTCTTGTAACTCTGTAATATATTTTGATTCATTTAGTATTTGTGATTTTTCTAATTCTTCAAATCTTTTTATCCAATACTCTGCATTATTATTCATTACTTATCACCAACTTTTGCACCATCTTTATTAGTAGAATTATCAGTATTAGTGTTTTTTAGTTCTTTTATCATCTTGTCATATTCACCCTCTTGTTGTTTCATTTCTTCTTCTTGCTCTTTTTTCATTTTTTTCATTTCATCTTCTGAATCAGAAACCCAAGGATGATGCTCAGTAATTGACTGATTACTTATCATTCCAATTGAATTTTTACAATTTTCTATTAGCTCTTTTTCATTTACTGTCATTGTTTTATTAAATATAAATTCAACTTCTTTTGCTGTATAATCTTTTCCTTGTGTCATTTCAACCCAATTATCATAGAAAAACATAAAATACTCTAAGCTACTCTTAAATTCTGTTTCTATATTACTGCAATCTAAATCCAAGTCTGCATACAATTGTTTAAGTGCTACGCCAGATTCATGTGTTCCAAATTTTTCACTTTGTGTATCTACTCCAGATCCACCTTCATAGATATCTTTTCTTAATTGTTCTATAAAACTTTTGAAGGCATCTATATTTATTTCTATATTTTTTCTATCATACTCCCCATCTTCATCAAGAAATACTGTATTATATGTTGCAAGATTCTTTTGGAAACTTCCTGCTTCATCTTGATAGTTCTTTACAATATTAACGCCATCCGGTGCATCATATATTGAATCTGCAGTTTTTGAGCATAATTCATCATAACAATCTATCAATGTTTTCAGCAAATGTATTAATGGCATTTCATCACCATTATACTTGAAATATACAAAAGGTATCTTCTTCCAAATATGTAGTGTGTCTCCTATTTTAAAATGTGCTAAAATACTAGTTCCTTCTGTATCTCTCTTAATAACTAAGTCTTTTTTCTTTTCAACTTCTTCTACATCTTCAATTAAATTAGAACCATCATAAATATAATATCTTACCCCATCTAAATCCCAATACTCTACTTTCGTTCTTTTTTCTTTCTCAGTTGCACTCGTATATACTTCAACTTCATAGGTCATTATTACTGCATCTAATATTTCATGTTCTTCGTCTTGCCAAAGAGGGATAATTCTGGTCGCATATCTTAATCTTACTTTTAAATCTCCATCTTCATCAATATACAGCTGCCACCATCCAATTCCTCTTTTTACTGCTTCTATTAGTGTATATTTAAGTCTTTTATGCATCTTATTATTAAATATTCCCTTTAGAATTTCTTTATAATTTAGATCTTCTTCTTCATCTTTACCTATTACTTGCTTTATAGTTGGTTTTTTTCTTAATAAATACCCAGCTTTTTGATTTATCATCTTATAAATAATTGGATGTTTTAATTGATAATTTTTCAAATGTGGAGCTACTTCTTTTTGTCCTTTTTCATTTATAAATATTCTTTTTTTCTTTTTTATATCTCCATCATTCTTAAAATATTTACTCCCCTCTATCATTTCTTTAAAGCTATCTGATTGCTTGAATTCATTTATTTGTGTATCAATAAATTTTGATAAAGCTAATCCTTTTTTTGCACCTTCAGCTATTATCATTTTTACTCTGTCCATTTCTGTTATCATTCTAATTCTCTCCTTTATTTTACAAAGTATGCTCCCCTCTTCTTGTTAGGGAATAGTGTTTGTAATAAGTATCTTAAAGCATCAAGAGCATGGTCATTTTGTTTGATAGGCTTGTCCTCACCTTTTTCTTGTGCTTTTTCATCCCAAATATATGAGTTGAATTCTCTGATAATGTTTTTGCATCTTGATTCTACAATATGTATCCTTTCTTCATCTAACCAATTCAATACTAAGTTAATCCCATCAATTACTGCATTATCCGCTTCTTTTACAGCGATTTTATTTTGCTTAAATAAATTAATTAAAGAAGTGGCTGATGGATCTATAATTACCTTTCTAACGTCAATATCTTTTACCATCTTTTGGTAATCTTTAAGAAACATCTCATCAGTTTTAGTAATTTTTTCTTCTTGGCCATTTTTATTTTTCTTTGTTCCTTTATTGTAATATTCGTCTAATATCCATACATGAGGTTTTCCATTTATATACTTTATCCCGGCATAATAAAAACACCTGTGGATTTGTTATTCCATAATCAGATGTTACATAAAAATAATCAAATTTTTTAGGGATATCTGTTTTCTTTACACAATGTTTTAATCTATCAAAATTAGGATATATA
>CALVUT010000067.1 GCA_944363675.1 uncultured Bacilli bacterium | reverse complement strand
ATAAAATCAAGAAAAAAGGTAGTGCCAATTTGGCACCACCAGTTTTTCCAAATGTTGCCAAATTGGCACTATACTTATTTTAAATATTTTTCTACATAATTTTTATAAAATACATTATATATTTTTTCAGCATTTTCACAATTTCCTTTTATACAATTAACTCGATTCTCAGCAACTTCAAAATTAGTCAATGTTTTTAAATTAACATAGGAAAAAACATTCAAATTCAAATTATAAGTATAATTTTCTTCATTATTATTTACAAAAAACAAACCAGAATTATATGTCAAAAGAAAATCATCAGTTTTCAAAACGCAATTGTCATTTTCATCACATTGAAAATTTTCTTTTATTTTTGGAGGTATCGCATTTTTCTTGATTTCTTGTTCTTTCCCAATTTCCTTTTCTTCTACGTATACAAAATTATTATTTGAGACTTCTTCAATAAAATTTAGCAGAATCTCTTCGTTATCAATTCTCACAAAAACTTTTTGATTATCACTAATAAAATCATTATATGAAATAAAACTTTCATACCCATAACTATCTTGTATAAGTGCTCGATATTTTCCATCATAAACTAATCGTCTTTCTTTGCTTGTCTCAATAAAAATTTTAATATTTTCTACTTCAGGAGTGATATTACCTATTTGAAAATAAATCTTTTCTTTAGATAAAACTAATAAACCATTAGTTATCTCGTAAGATGGTGATGATCCTGAAAACGTATAAATTTTCATCGTATCATAGTTTTGAAAAAAGTATAATATAATCAGACCTATAAAACTAATTACTATAAATATGGCAAGTAATATAGCTATAAATCGAACTTTTTTTAATTTTGAATTTTGATTTTGCAAATACTTAAAAAGGGAATTTTGTAATTTTTTTTCATTTTGTTTATTTTTTCTTTCGCAGGCTGTTAACTCATCCAAAGAAATATTAAATATTTGGCTATAATATATTAAATCATCAAAAGTTGGACGACGTTTATTATTTTCAAGACGATTTATCTTCGAATGATCTACATGCATTCGCTCTGCTAAATCATATTGAGACATATTTTTACTTAATCTTAAATCCTTTAAAAATGGTCCGATCTTATTATAATCCATATAACAATACACCCCACCAAAAGTATATCATGGACAAACTGAAACTTAAAGATTTAAAAAGCCATAATCTACTTTTGATTATGACTATTTTCGATATAAACTTCTAGCTAAAGGCTTAGTAATTGGTTCTTGATATAAAATTTCTAAATCGTGTAAAGCACGAGTCATTGAAACATATAAATTTTTTAAGTCAGTATTATTATCAGATGAATATGTTTTCTCGCTTACATTTGCAATAATAACTGCATCAAATTCTAATCCTTTTGAACATTGACTACTTATAGAACAAATACCACCTTCATACACACTATTATTCATATTTATATACGATATATTTACTCCTAGTTGTTGTAATTTAACTGCAACTTGATTAGCCTCTTCTTCAGTACGGCTTATTACAGCGATTGAAGAAAAATTCTGTGCAATTAAACCTTCTATTTTATTTTTTAATAATTGAATATCGTTTGGATTATACAATGTATATCTTACATCTTCACCATGTCTTATAACAGGCTCAGAAACTTTCATGTTTAAATAATCTAGGATTTGATTAGCTTGCTCCATAATCTCAATAGTAGTACGATAACTTTTTAATAAATAGTCAACATTGCATTTATTATTAAAACATGCCTTTTCTACTTCTTCCCAATTATCAATACTTCTATAGTCATAAATAGATTGAGCTAAATCCCCAAAAATACTAAATGTACAACTTGGTAAAGCTTTTTTTAGAGCATAGAAATTGAATACTCCATAATCTTGCGCTTCATCAATGACTGCATGTCGAAATTTTTTATATTCTTGAGATCCATGTAATAATGTATGTAAATAAACAATACCAGGTAAATCTTCAAAAGTAATTCCTCTTTTAATTGGTATAGTAATCTTTTTTAAACTATCATTCACTTCTCTATCTGCAAATTGAGATAATTTTGTCAGAAAATTATTATATATTGCTGAAGTTTTTTTACTTTTAATTGAAAAGTGTTTTCTTAAAGAAGCCACACATCCACTCTCTATTTCTTTCTTCACAGCTTGATATTCTTTTTGATACTTTTCTTTAGTAATAGTTCCATCATCCATTTTCTCTTGATATTGTTGATTTACTAATGAAACTAATTTAGAAGAATTATTTTTGATATAATTTGACAATAACAATACGCATCTTTCAATTTTCGTTTCTATATTATCGTATATTTTATCCTGAATTTCTTGATATGTTTTTAAAACTGCTTCTTTAGGTAATATTTTAATGTTTTTGATTGTAAAGTCTTTACCAGGAACAACTTCATATTCGTCTAAATATTTCACATATTTATCTATTAGCTCTTTAAAATCCATAGACATTTTGAATTGATATGGATTTACACCATTTATAAGATCAGGACTATATCCTACATCTTCAATCTTAATTTCTTCACCAATAAATTCTTGTGCAAACTCGGGATATGTAAGTTGTGGCACACTAGTTACATCTAATTCTGGTAAAACAGATGATATATAATTAATAAAGAATTTATTTGGGCCTATTACCATATATTGATCAGATTTAATAGTATCTCTAAAGTTATAAGCTAAATACGCAATTCTATGCAAAGCAACAGTTGTTTTTCCTGAACCAGCCACTCCCTGACAAATTGTATTATTTGTAATTGGTTCTCTTATAATTGTATTTTGCTCATTCTGAATGGAGCTAACTATATTTTTTAAACGGTTATCAGCATTTACACCTAAATATGGTTTTAAAATTTCATCATTAGAAACTGTATCTACGTCTCGATAAGATAATAACTCGCCATTTTCAATTTCATACTGACGTTTTAGTTCCATAGTTCCACTTATTGTTCCCTTAGGTGCTTCGTAACTTGCTGGTCCTATATTGCTATCATAATATAAAGACGCAATAGGAGCACGCCAATCTACAGTAATTAAATTGCCATCAGTATCTACTACTCCTACCTTTCCAATGTAACAAATTTCTTTTTTATGTTCATCGTCTGAAGTAAAGTCGATTCGAGCAAAGTATGGTTTTTGGAATCCGTTTTCTAACACTTTTAATTTATTTTCATATTGATTTAGCAAATTATTATAAACAATAGGATCCATTATATTCCGTCTTTTTAACGAATTAATCATCAACTCTACGTCTTCATAAACATGATGTAGTTCAGATATAACAGATTGTGCTTTCTCTTTTTCTAATTCAAATTCGTGTTTTTTCATTACACATCCCCCTTTCGAAATGTTATTTTTTATAATTCAATTTTTTTAAAGCATACCAAGCAAATGGTGATAATTGTTCTTCTTTCAATTCTTCAATTGGTAACCAAACTGCTCCATCAGAATCAAGGCCATCGGCATCTATTTTTAAATTTTCTTCCTTAATATCAACAAGATACAATATACCAATATGATGTAAATCTTCAGTAACGTTTTCTTCCATAAGCCATTTAATATTTGTAGATGTTACATCTAATAATTCTTCTTTAATAACAGTGCCGCTTACTTCTTCCATCATTTCTCTATGTAAAGCTTCGATAGGTGTTTCTGTATGTTCGATACCTCCGCCTGGAAGATCATATTTTCCTTTATAACCTCCTCTAGCTTTTTTTACAAGAGCTATTTTACCATCTCGCAACAAAATGCCATAAGCTCCTACATGTGTTTTAACAATAGTTTTCATATCTTTCCCTCTCTTTCATTTCCTTACAAATTTTACCATACGATTCTTTATTATTCAAACAATACTTGCTTTAAATTCAAATCATTTAATAAATTATGCCACTTTTCCCATCCATCCTTTTTTTGGCGAGGATCACTTAAATCAATTTTGCCCATTTGATATAAAGCAATTTTTTCTAAAATAACTTTTAAAATGTAAAATTCCCACATACATTTTAGATTTTGAATACTTAAATTCATTTGATTTTCATATTCTTTTAGTAATTCCTTAGCTAACTGAATATCAAAGTCATTATAATGAAAACATAATTTTATAACAGAACTAATAACTTCATACTCTTGTGTCGCAACAATAGCTTCATCAAAATCAATTAAATAAAGTAAGTGATTTTTCCATAACATGTTTTGCGAAGATAAATCACCATGTACTAAATAAAAATTTAAGTTTGAAAAATCTAATGATTCATATTTAGTAATAAGTTCATATATTGTTTTTTTACTTACTTTATATGTAGATATATTTTTTAAATATTGTACATAATCATTCATTTTAGCAAAAATATTATCATTTTGATAATCTTTAATAGATACTTTCTTATCTAATAAACTGACTGTTTTAACAAGCAAACAAATATCATTAATTTTAAGCTTTTTTTTGTGATATCCATCAATAAATTCATATAAATAAAATAATCTATTATTAATTTTTTGTTTAGTGATCTCAACAGGAACATTAATATTTTGTTTTAGACAATGATCTAGTAAATCTTTTTTACATCTTTTATTATATTTTCCTACATATTCTTTTAAAAGGTAATTATTATCACTAGTAACAACTTTATAAACTTTATTTGTAACACCATACTTCATTCTCTTTAATGCAATAACATTTGAAATACTAGTATTTTTAAAAAATTTCTGAATATCCCTATCTGTTTCTAAATTCATCTTGAGCCTCTTTATATACTTCTATCATTTTAGTTACTATTCTCTCATTTGAAAACACATCATGAACTATTTTATAACACTTTTCAGCAATTTTAGATTTCTCGGAATTGTTATACAGTTGAATAATTTTATGAGCCAATTCCTCAATATTATCATGTTTAAAAAATATTTCTGGACATTGTTCTTGCATTAATTCAGAAAAACCAGTGTTATTGCTTATAAGTATAGGTAATCTAGTACTTATTTCTTCTAATGCTACATAAGGCAAATTATCAAATTGCGATGGAACAATACCAATACAACTTTTGTTCATATAATCATTCAGTTGCTCATGGGGCATTTGATAAAAGAATTTTAAATGTGCATGATATTTTGACTTAACTATACTTTTAATATATTCAATAGTAGAAATTGCTCGATTATTTCTAAAAGTATCTTTCCCAATAAACCAAAAATTTAAATGTTTGGTAGTTTCATTTTCAAGAATTATATTAATAGCTTCTGCTAAAACTAGTACGCCTTTTCTTTCTTCTATACTACCACAATACAAAACATTAGTACTTTGATGAAAAGGCTCTTTTAAATAAAAATTATTAAAATCAGCTAAATTTGGAACTACTTCTACATTTGTTAATTTAATTTGATGTTGGGTAATAATTTTATTAATAAGCAACTGAGAACATGAAATAACTTTTTCAGCATTTTCTATGCAATATTTTTCCCACTCTAACATTGCATTATTAACTTCGCTTGATAATCCACTTTTGTTATATTCTTGCCATACACACAACGGAGTATGCAATTTTACAACAACTGGAATTTTTCTATTTTGTTTCTTTAGATAAAATATTGTTTCTGCACCCCAATCTGGCGTTTCAATTATGTCTATTGATTCTTCTTTTTCCAAATCCTCAATAGTAAAACATACTTTTTTTCTATAATCAATATAATCATCTAAAGTATTTGCATTTAATGGCCTAAATATTCGAATAATATGAACTCCGTTTTCCACGGTACTGCTATCTTTTTCCAAAGATCTAGCAATAACATATACAGTATGACCAATCATGGCCATATTCTCAGCTAAACGTTTTTGATAAGTTGCTATACCTCCAAAATTTGTTTCTTCTGGATATTCTTCATGAACATAACAAATTTTCATTATTTTACTCGCTTTCTTACATTAGGCTCAAAGCCAATTGCTTCCTCAGCTACTCTATATGTTTCTTCTTTATTACTTACATCTGTATATATAGTTGCTAACGAAAATTGAGATACTTCGTTAAAATACTTTTCATGATCTTCCAAAGCACTTTCTACACGGTAACGTATATCTGAAGCATTATGATTTCTACTTGAATTCACTATGCGTTCTCTAATTCCTTTTTCAATATCTTGAAAAGTTAAAACGACTAACCGAACTGGTATTTCTAAATGTTTTAATTGCAATATATCTTTATATGACGAATTTATTAACAAAGTATCTGCATTCTCAAACGCATTAAAACAGTCGTTTTTCAAAACTCCATATCCGCGAATGCCATCACTTGAAGCAATTAAGAATTGTTGATTATTTACTAATTTCAAAAACTCCAAATATTCAATGTAACGGTAGAAGCCAGGTTTATCATCACCCCTAGCTTCTCTTGTCGTTACATGTCGCGGTACAATAATGTCATGATTTAAAATCAAATTGTCCGTCAAAGTCGTCTTGCCACTACCTGATGGTCCCATAATACTCACTATTACTTTATTCTCTTTCAAACTATCACCCCACACAGCGACTAGTATAAATGCAAAAGTATATTTAGTCAACAAAAATATCGTATTTAGTAGCGTTTTCGCGTGTAAAAACATTTTTTCTTTTTGTTCTCTTTCAAATTTGTAAAATTAATTTCATTCAATCCTATGAATGATCATATAATTTTTTCTATTATAATATTTGTTTAAATCTAAATACTTACATCTTTCAATTATCTTATTTATTGTTTTGGATAATTTAGTAAAATCCAAAAAGTTTTATAGTCATTTTATTCATACTTTTATGATAATTGACCATAATATAAATAATCTATTTGAATTAAGTATTCCATCAAAAAATTTCTATGTTTTTCACGATAATCTCCGCCAAAATATCGTATATGGTTGCAAATGAATTGATGGACAGTTTTAAATGAGAAAATATTCTCGGTGATTATATGAACTGTGATAATAGACTATTTTTTATTAGAGAACATCTTGACTATACTCAGGCACAAATGGCAAAAAAATTAAAAGTGAGTCGTGCTTACTATTCTTTGTGCGAGACTAATACTAAATTTATGCCTTTAAATAGATTAAATGATTTCTGCAATATTTTTCAAGTCGATATAGATTATGTATATTATTTAACTAATAAGAAAACCAACAATACTAAAAAAATCAATAAAATCAATCCTAAAACTGTCGGAAATAATTTATCTACAATATTAAAGGACAACAATGTTACACAAAAAGAAATAGCAAAATTTTTAAATACAACTCAATCTACGATTTCTAGTTATTGTAATGGACATACAATAATTTTAACATCATTTGCTATTCAATTAGCCAAAAAATATTCCTTTTCACTTGACTGGTTAATAGGTAGATCCGACATAAAAAAATTATAACTCTAAACTTATTTATACATTGAAAAATAGCGATCAACAAGTTCTTCGGTTTTTCTTTTTTCACTTTGACTTTTAGAAAATACTTTGGCTTGTATTATACAATCCAAAACCATTTGTAATGATACTCCATCAATAAGGATATCATCTTTTTTTGCTTGTAAGAAAAAGTATTTATCTTGAAATGTGATTTTTAACTTTTCATCATTACCTAGTCTAAGTTCTGAAATATCTTTATCTTTTAATATTTCCACTATTCTTTCCTTCCTATTTTACTTTTTTTCTCATTTTGAGTATCATTCAAAGTTACCATTAGTGTTCCCTTTGAATTTTTTATAATAATTGAAGTTTCTGGATGATCCGTTGAACTAATTGTAAGAACTTCATTCAAATCAAGAGAAATATGTGTTTCTTTTGATTTTTTAGTATCTGCCATTTTAATCACCTCCTATCCTTACTATCTATAATACCACAAATATAG
>CALVUT010000066.1 GCA_944363675.1 uncultured Bacilli bacterium | reverse complement strand
AATGTTTTGTTAGATACCAATGAACAAGCCCTTGCTTGGTATGCTATGTTTTTAGACGAAGTACATTCCTTTATGCTTGTTCAGTCAGATTTTGAATACCGTCCCGACTCTCTAAATATTAATGGAGAGTTTTATGACGATTTAAAAGAAGTCATTCTTAAAGATATTAAAAATGTAATGAATATGGCCGATGAAGAAGACTTGAGTCAAAAAGAGATTCTACTACAATGTTATCTAGAAGCCTGTAAGCGTCTTTTAAAAGGAAAGGATCAAGAACTCATTACAAAAATGTGTGAAAAAGAAGACAAATGGTCAAGAAAAAGAACCAAATAAGGGGAGATGCGTGCTATAATGAATGGGCAAAAGGAGTAATGAATGATGAATAATATAGATGTATTAGCCAAGAATATGGGCATTAAAACAAGTCAAGTTGAAGCTGTTTTAAATTTATTAAAAGAAGGAGCAACCATTCCTTTCATTGCCCGTTATCGTAAAGAAGCAACAGGTTCTTTAGACGAAGAACAGATTAGGACAATTGAAAAAGAATATACATATTTAGAAAATCTCTTAAAAAGAAAAGAAGATGTTATTCGTTTAATTGCAGAAAAAGATTTAATGACTGATGAGTTAAAAGCGCAAATTCTTGCCTGTGAAAAATTAAGTGAAGTAGAAGACCTATATAGACCGTTTAAGGAAAAGAAAAAGACAAAAGCCTCAGAAGCAATTAAAATGGGCTTAGAGCCATTAGCCAAAAAGATCATGTCTTTTCCTACAAAAGGGGATTTAGAAACGTTGAGTGCTGGTTATAACTGTGAACCCCAAAAAGCTATCGAAGGCGCTAAATACATTATTGCTGAATGGATTAGTGATAATGCTTACTATCGTAAAATCATTAAACAAGAAATCTTTAAAAATGGCCACTTTCATAGCAAATTAAAAAAGAATGCTACTGATGAAAAGAAAGTATATCAAATCTACTACGATTTTGATGAACCAATTAAATATGCTCGTCACTATCGTATCCTGGCCATGAATCGTGGGGAAAAAGAAGGAGTTCTATCCGTTTCCCTAGAATTTGATAAAGAATACATTTTAGAAATGTTAAAAAACAAGATTATCAAAAACCAAGATTCTTTCGTTGTTTCAAACGTTATCGAAGCAATAGAAGATTCCCTAAAACGCTTGATTTATCCAAGTGTAGAAAGAGAAATAAGAGCTGAAAAAACAGAAGATGCCGAACAAAAAGCCATCGTAACTTTCCAAGAAAATCTAGAACACCTACTGATGACCAAACCAATTAAAGATAAAGTTGTTTTAGGTTTTGACCCAGCTTTTCGAACGGGTTGTAAACTGGCTGTTTTAAATCCTTATGGCAATGTTTTAGAAATTGCGACTATTTATCCGCACGAGCCAAAAAAAGAAGTAGAGAAAAGTGCTGAAACATTAAAACACTTAATTGATAAATATAAAGTTCAAATTATTGCTATTGGCAACGGTACAGCCTCAAGAGAAAGTGAAGCCTTTGTAGCAAGTACGATTAAAGGATCTGGGGTTTTATATAACTTAGTCAATGAAGCCGGTGCGAGTGTTTATTCTGCAAGTCCTTTAGCTATAGCTGAATTTCCAGATCTAACCGTCGAAAAAAGAAGTGCCATTTCCATTGGTAGACGTATTCAAGATCCTCTATCAGAACTCGTTAAAATTGATCCGAAAAGCATTGGCGTAGGGGAGTATCAACATGATGTCAATCAAAAGGAACTTGGCGAAGCCCTCGATTTTACCGTTTCTAAAATTGTCAATGAAATCGGTGTCAATATTAATACGGCGAGTAGTAGTATTTTAAAACATATTTCTGGTTTAACCAAAAAAACAATCGATAGTATTTTAAAATTTAGAGAAAAGAAGCCTTTTTCCTCTAGAGAAGAAGTAAAACAATTACCTGGCTTCAGCGATAAAGTATATGAACAATCCATTGGTTTTTTAAGAATTGTCGATGGCTCAAACATTCTAGATAAAACCAGAATCCATCCCGAAAGTTATCCATTAGTTTACAAACTTTTAAAAGAGTTAAACTTAGATTTGAAAGACTTCGGGTCCTCATCATTTAACGAAACATTGTCAACATGTAATGTCAACGAACTGAGCAAAACTTTGTCAACAGACACATATACTTTACAAGATATTATCGATGAACTGCAAAACCCAGGTATGGACTATCGCGATAAATTAGATGATGTTGTCTTAAAAAGTGATGTCTTAACCATAAATGATTTAAAAATAGGCATGGAACTAACCGGAACTGTTCGTAATGTGACAAGCTTTGGAGCCTTTGTAGACATTGGTTTACATGATGATGGTTTAGTACACATTTCTAAAATGAGCAAATCCTTTGTTAAAAATCCAAGTGATATCGTCAGTGTCGGCGACATTGTCAAAGTCTATGTATGTGGTATAGATTTAGAAAAAGAAAAAGTTCAATTATCACTATTAAAAGAAAAATGCACAGAATTTTGAAAAAACTGTGCATTTTTGCTGTCAGAAAACG
>CALVUT010000065.1 GCA_944363675.1 uncultured Bacilli bacterium | reverse complement strand
GATTTTGCAAAGATATTTGCAATTCCAGCTAGAATATCAACTAGAAACATTTTTTACACACCCTTTCTTCTTGTTTAAATCTATAAAAACATTTAAACCGAAAATTCTGGATATTTTTTATAATTATTAAAGGAAGTATGAAAGAGTTTATACGTAAGTGGATTAATAGATATACTTTCAATAATAACTGCATAAACGATGGTGTTAGACAATATGGCATTACTAGTAAATAAAAATAAAACAAAGCAGCAAACGAATATAACCATAGCGAGTACTTTTGCCCGGATTCTTTTCTTTTTTCTTATTAAAGGTCTAGCAGGTGTATCAGCAGGTGCAAATAATAAGAATGAAAAGAAACCAAATATCCATATCACATAATTAAATAAGTCTGGAAATACAAGATACTTAATAAGCAAGCACCCACCTATATAAATAGGTACTGTCGTAAACCAACATTGTAAACTTGTTTTCATATGTATTCCAAACCCATACATGCGAAGCGTTGAGTAAATAGCTGTTAATAAAAGAAATTCGGGTATTAGGTCTAAAATGATCGCTAAAATAAGTAAAACTATAGTCTTAGTTGCAAGATTATAAAATCCTTCTAAGCCATACCGTAATTTTTTTTCTTCAAGTTCACTGACTGTTTTCTTTCGCTTAATAAGTTGAATAGAAGATTCAATAAACTTTCTTTTCACTACATCACTACTCCCAACGAAAATAATTTTAGCAAAGAAAAAAGTGTATGATTCATTATTGGTCGAAAAGGTAAAATTAAAAGTTTTAAAAAGAAAAAAATGAACAAAGTAAAATCAAAAAAAGAATTTGAAACAAAAAAAGCCTATTTTGAGACAAAAACTATCTTTTGAGTAAAAAAACAAAGTATAATGGGCAGCATCGTGGGTTATGTGATATTTATAGGTATGAAAGTTTATAAATGAAATGAACACATAAACATGATAGTAGAAGTAGGTAGTGAAAGTAATAGGAAGGGAGTGTAAAAGTGTTAAAAGGAACTGTGAAATGGTTCAACAATGCCAAAGGATATGGCTTCATTAAATATGGAGATTTAGAAGATATCTTTGTTCATTATTCAGCCATTAACATGGAAGGCTACAAAACCTTAAAAGAAGGTAACATTGTTGAATTCAAATTAATTGAAACTGCAAAAGGCCTACAAGCTATCAATGTTGAAGAAGTTTCCAATGTTGTTAAAGCATAAAAAAGTAAAATAATCAACTTAAGAAGAAACAGTTTAGAAAGCAGAAATGTCTTAAAAAAATGTTTCTGCCTTTTTTTGAGTCAATATGGATAGAACAACATTTCTACTATAAACTTAAAAGTTAGAATTTGAAAGTATTTGTTTTTTTAAATGCTTTTGATACCAAAAAAGTGCCCTTTGAGACAAAAATTGTCTTTTGTCTAAAAAACAAAGTATAATGGACACTATCGTGGCTTATGTGTTATTTATTTTTTGCAAAATTTGTCGATCGAAATAAATTGAAGTCTATACATAAACATGATAAGGTAGAAACAGGTAGTAAAAGTAATAGGAAGGGAGTGTAAGAGTGCTAAGAGGAACCGTAAAATGGTTCAACAATGCCAAAGGGTATGGCTTCATTAAATATGGAGATCTAGAAGACATCTTTGTTCATTACTCAGCAATCAACATGGACGGATACAAGACACTAAAAGAAGGAAACATTGTTGAATTCAAATTAATCGAAACAGCTAAAGGCTTGCAAGCTATTAATGTTGCTGAAGTATCACACATTGTAAACTGACTAAAAAACTGCTTAGAAAAGTAGTTTTTTTTACCCATATCTGCTATAATAAAAATGAGGAAGGTGATGACATGAGAATAGAAATAAGGGGAGACAAAGTTAAAATAACAGAGTCAATCAAATCATACATCGAAGAAAAAATTGGAAAGCTAGATCAATATTTTGAAAACCCAGAGGAACTCAAAGCATATGTAGTAGTTCGTGTAATGAATAAAGAAGAAATTATTGAAGTAACGATTCCAACAAAAAAATTCACATTAAGAGCCGAAACGAGAAATAATGATTTATATGCCGCAATTGATTTAACCCTAGACAAACTAGAGCGTCAAATTCGTAAAAACAAAACAAAAATGCGTAAAAAGTTTAAAGACATTATGCAGTATGAGCTTTTAATGCAAAATGAAGAACCCGAAAATGCTTCCGATATTGTAAAAAGAAAAACCGTTGAATTAAGACCTATGGATGAAGAAGAAGCAATCCTTCAAATGGAATTGACAGATCATGATTTTTATCTTTTTAAAAATGTGGAAAGGGATACTATATCTGTCTTATATAAAAGAAAAGATGGTTCATACGGTATAATAGATGCAGAAAACTAAGGCTATAAAGCCTTTTTTTCTTCGAAATTTAAGAAAAAGCCCTATTTTAAGTGAAAAAATAACTTATTTTTAAAATTATATGATAAAATGATAAAAGATGGAGGTTTATATACATGGGAATATTTAGAAGACTTATAGATTCAGAATATAAAGAATTAAAAAGATTTGAAGGGATTGCTAACCAAATAGTTGCCAAAGAAGAAGAAATGGCAGCATTAAGTGATGATGAATTAAAAAATAAAACACAAGAATTTAAGCAAAGATTGGAAAACGGCGAATCATTAAATGATTTAGTTGTAGATGCTTTCGCTGTTGTTCGTGAAGTAGACTACCGTGTTTTAAAAGAAAAACCTTATTTTGTTCAAATTTTAGGTGGCTTAGCTATTCACTACGGTAACATTGCTGAAATGAAAACCGGTGAAGGAAAAACTCTAACAGAAACCATGCCGGCCTACCTAAATGCTTTAGATGGTAAAGGAGTTCATATTATCACTGTCAATGAATTCTTAGCGAAACGTGACTCTGAATGGATGGGAAATATCTTTCGCTTTTTAGGCTTAACAGTAGGGCTTAACATGCGTGAAATGACACCAAAAGAAAAACAAGAAGCATATAATTGTGATATTCTATATTCTACAAATAACGAAATTGGTTTCGATTATTTAAGAGATAACATGGTTGTTAGAAAAGAAGACCGTGTTCAAAGATCATTAAATTTTTGTATTATAGATGAAGTTGACTCAATTTTAATTGATGAAGCTAGAACACCATTAATTATTTCTGGTGGTAAACAAAATGCAAAAAATTTATATATAGATGCAGACAAAGCTGTGAAGTCGCTAACTGAAGAAGATTATATCATTGACAATAAAACCAAAAATGTATCTATTACTGAGTCAGGAGCAGCTAAACTAGAAAAATTTTTTCATTTAAAAAATTTATATGATACTGGAAATTCAGCGTTAGTGCATCATATTAATAATGCCTTAAAAGCAAATTATGGTTTTAAAAAAGATGTAGATTATGTAGTAGATGCTGGAGCGGTAATTATTGTTGATCAATTTACAGGACGTCTTATGAAAGGAAGACAGTTTAGCGAAGGCCTACATCAAGCGATCGAGGCGAAAGAAGGCGTAACGATCAACGAAGAAACGCAAACAATGGCAACAATAACATTCCAAAATTTATTCAGAATGTACAACAAACTATCAGGTATGACTGGAACAGCTAAGACAGAAGAAGAAGAATTTAGAAATATATATAATATGTATGTTATCCAAATTCCAACCAATAAACCTGTAATTCGTGAAGATTTACCTGACTTAGTTTATTCAACAGAAGCTGGTAAATATCAAGCTATTGTAAAAACAATAAAGCAAATTCATTCTACAGGCCAACCAATATTAGTAGGTACTATCTCTGTTGAAAATAATGAAAAACTATCAGCAATGCTAAAAAAAGAAGGCCTAAAACACGAAGTGTTGAACGCTAAAAATCATGCTCGTGAAGCAGAGATTATCGCCCATGCGGGTGAAAAAGGTGCAATTACAATTGCAACAAACATGGCTGGTCGTGGTACCGATATTAAACTTGGAGAAGGTGTAAGAGAATTAGGAGGATTATGTGTAATTGGAACCGAACGTCATGAATCACGTCGTATTGATAATCAGTTAAGAGGTCGTGCTGGACGTCAAGGTGATCCTGGTATGAGTCAATTCTTTGTGTCTTTTGAAGATGATTTAATGCGCCGTTTTGGAACAGATAAAGTAAAAGCAATGGTTATGGCTTTAGGCATGGTTGGAGATCAAGCCATTCGTTCAAAATCATTAACTCGTTCTATTGAATCAGCTCAGAAAAAAGTTGAAGGAAACAACTTTGATATGCGTAAAAACTTATTAGACTATGATAATGTCGTTAATGAACAACGAAGAATGATTTATGAGCAAAGAAATATGATCATTGATAATGAAAGCATTCATGATACAATCAAAGAAACATTTAGAAATACTGTTGAAGACTTAGTAAATGGGCATATTGTTGATGAAAAAATTACAGATAAAGATTTAAACGAAATTGTTGAATATGTGAATAGCAACTTCTTGAAAACACAAAAAGTTACAGAAGAAGAGCTGAAAGATAAAGATGCTAGTGAATTAATTGAGTACTTAACAAATATGATCAACGAAGATTATGAATTAAAAATTAAAGATGCTCCGCATTTTGAAGAATTTGAACGTTCTATTTCTCTTCGCATTATAGATTCTTTATGGGTTGAACACCTAAATGCAATGGAAGGGCTAAAAGAAGGTATTTTCTTAAGACAATATGCTCAAACGAATCCACTTCAAGCCTATACAATGGAAGGCTATGATATGTTTGAACAATTATTAAATCGTATCGATGATACAATAGCTCAATTTTTATTAAAAGCAAATATTGAACAAAATACTGAACGTAAGCAAGTAATCAAAGGAAAAGCTAACGATTCAAAAGAAGCTGAGAAAAAAGGACCAATTAAAAAAGAAAAGAAAATCGGCCGTAATGACCCATGTCCATGTGGATCCGGAAAAAAATATAAGTATTGTCATGGAAAAAACGCATAAGACCTTATAAAATAAGGACTTGATAGGATTTTGAAAATCAAAAAATCACACAAAAAATCTGATTTGTTTCCATTTTGTTTCCAAAATTAGGAAAGATGTTACCAAAATATCGGAAAAAGCCTTATAAAATAAGGAAAAAATTTTTGGAAACAAAAAAGTTAGCATTCATTTGCTAGCTTTTTTAAATATAACTTTGTTTACATAAAGTATGAATTTGTGTATAAATATGTGTATGATATAAAAGTTCATGCACACATTTTTTTATAAATACTTATAAATAAAGATTTTTTGTGAGAATAAAAAACAAGTTAGTAGTTATGCTGTCTTTTTAAACACTATCAATCATATTTCTAGACAATAAAAAAGAAAGTAGCTTTTTATTTTTGCAACTTCCTTTATTTAAAACATTTTTAACTTTGCCACGAAATTTTCCGTATTGGATCGGTTATAATAAATTAGACAGAAAAGATAAGGACAATGTATAATAAAATTGGAAAGGAAAAGAAGCCTATGAAAGAAAGAAGAGAAAGAAGAAATTATACAGAAGATTTTAAAAAGCAA
>CALVUT010000064.1 GCA_944363675.1 uncultured Bacilli bacterium | reverse complement strand
TTATTACTAAAGATGAATTATTAGAAAAACTATGGAATGACAAGTATTATTTAGATGATAATATTTTATCAGTAAATATAAATCGTTTAAGAAATAAAGCAAAGGAGATAGGAATTACTGACTTTTTGACAAATGTAAGAGGAAAGGGATATAAATTATGAAATTGACGAATTATTTAGAGAATAAAATTTTTTATATTCTATTTCAAGTATCCACTATTATTGTGTTATCATTTTTGTTAGGCTTTGCTGAAATACCATTATTTTATATTATTTTAATTGATATTATTTCATTGGTTTTATTGATTAGTTATCTGTTTTGCGATTATTATCTTCAAAAGAAAAAGTATTTACAAATTCTTGATTTAGTTGATGCTTTAGATGAAAAATATTTTATCTCAGAGATTATTCCTAAAAGTAGTAATGTAGAAAATAAAGCATATATTTATGCTTTAAAACAGGCAACAAAATCAATGAATGATAAGATAAGTAAATTAGAACAAGAAAATTTAGATTATCGAGAATATATAGAAAGTTTTGCTCATGAAATTAAAACACCAATTTCGGCATTATCTTTATCATTTGATAATAGTAAAGATAAAATATCAAAAAAAGAATTAGATAAGATTGATATGTATGTAGATCAGATTTTATATTATGCACGAAGTGAGAATCCAGAAAAAGATTATTTTATTAAAGAACTGAATTTATCCGATATTGTTCATAAAGTTTTATTAAAATATAGGGTGTATATTCTCGATGAACAAATATCAGTACAAGTGAATCATTTAGAAAAGAAAATATATAGTGATGAGAAATGGTTAATATTTATTGTTTCACAGGTTATCCAAAATTCAATTAAATATATGAATAAGAAAAATAAAAAGATTGAGATAGATGCTTCAGAAAATAAAGATAATGTAATATTATCCATAGAGGACAACGGTTGTGGAATTAAAGAAAGTGATTTAGCCAGAGTATTTGAAAAGGGTTTTACTGGTAGTGATAGAACTAAATCAAAATCTACTGGTATTGGTTTATATCTTTCTAAAAAGATTTGTAATAAGTTAGGACTTGAAATAAATATATATTCAAAACATAAAGAATGGACTAAAGTTGAAATTGTTTATCCAAAGAGTGATTTTAATAAAATAAATTAAAAAATCCAAAAATTTTATTCATGCCATTTACGTTCCTAAAAAAATGTGATAAAACGATAACATAGGGAAGTTGTAAGAAAGCAATAAAAGGAGATTTTTATATCTTCTTTTTTTGTGCTTTACTAACTTCTTATCGAAAGGAGGCGATCTATTAGAATACTTATATAAGTAGTGACTTTTAATTTTGAAAGGAAACTAACTATTAAAAGTCAATGTTAAAGAAAGGTTTGAATTCGGGAAAAAATTTATCTAATTCATTGGTTAATAAAACTTCAAATTTACTTCTTTCTTTAATTAATTGTTCTCTAGTTCTACATAGTGACTTTCATGTGTAAATGTTGTATAACAAACATGAATTTGGTTTGTATTGAATGTCATCAGATAACTAGCCATAGTAAAACTATCTGCCTTATCTGTTTTAGTTTCGAGCTTTTAAAAGAGAATAATGTCCAGTTGCTTCAAAAGCAATTCGGCTTGTCTTGTTTATTATAAGGGTTCAATTGATCCAAAAAAGATTGAAATCCTTTTTTATTGATTTCAAAAGATGAGTTTTCTACAATTACTTCACCTGTATTTGAGATAATATGACACAGTAAAATACTTAGATAAACCGGTAAAAAAATTAGAAATTTATGCAATATTTTCACAAAATAGTATTGTACTGCACATAAAGATAATGGCTGTGGCATTAAAGACTACGATCTTCTATGTGTATTTGACAAAGGTTTTACAGGTTCCGATCGTCACAAAGCAAGTTCTACCAAAATGGGTCTTTACTTAGTTAAGAAGCTTGCTGATGCCCTAAATATTGGCCTAACAGTCACTTCCACATCCTGCCAAACAACCGAAGTCATCATAACTATACCAAAGGACAATTAAATTCTTGCTTTGAAACACAAATAAATATTTAAGGAAACAAAAAACCATGATATACTTAATAAAGAAGTGAGGTCGACTATGGAAGAATTTTTAATTTCAATTATGAATCAATTTGGGTATTTAGGAGTGTTTTTTCTAATTTTTATTGAAAATGTCTTTCCACCTATACCATCCGAGGTTATTTTGCTTTTTGGCGGCTTTATGACGACTTACAGCAAATTAAACATTTTGATCATGACTATGGCCGCGACAATCGGTTCTGTTGCCGGAGCTATTGTCCTTTATTATATTGGCAAAATTTTAAACAAAGAAAGATTAAAGAAAATTGTTTCTGGAAAAATTGGTAAAATTCTGCGGCTTAAAGAATCTGACATTGAACGTGCCGACCAATGGTTTGATTCTAAAGGAAATAAAACAGTGTTCTTCTGTCGTTTTATCCCAGTTGTTCGCAGTTTGATCTCAATTCCGGCAGGAATGAGTGAAATGGCTATGCCTAAATTTTTAATATACACAACAATTGGTTCCCTAATTTGGAATACTGTATTAATTTTTATAGGCAGCGTAGTTGGAGAAAGATGGACCGATATCGTAGCTATACTTGATCAATATTCACATATTGTTTTAATCCTACTGATTATTCTTTTTATTGGTGGAGTAGTATGGTTTTATACCAAAAAAGCAAAGAAAACTAAGAAACAATCTTAGCTTTTTCTATAAAAAGGGGTCTTTTGAATGAAAAAAATGATTGTAGTGGATTTAGATGGAACGCTGTTAGATAATCATAAACAATATGATGTTTCTACCACAGAATATTTAAAACAAAGAAAAGAAGAAGGACACATTATTGTAATCGCGACCGGGCGCATTTTGCCTTCTGCTCTAAAAGTAACCGATAATGCTTATTTTGCCAATTACATCATTGCCAGTGCCGGGACATTAATTTATGATGTAGAAAGTCAAAAAATTCTTTTAAAAAGCACTTTGAATAATTATGTTTTAAAACTTATAGGCAAACTTTCCACTGCTTTTAAAGAAGTAGATTTTTTAAGTGAACACACCCTATACTCCTTAGGAAATACAAAAATGCCGCTATTTTATGAGCAAAAAATAACGATCAAACAAGTTACTTCTTTAAAGGATGTAACTCAAATTTCTATTCATTTATACCACGATAAGTGGATACAATCCTATAGACAGATACTCGCGAAATATATGCCTGATATATCTATTCGCATAATGCAAGATTCCAAAAAGCCTCATCGATGGCTATTTATCACAAACCCAGACCAAAACAAATACACCATGATAACATTATTAGCTGAAAAAAATCATATAAAACTAAGTGATGTGATCGCTTTTGGCGATGGTTTAAACGACTTAGAAATGCTTAGTAAGCTTCCAGTTAGTGTTGCTATGGGAAATGCCTTAGAAGAAGTAAAACAAGTAGCAAAATATCAAACCACTTCAAATGAAGAGCAGGGAATTTTAAAATTTTTAAAAAACAATCTAAAAATGTGATAAAATAAATTATAGAATAAAGAGGTGTTCTGAATGAAAGCCGTAGCGATTAAAGGAAAACGTAAGTTTGAACTAAAAGAATTGGAAGAACCAATAAGTATGGAAGGAAAAGTTATTGTAGACGTTGTAAAAACTGGTATATGTGGATCGGATTTACATTACTTTGAATCAGGAATACCTGTTGGATTAGTTATGGGCCATGAATTTTGTGGAATCGTCAAAGATCCTGGTGCAAGAAAAGACTTAAAACCGAACGATCGCATCACAGCTCTGCCAATCAGTCCATGCGGTAAATGTGAAGCCTGTCAAAAAGGAAATGTTCAATATTGTAAAGAAACTTGGAATGCTGCTTTAGGCTTATCGCTAGAAAATCCAGGTGGTCTTACTCAAACTATTGCTATTCGTCCGGACATGGTGATTAAAGTGCCGGATAATATTACAGATAATGAAGTGGCTCTAGTGGAACCAACAGCTGTAGCTCTTCATGCAATTAATTTAGCTCAGATATCTATCGGCCAAAAAGTGTTAATTATTGGAGGCGGGATTATTGGCTTATTATCAGCAATGTTTGCCAAAAAAGATGGAGCTAGCTTTGTAGCAGTTTCAGAAACAAATCCAAATCGTGGGCAAAAGGCCGTATCCTTAAACGTCGCCGACAAATGGTTTGATGCTAAAGAAGAAAATTGCCTAGTATCTTTAGCCCAAGAAAACTTTGATTGCGTAATTGATTGCTCTGGCAATGCCTCGGCAGTATCTACTGCTTTAGCTGTTGTAAAAAATGGTGGAACTATTGTCTTAGTAGGTGTAGCTACAGAAAACATTAGTATTCCAACCGTTTTAGCTGTCATGAAAGAACTAACAATGAAAGGCGCTATTGCTTACACAAAAGAAGAATTTGAAACATGCATTGATTTATTATCTTTAAAAGAAATTGAAGTTACCAAATTTATTGATGACATAGTCTCCTTAGAAGAAGTGGAAAATGCCTTTAAACGATTAACTAACGGAAAAGATGCAGCTATCAAAATCCTTGTAGACCCAAAAAAATAAGACAAAAATCAAACTGTCTTATTTTTTTTGAGTGCTTGAGCATTTTTTTTGTGCATTATATTAAGATAAAGACTGCGAATAAGGCCAATGGTTCCTTGATTTAATTCGTCATATTCTTTTCCGGAAAAATAAGAAAATAACTCTTCACAATGTTCGAAAAATAACTCAGCTAAAAAATAAAACTTTTCTTGATCAATATAACTTAATAGAACAAGCACTTTAGTTAGACAATTGATAATTTGCATATGAACAGAATAAACAAGTTCTAAAGCGTCGTATTCCTCTTTAGGCATAGTTAATAAATGAACAAAGTAAGAATATGCTTCTAAAATTGTTTGAGTTGAAATGGCCGGATTAATTAATTGAGCTTGATAAGAAGCTACCTGCATTTTGATTTGTTCTCTTAAAGAAGGATGGGTAATGTCCCAATTAAAGCAAAGTTGTGTTTGGTCTTTTTTATTTGCCATAAAAATATTCCCCTTTCAAATTAAAATAGAGTATTTTCTATTCTAATCAAAAATAGAAAGTATCGTCAAGTCTTTTTAACTTTTTCAAAGAGAAAAATATGCAAAGGAATGTTTCTTTTTCGTTAATCTCTATATCTCAATAATATGTGTAAACAAGCTGTAAATTGACAACGGGGGGGGGGAGACTGACCGAAAATTATACAAGAAAAGCAATAAAATACATCCCAAATTTGATATAATAAGAGTATCAAAAGAAGGATGTGTTTTTTGCATGAGAGAGAAAGCAAAACAATTAAGAAA
>CALVUT010000063.1 GCA_944363675.1 uncultured Bacilli bacterium | reverse complement strand
AAATATCTATGCCAGTTATCATAGTATCCATGTCTTTAGTCATTCTATTATCAATACCAAACATAGCAGATAGTAATAAGCCACCTTTTAAGATAAAATTATCATGATAATTAGATACTGAAATTCTTTCTAATATTCTTTCAAACATATATCTTTGCAATATTTCATAATAATTAAGATCATATTCATTTTCTATATCTTTTGCTAATCTTTTTAAATCCGCTATATCTACCATTTCATCATAACCTCCACAATTGTATTAACCTTTTCATAAATATTAAAAATTTTAGCATATTTTAACAATAACTCAATATTTTTATCTTTATTACTAAAGTAATAATCTAATACTCTATTCTGAAGTTCCAAATCAAATGATCCTTTAGTTCTTAACATATCGCATAGGCTTCTTTCAGCATTATAAACTTTAATAGGATTGCCAAACGGACTATTTACTTTTATAATGCCTATTGCATAATACTTTTCTGAGACATAATGAATATTATACTTCCCTCTAACTTTTTTGTTTCTCGGCACAGTTATATCAATTTCGGATGGAGTCTTATTTGTAAAATTCAAAATATGTAGGGCTGTATTATATGAAAATATTGCACTAGGATACTTTTTCTGCAAAATATAATATTCATCTTTAAAAATCTTTGTATTCATATATAAACCATGACTAACTTTTTCTATAATTCCTCTATCAATATAAAATTTGATTTGTGATTTATGAATATTAAGTTCTACTAATTCGGCAGTAGTGATATAACCATTATTTTTTTCTAAAAATTCTATTAATTTTTTTTCATTATTCATAAAACCACCTATTACTTTTGTACATACATTATAGTATTTTGTCGAACCAAAGTAAATGCAATTTTATTAATTCCTCAAAATTTCTTAGTAAAATAAAAATTCACTCTCGTGAACTTTATTGTAAGAATAAGATTAAGGAAACAATAACAAAGGCTAGACCTAAGATTGCCGTTAGTCGTGTGATAAACAATTCCATTCCTCTTTCTTTAACAACACCAAATAAACGATCATTTGATGAATTAATAATTTGACCAGCATCGCTCGCCTTATTACTTTGTAAAAGCACTAAAACGATTAAAAGAACGGAAATAATTAATAAAATTGTTTCTAACATAAAGTTACCCTCCAGTTCCTACTTAATTTACCATAAATTCAAGGAAATAGCAAGGTTTATATTTTCTTGAACGGAGCCTATGGTTATTCATAATTTTTTTTACACGAATTATTCTCAATTATCTCAAAATATTTCATTAAATAGTTCCAACATCCTATTTTGGCTGTTAAGTCCTCATAATTATTATTAATTCTTTTTATTATATCTTCCTTATCAAACCATTTAATATCTTGAACTTCTTCTTTTTGTAATGTTATCTCATCTAACTCGACATTACAATGCGCGATAAAATATTCATTAAAGTGTCTATTTATTATATCTTTTTTAATATCTTCAGAAATAGTCGCTCCAATAAATTCTAAATCATTTTTGCATAAATCTATACCTATTTCTTCTTTTGCTTCCCTTATTACTACTTGGTAGCCTAACTCTTTAGATAACACATGTCCTCCAGCTGTCATATCCCATAAATTAGGCCACAATTTTTTATTTGCACTTCTTTGTTGTAATAATACTCTTTTATTATCATTACTTATAATAAATACAACTACTGCCTTATGCCATAACCCTTTTTTGTGACATTCTTCTCTTTTAGCAACACGGTTAGTATACTCACCATTTTCATTCAACACATCCAAAAGCTCATTCATTTTTTTCTCCTTTTTCATTAATATTTTCAGCAATAATATTGTAAATTTCTTCACGCCCTTTTTTGGTTACAGCTGAAAAGTGAATAAAATCTTGTTCTAATTTTAACGTATCTTTAATTAACTTATCTTGTTTTGTACGTTGAGACATGTTTACTTTATCATATTTTGTTGCAATTACCGTGATTGGAATATTGTAGTATTTTAAGAATTCATACATCATTTGGTCATCTTCCGTTGGTTTATGACGATAGTCAATTAGCATGAAAACATGAGATAGATTAGGTCTATTTTTTAGATATTCCTCAATCATTAAACCAATTTTACGATCACTATCTTTAGAAAGTTTCGAATAGCCATATCCTGGAACATCTACTAAATAAAGGGCATGGTTTATGTTGTAAAAATTTAAGGTTTGGGTTTTACCTGGTTTACTCGATGTCCTAGCATAGTTTTTACGCCCGATTAAAGCATTAATAAAGCTACTTTTTCCCACATTACTGCGTCCAACCAATAAAAACTCGGGAAGCGTTGGCTCTGGATACTGGCTTTGACGAACAGCTATATGTGTTAGCTCTACAAAATCAATTTTCATTTCGAATCACCTATGGATTCATTATATGATACTTTTACTTTTTTTACAAATTATTTTTTATGCGATTGCTTTATAGAAAAAAATTGCCTTAAGTAGTATAATTTTATTATTAAAATATCTTGAATTTGTACGTGGAGGCAGTTATGAATAAGAAAAAAATATTAGATACCGTTGATAAACTCATTGTAATGTATAAAAATGGAGAACTTGGTGGTGAGGTAATGCCAGAAGATGCCAATCCGCATTTTGAAAGCTCCAGTTTAGAAAATTATTTATATTTTACTTTGCCAATGGCACTAAATTATCAAAAAAATTCTTATACACTTTGGGAAAGTGCGTTAAAAACCTATACTGATGAAGAAACTAGATTTGTATTTGATCCTAAGATGTGTTTACAAAAGTCTTTTGAAGAAGTGCAGCATGCTTTAACGAAATATAAAGTTGCACTACAAAAACAAAAGCAAACTGAAATATGGCTATCACTTTGTAACACGTTTGTAGAATTATTTAATGGTGATATAAGAAAGTTATTTGATATGTTAGATAATGATGTAGATAAAATTAGAAACTTCATACAAAAAGATAATAAAAAGAAGTTTCCATATTTATCTGGAACAAAAATATGTAATTATTGGATGTATGTGATTTATCAATATACTGATAGAAAATATACAAATATAGAAAATTTAACAGTCGCTCCAGATACGCATGTGTGCAAAGCAACTTATAAATTAGGATTAATTACTGATGATGAATTTAATTCTAGCAATGTTCAACAAATTGTTATAGATAGGTGGCAAGAATTATTTAAAAATACAAAATATAAGCCAATAGATATTCATACACCACTTTGGTTATGGAGTAGGAATGGTTTTAAGGAAGTTAAATAATGATAGAAAAAGGAAAGCAACAAGTAAGCGAATTATTAGATAAAGATAATTCTGGACATGGAACGGATTATATAAATAGAGTTTTAGAACTATCTTTAAAATTTGCAGAAAAAGAAAATGCTAGTAAAGATATTGTTTATTTAATAGTATTACCCCATGATGATGTTAGTATAGATATATAGACATAAAAGTGTGAGCAATGTGATAAAATAAGAAACACAGAAAGAAAGGTCTATAATAGCAAAAGGAAAACAATACATTTACTTACATTGGGAAACAAATTTGAAATAAACCAGTACTACTGTTACTCAAGAAATACTTAATCACTGTTTAGAACAGATCATATTTATTTTAGTATTCTGTTATAACACTACCTCAAACTAAATAGTTGCGCTATGTATCCTAAAAAAATTATGAATAAAGGAATATAAAATAACTGGTAACCTGATCCGAAAAAAAATCCTACTAATAAGATTAAACTAAATAATGCAAAAAATTTCTTGTATATATTCCCACAAGAGCATATTAGCAGAAATGAACATCCTAAAATTCCCAATGTATTGCTTAAATCACTAATTACAAAAAGAAAATTGGGTAATTTTTTATAAAAAATAATGTATAAAATATAAATTCCGAATTTCATAAAAATGGTTAAAAAAATTAAAGTAATGCTTTTCTTGCAAAACCATTTTTTTTTGCTCATTCGCAAAAAAACATTTGTCAAATTATATGAAGTGTCACACGTTAATAAGTAGAAGTATATATATGATGGAAATACAACTTTGAGTGTTTTCAATAAATAAAATAACAAGTGATTGTCCTTATAAGTGGTTCCTCCATAATATATAGCGGATGTTATGGCATTGCTATTTGTTTGTATTCTTTGAACCCATACTTCCAATATAAAAAAAAGAATAAGCGAAAATATGATTATGTGCTTTTTACGTTTTAAATCAAAAAAAGTTTTTACTACAAAATATTTCATAACAACTCACCCCAAATCGATTCTACTTTGCTTCGCAAGGTTATATAATATTAAACAACCAGATATTAATATTAATGCCATTAATAATGACTGATTAATATCTCGTAAAATATTGGTGCTTTCATAACTAACAAGATATGTAACAAAATTGATTGAAAATGGATGAGAATCGGTTGTAATGTGAATTGGTGTAATGATAAATAATATTGTTATCAAAATCGAAATACATAGAGTACATTTAATATTTGTGATATTCTGAATATATAGCATTGCAATAGAAGACAAGACACAAAAGCAATAAATTTTTAAAATCATAAAAATAATCAGCCATAAAATATTTACTCCATTAATACTTACTAATGTAAAATCACCAAAATTTTTTAAAATTAAGCCAAGAGATGTCAAAAGAAACGAGATGAAAATTATGATGCTGTTTAAAATAATTACATAATGCGTCATATCTTTTAAATTCTTAGCTCTATTATTATTTCTGATCAAGATTTGATAACGTTTATGAAAAAGTTGAACAAAGTTTATTGTATTAATAAGGAGACATACTTCGAGGCAGCATAACATCCATGGATTTTTATAGATTAAATAAAAATCGTAAAACAAATTACTATCCTTCTCTCTATTCAAAATGCCATATAATGATATAATTATTAGAAGAAGAAAAATCACCTTAAACATAGAAGAATTTAATGAGTATTGAATTATATTTTTATCTCTTTCTTTTTGACTTTGTCTCATCGGACTTTACCTTTCCATTTTCAAATTTATATACTGTATCACATAAATAATTTATATCTTCTTTAATGTGGGATGCAATGATAATCAATTTTTCTTTTTGCTTTTCTTTGCGTAAAAAGTCTCTAAATTTTTTTGCTGTTTCATCATCTATACCATTTAAAGGTTCATCAAATATCATAACCTCAGGATCTTCCATAATTACTTGAGCTAAACCTAGTTTCTGTTTCATTCCTAAAGAATATTTAGCATATTTTTTATCTTTTTCTTCTTTTATATTTACAATTTCCATAGCATTAAGTATTTTTGTATCATCAATTTTATTTTCAATTTCTGCTAATAGTTTGAGGTTTTGAAAACCAGTTAAATTCGGAATAAAATCAGGGTGTTCTATTAGTGCTCTTGTACTAGGAGGATACGATTTACGACTGTCTAAAATAATATTATTGTATGAAATAGTTCCACTAGTTGGAAAATAAAATCCACATAATAGTTTTAAGAAAAGACTTTTCCCTGATCCATTTTTGCCAATTAAGCCATATATTTTCCCGCTTTCAAATGAAATGTTCACGTCATCAATTACGGTATTTTCTTTGAATTTTTTTGTCAAATTTTTTATAACAATTTTCATTTAATCATCACCTTTCAATAATTCGCTAGCCTGAATTACTTTTTCTTTGTTTGCGTATATTTTTAGCACTATTAAAAATGAACAAGTCGCATATAAAACGTTTCTAATTAAGACTACAAATTGATTAAACACATTATTATAAGAATAACTGTCTATGATATTTAAAATATTTCCCATATCTATACCTAGAGTTTTAGAAAAGAACAATCCATTAATTATTGCTTCATTAACTATTTCTATCCCAAGGAAACATAGATATGTTTCTAATACAACTACGATTTTATTCTTGCTTTTCTTCATAAAAATCAAAGCTAAATTAGCAAAAAATATACTTATAAAAACTTTATCTAATATGTAACAGATCATGAATAGTATAGGATTCTTTAAGTATTGTTCTTCAAAGGTTGAATAAGAATGAGTTAAAGTATATGAATAATCAAAATGTCCAGAAAACACAAAAGACAACACTAAAATAAATAGAATGATGCATGGTATTATCCAAATTGATTTATATGCATTTTTAAATAATCTTTTTATATAATGACCATAATCTTTACGCACGAGATAATTTTTTATATATCCACTTACAAATTCAGTTGATAAAGCCCACACTGAAGCTATCATAATAAGTAATGGTGAAAAATAAACAAATATATCGAATATTGGACTGCTGATACTCTGGTTATAAAAGGTTAAAGTATCTAAAATCTCTGGTTTATTTTCAAATACCAATTCACAAAATTCATTCGAATACGTTTCAGATTCGTTATAACATGCTTTTTCGTATTCTTGATAAGACTTTTCTAAGTGAGTGCGCTGCACTTTAAACCGAATTATAGTAGCTGTTGCTAAAATAAATAAAATAATAAAAACTACAGTAATCATCTTATTTTTCATTTTTGACACACATATTCAATCGTATAGAAAAACTAATCTATTGATTGAACCCTTTCTTTTTTTATTGCTTAACTTGTATATTAAGACTCACTAGGTTATTCAAACCGCAACTATTCTAAATTATTTACATTAGTTGAAGCAGTCACGATATATCTTACAATTCAATAATAGACTGGAGAGAGTATATAATATTTTTAGTTGTTTTCTTGATTTACTAATTCATATAAACTTTGATTTAAATACCAAGATCCTGAATGCTTTGCCTCACTTAATGCCCAATTTTCTCTGCGAGCAACAAGAGTGTAAGAACCTGTATTATAATTTTCCACTTCTTCCCAATAGGCAGTATCAAGTCGCCCTAAAGTAAGCCAGGTAGATTCAACGTTTGATGTGTTTCTAGTTTTTACTTTTATATTTACATATTTGGAAGTTAACATATCCACAGTACCATTACTTTTATAATATTGTTTT
This sequence comes from uncultured Bacilli bacterium, assembly GCA_944363675.1. Taxonomy (GTDB): domain Bacteria; phylum Bacillota_I; class Bacilli_A; order RF39; family UBA660; genus Ventrenecus. The sequence goes on along the minus strand of CALVUT010000063.1, from coordinate 28,283 downwards.
CCAAGTTCTGTTTTATATCCAGTTGTTGCATCTACTTCACCACCAAGCGTTGGTAGTGTTACTCCTACAACGCTTGAAAAACCATCAGTTGCTGAAGCTGTAATTGTAGATAATATTAATGTTACAATAAACAATATTGCAGTTGCTTTTAGATATTTCAATTTTTATCCCTTCTTTCCATAACATATACTCTCTCTTATAAAGAATTTTATCACATATTATTAGATATAGTCTATTATTTCTAGGATAAAAATATAATTTGTTAATTAAAAAAAGTAAACACTCGGTTTAAAAGAAGCTCTTTTACAACATTTTATTTATCAATAACATTGCAGGGTGTAAAAATTTTTTGTGGGTAAATAGTAGTTAATGATATATTTCATCAACTACTATTTTTTCTATTTCACCCCAATGATCACTTTCATACATCCATCTTAATGCAATCATATAATCAGCACCTTCAACTCTCCATCTCATTCCTGCTTGTTTTAATCTAAGTTGTACTATAGTTTTATTCGAACTTTCTATAGCACCACTACCTACAAACCAACCATTGTGTTCATACTTAGAATAATCTATTTTATCTTTATTGTTTTCTAAATAAATAGGTAAATTACATATTCCGCTTGGTAATGTGATGACCTGATATTTCTTTAATTCTTTAAAAATCAAATTGTATTCGTTTGAATAACAATAACCGATAATTTTATCTTTAAATTTTTCTACTTTCTTTTTATCTTCATTAAAGACAAAATTTGCATATTGATAAATATTTTCTATCAAGTGAAATTTATCTAGTATTTGAATGGCCTCAGGAAATAATTCATTTATCATATTTCTTAACCAAGTAGCACCATCAGAAATAAATACAATATTTTCATATTCCCAATATCTAAGTTCTACGGCTTTTGCAAATACTAATGTTCTAAATATGTCCACGTTTCCAAGATAAGAAACAAATTCTTTATGAACAATCATATTTGCTTTGTTTTTTCTTTTGTATATATTTTTATCACTAAAGAAAATAGCTAATTTATTTTCTTTCCATGTAGAACCATTTTCATCTTCTATTCTTGTATTAACAGCAGCACCATCTGCTTGAATATATAAAGTACCTTTCATTTTAGTTACAGTCATATCTATATTAGTACGATTATTCCAAATTTCTATGGCTTTATTGTAGTTATAATCATAAACTAATTTACCTACATATTTAGTTATTTTCATTACAGTAACACAAGATATTTTAATGCCATGTACTCTATAAATAATCTTGCTTGCTTTTTGAAATGATGGTTGATTTTGACACCAAAAAGCAATTTCCATCATCATTTTTAATGATGCTTTAAATGGTAATTTATCTATTCCTAGATATTCATCTAAAGGTACGATTAATTTACTTTTTAAGTTATATTTATCTAAATCAATAGTATCATTTATTTGAAGTATGGTTCTATAAATCTCTATTTTGCCATTTAACATTATGATTTCTATTTTACTTTTTCCATGATTTTTTAATTTGAATCCTTTTTCTTTCCATTCTCGTTTTTTTTAATTATTAATTCCTGTTCATTTATATTTTTAGATATCAACTCCTCTATATGGTTATTAATAATACTCTTGCAATTATCAATGCTATTCATCGCTAATTCTTCAATAGAATTTATATCTAAATTATCATTAGATATAAGTTCATTAAAGTTTGCATCTAAATTATTTATGTTTTTTTCAAATTGCTCTATAGTTCTCATACTTATTTGCCACCTTTATTCTTTAGATAATTATACCATAACCATTATTTTACCCACAAAAAATTTTTACACCCAACATTGCACTACTTCTTGACAATTTAGTAGCATTCTTTAAAAGAATAAATTATTTAGTATAAAGTATAAGCATAAATTTGGAATAAACCCACTTAGTAAAACACAACTTATTTTAAAAATAGTTAAACAAAGTGTTTTCGTTTTAGAATATCCTAAATAATGATATAAAATGTTTTTTTTCTTTTCATCTTCTACAATGTTTAAACAGGATACGACTAAAATAATTATTAAAATAATTACACTAAGTAGGATAAAAATATCAAAGGCATAAACAATTGTAACGTAATTAGTATCATCTTTTTGTTCAATAAAAGAATAAACTTCCGTATATTTAGAAACTAAAAATTTTAGTATATTACTTTGATAGGCCCAATTTTTTAAATCGATGATATAGGTGACTTCATTATTGCTTTGTAACAAATTTTCTATAGTGTGACTGCTAACTTGAAAAATCGATGGATTAGAACTCTCATAAACTGAAACCACTTTTAAATCAATATCGTTAATATAAATAACCTCATCAAGTAAATCTTTATACATTTTTGGAACATAAATAACATTATTTTCTTTTATTTTCTCATTCCCTACTAAAATAATTGAATTATTTTCGTCATTTAAAGTTATTCCAATTTTAACATTCTTAAATAGTGAACAATGCGTTAATTCTTCTTTTTTATCAATAGAATCAACGACAAATATATTTGATCCTTCATAGTTTTCATTATTTTTTTCAATGTAGTATTTTCTGCTAATAATAAATACGACTAATATAAGAAAGACAAATAAATAAGTGAGAATGTAATTTAATGTTGTTTTTTTTCTAAAAAAGCTTTTCAATAAAATCATTTTAACCTCCATTTTTCTACTCAAAACGAGTATGACATTTCAAAGGGATAAGTATTGTCTTTCAAATTAATCTTTTAACAATTCGTTAATGGAAAGATTTAAAATCTTTTTTAATTTATGTTTACAAATACCAATAATCGTTATAACAAATAAAGCAATGAGTCCTAAAATAAATAATATTGGAAAATGAAGGATAAAATTATCATAAGTTAATTCAATTAATAGAGTTTGAGATAGAACAAAGTAAATAGTTAGATATAGCAAAAAAGCAATTATAAAACTACCTAAAAATACGAATAAATTTTCCCAAGTATCGATAGAAACAATAAATTTTTTATTGTAACCTAATGTTCTTAAAATACCATATTTATGCAAGCGATATTTCATTTTTTTGTTGATAAATGAATATAAGATGTTAAGACTCAATATGATAACAATTAAACTGACTAAAAGAGGAATATTGAAAATCGTTCTTAAAATTTCTTTATCTATATGAAAAGCATTATTAACTGAAAATCCCATTTCCTCTATGTTTTGCTTAACTGATTCTACATTATCATAATCATCAACGACTACCATATTTCCAGAATACTCAATGTTTTCAACATATTTATTTCCGTTTTCATCATAACTCGTTAATATCATAGAATATGGATTAATTATCTGATCATAATCTTGCATAGAAATAAAACAGCTACTAATTGATTTCAAATTTTCTTCTGGATCATATAGTCCAACGACTTCTACAGTAATGTCACTATTTTCTTCATTTTCTGAAGATATCACAAAACGCTTTCCAATGATATCATCTGAATCCATATAATATTTTGGGTATATTTTCATCGTGTTTGTATTTTGATTTAAATATACATTATGAGGATAAAAATTAATTGGACAAATAGCTTCGTAATTATTTTCTATATTTCTACCCTCTATTATCGTAATATCATTAGAAGGAAGCAAAGGATAAATTTCGACATAGCCCATTGCATTATCGACGTTAAATTCTGGAACGTTTCTGGCTGTTCCTCCATAAAACTTAGTACTATTATTATAAACCACGTGTTCTAACTTATCAATTTGAGAAAAATCTTTGTTTTCTTCACCGTAAACTAAAAGAGTGCGCATGTCTATATTTTTACTTTCATTAATCATTTGATAGTCAGTAACAAAAAAGATTAGATGAAAACAGACTAATAGTATTAGAAGAATTAAAACCAAAATGATTGAAAGTAATACATTTCTTTTAGTAAAAATGCTAGAACGAATAAAAAAAATTTTATCTTGAAAACTATTCATTTAATCTCCCTCCTTCTATAGTAAGGAGAACGTCGGCATAATTCTTCACCTTGTTACTATGACTAACTACAATAACACATTTTCCTTCTTGGCTTAATTTTTTCAATTCTTCAAATATTAATACTTCATTTTTTTCATCTAAATTACCAGTTGGCTCATCTGCTAAAATAATATCAGGATTATTGGCCATTGCTCTTGCTATAGCTACTCTTTGACATTCGCCTCCAGATAGCTCTTTAGGAAAATGATTTACTCGATTTTCTAAGCCAAACTTTTTTAAAAGATTTATCGCAATTTCTTTGCGATCTTGGCGTTTAATTTTTTCATTTAGTATGAGTGGGACAATAACATTTTCGTAGGCTTTTAAATTTTCATCTAAATAATAATTTTGAAAGATAAAGCCAATTTTTTTTGATCGTAACTTTGAAATTTCATAATCATTTATTTGGCTAACATCCTGGTTATCTATAAATAATTTTCCAGATGTAGGTGGTTCAATTAATCCTAAAATGTTAATTAATGTCGTTTTTCCACTTCCTGAGTGTCCTGTAATAGCATACATTTTCTTCATTTCAAATTGATAAGTAACATGATCCAGCACTTTAATATTTTCTTGTTTTTTGTTGAAAAACTTCGTAACATTTTCTAGTCGCATATAACTCTCACATCCTATGCCCAAAGTATAACACGGCAAATTGAGTTTTTCAATGAACACCTAATTTTTACCCATAATATGGCTGGTGTATCTAAAGATCGATTTATAATTAAATTTCTATTTCTTTGATCTCTTTTTCTTCGTTGATTACTAAGTATTGTGTTGATAAGAGCATGAGAGCTATAGATATGGCATTTTTTAGGGCTGTAATCGTCACCAGTGTAGCATCTAAAATCGTACTTTCTTTTATGGGAATAATTTTGTCTGATTCTAGATCATATATTTTAGGCTCGTTATTTTGCAACAGTTCTTTTTCTATTTTGTTGACATCTAAGCCAGCATTATGCAATATTTGTTTCAGTGGTTTGTCTAGTACTTGATAAATGCTATTCTCTTTTATATGATCTTGTTTTATTTTAGCTAGAACAATGCCTTCTCCCGCGATAACGCCTTGCCCTGCTATATCAATAGCCCATAAAGCATCTTCAGCGCGCATTAACCGTTCCTTTTTTTCTACTTTCGTATATCCGCCAATATACAAATTACAAAGCCCTGTAGTTAATTTCGCTAGTCGTTCGGCTAAATACTCTTTTTGGTATTCGGATTTGGCTTCTTTTAATTCTTTTTCCAATTTTATGGCTCTCTCTTGTGGATAATTTTGAAAGGAAAAAGTAGTCGTTTCTTTCGTGAAAGTTACACTCGAATTGGTCGTTTCATAATCGGTATAATCGGTTATATCTTGGTACAAGTCTATGCTTTTTATTTCTAGGCAAGCTTCCAAGTCTTTTCGGATATCTATTGTTCTTTCGGCATATTCGGGGACACATAGGCAATATATCGTGCATATTTTTTGATAAAATAAAGATAAGCATTGTTCTTTTGCTTCTTTGGAGATTTCTGGCATAACTAAAACAAGTTTCGTTTTATCTTCGATTGCTTTATTGATGATTATACTTATTTGGTCTATGGTTTCTACTTTGTTTTTGAATAAATAAATTCTAGCTTGATTTACTTCGATTTTTTCTTCGTTATTTATGAAGTATTCATAAGATACTGAGGTATCTAAAGTGTAGCCATGTAAAAGCTCATAAAAGGTTCTTTCATCGAAACTTTCTTTTAAGCGAATCGAACTTCTTTTTTTGACTTTGTTAAAGACTTCAGCTACTATAGTTCCCAAGACTTGATCATTGGCTGAAATAGAAGCAATATTTTGCAGTTCTTTTTCTGTTGGAATATGACTATACTGTTTTATTTCGGCAATGATATTGGTTAAAACTTTAAGCCATTCTTTTTGAATCATCTGGCTATTTTGGCCCATTTTTAACAAGTTTAAGCCTAATAAATAGAATTCTTTTAAAAGGACTAGGGTTGTAGTTGTTCCATCGCCAACTAGTTCATTTGTTTTTAAACTAGCCTCTTTGGCTATTTCTAAAATAGCATTCACTGCTGGATCATCACTTTCAATGCTTTTAGCAATAGTCACACCATCATTGGTAATAAAAGGTGGTTCATCTTTTGTATCTACAAGAACGTTTACCCCGCTTGGGCCTAGTGTTACCGCGGTTGTATCGCATAGTAAATGAATAGCTTCTAACATTTTTTCTTCTAGTTTTTTTCCTTGAATTACTTTTTTCATTGTTCTCTCTCCATTTCTATCATATATTTCCAATACCGTTTAGGCATAAAATTTTGTTGGCACTTTTTATTTGTTCTTTCTTTAATCGCGATAGTATGAAAGAAGGTTTTCCATAAATCTTCGCATTCCTCTTCTTTTAGACTTTGTTTTAATTCGAGTTTGAGAATATCTTCTTCTTGGAGAAAAAATAGATGATTCCCTTTTTTAAAGGCGTATTTCTTTCTTTTTACATCTTTAATTAACCAGTTTTCATTTTGAAAGCGCGTTTTAAAATGAGGCGCGATTAATTCTAAAATATCATTTACGGGTTCAAACTCGGCATAGTAAAAATGATTTTCCATTTCTTGAAATCTTAAAAAGCCCTTCCATTTATGGTTTTCACTATGGACATATTTGGACAGTGCCAAAAGTTTGTTTACACATTTTAAGTTGCGCATATGGATTACTTTTTCTCCATATTTTTGATAATTTAACAAAACATAATATAGGACTAATTCTTTATATTCGTCTTCGCTACGATAAGCATCTTTAATCAAAGAATATATTTTTGATGACAATTTTTTATTCCAAAACTGTTGATAAGTATGAGTATCTAAATGAATTAAATTCGTAAATAAACTGGGTGTAACTTTTTCTTTTTTTTGAATATTGTATGGTTTTATTTGATTGATGATTAAATAAGCAATTACCGATAGAAGTTCTTTAAAATTTTCATAGATGTAGATATTTTCATTCTTCATAAAATAAACTCAATTGTCTGTTTTGAACATCTATCTTTTCAATGCTTTCTAATAATAAGTTTTTGGTAATAAAGTTGGCTTCAAAAAACGCTTTATTCATAAAGTATTTTCCGTTACACAAGATAAAGTATTTCGCTTTTTTCACTGAAATACCCATTTTTTTTAAATCATTAAATTCAATCTTAAAATAACGTCTTGATGAAATAATTTTTTTAGCACTTGTTGGTCCAATTCCAGGTATTTTTAGTAAATCATAATAGGAGACTTGATTGATTTCTTTGGGAAATTCATTTAAATGACGGATTGCCCAGTCGGCTTTGGGATCTAATAAAACATTAAAATTGGGATTTTGTTCACTAAGCAAGTCTTCGGCTTTATAGTTATAAAATCTTAATAACCAGTCGGCTTGATACAAACGATGCTCTCTTTTTAAAGGTGGTGTTTTTAAAGTTGGTAAAAGAGAGTCCTGATTTACGGGGACATAAGCTGAATAAAAAACTCTTTTTAAAGAAAAGGTTTGGTAAAGGTTTTCACTTCTTTTTAAGATTTCTAAGTCTTTCTCCTTTGATGCACCAATAATCATTTGAGTGCTTTGACCGGCTGGGGTAAAAGTTTTGCTTTGATTTTTCTTTACGTATGCCATAATGTTCGTAATTTTCCGGCTATTTTTTTCAGGCGCTAAAAGCTTGAGACCATTATCACTGGGAAGCTCAATGTTAGCACTCAATCGATCTACTAAACTTCCTAATTTTTTTAATAAATATTCGCTAGCACCCGGAATCGCTTTAGCATGAATATAGCCATTAAAATGATATTTTGTTCGGAGAAGAAAAATTGTTTCAATCATTTTTTCCATTGTATAATCTGGGCTTTTAAGAATTCCTGAACTTAAAAATAAGCCTTCGATATAATTTCTTTTATAAAAATTTATCGTGAGACAGCAAATTTCTTCAGGAGTAAAAACGGCTCTTTGCACTTGGTTACTTTTTCTATTAATACAGTATTTGCAATCAAAGATACAGCAGTTGGTCATTAATATTTTTAAAAGCGAAATACATCTACCATCGCTTGAAAAGGAATGACATATGCCATTTATACTTGCGCTACCCAATCCGCCTTGATTTACTCTGGTACTACCACTAGAAGAACAAGAGGCATCATACTTGGCAGAATCGGCTAAAATCGTCAATTTTTCTTTTGTTGTCATTTTTGCTCACCCGTGTTTTATTATACAATAGTTCGTTTTAAATGTCACGAACAAATGATTGGTATTTTTTGGCAAAAGAAATACAGCCTTTTGGACTGTATTAATTATTTACGTGTTCAATAATATATTTTTTAGCGCTTTCTAAATCAACATCTAATACCTTTGCTACTTCATTGTATAAATAATTTTCGGCCATCTCAAAATAACGATGATCTTTATCACTAATTTTTTTATTGTTTTCGAGGCGTTTTTGATTACGTAAATATGTCGTCTTAATAATTTGTACTAAATCATAGTTTGTTCCTTCGTTTAATAATCTTTTGTACTCATGCTCTAGTTGTTTGTCTTCAACTTCTATTACTGGGATATCACGTATTTCTTGAATTAATGTATTTAATTCGTCCATAGTCATTAAATCCCGGATTGAAGCATTGTCAATTGGAATATTCATTTTTAAAGATTGATCGGTAATCGGTATTAAAGTATAGCTCATAACGTGATTAAAAGGATTTTCTTTGATATCTACAATCTCACAAACATCTTTTCGAAAAACAATATAATCACCAACATTTCTCATTTTAAGCTTCATTCCTTTCACTTCGTTCAAGGCACACATAGGAATGAAAACCTTGAACTAAATTTATTTTTCTATATAATAACAGTCATGAAGGAGTGTGTACTACAAAGCACGGGGAGGTAAGTTGCAGACTTCCTGTAACTTATTACGGATTAACCAGCATTTTAAGCAGTGCAAGTGCAGTTGTTTCAAGCACACATAAGTAGTTCCTTTGAGACTGTAGATTAATCATTGACTTTAGTTCATTCTTAGTGTTAACTGCATAGACAACTCACTCCTTCTAAAATTTTAGAAAGGAAGACTTTATTTATGGAAGTAATTTATTCAAAAGTATGTGGTGTTGATGTTCACAAAAATTTTATTGTTGCTGTCATTTGTGATTCAACAGGCCAAACACCGAAATATTACAAAAGACGTTTCTCAACCTTTCATAACGATCTCATCAACTTTAGAAATTGGCTTATCGAAAACGACTGTGATAATGTATGCATGGAATCTACTGGCAAATATTATATTCCTGTATACAATGCATTAGAAGGTTTTATTTCTAATGTCGTCGTTGCTAATCCTAAATGGGTTGCTGTCATAAAAGGTGAGAAAGACGATAACAAGGATGCAAAATGGATTGCAGACTTGTTCAAATTAGGTATTGTTCGGTCTAGTTTTATTCCTCCAAAAGATATTAGAGTTTTAAGAGAATATACTAGATATCTTTACAAACTTACCTGTAATAAAACATCTGAAAAGAATAGATTTACGAATGCTCTTACTGTTGGTAATTGCAAACTTGACATGGTTTTCTCTGATATCTTTGGTAAATCTAGTCAAAATATCATTGATATCATTTTAGAGAAAGATTCTTTTTCAGATGAAGATATTATAAGTTGTCTTCGTAAAAATTGCAAATCATCTAAAGAAGACATTTTATCTTCTATTACTGGTATTACTTTTACTTATGAACAAAAACTAAGAATAAAACTTATCAAAGATCATATTGATTATTTAACTAACGAAATTAATGATTTAAGAGAAGTTGTAGATACTTTAGTTGCTCCTTACGAAGATTATATTAATCTTCTTTTAACAATTCCTGGTATTAATAGAAACTCTGCTATTACGATTCTTTCCGAAATAGGAACGAATATGTCACAATTTTCTAATCACTATCGTTTAACTGCTTGGGCTGGTCTTGCTCCTAGTTGTAACGAGTCTGCTGGCAAAAAGAAATCTGTTAAAATATCCAGAGCTGGTGTTTATCTTAAGCCTTGTTTAGTTGAGGTCGCACATAGTGCTGTAAAAGATAAAACCAACACCTATTATGCAAATAAATTTAACAAGATTTCTAAACGACGTGGAAAGAAACGTGCCATCATTGCTATTGCTAGAAAGATCTTAGTTGCTGTCTATCATATGTTACTTACTGGTGAAGTTTGGAATCCTCGTGATTTAGCTTCCAATGAAACTTCTGATAAAGATAGACTAAAATATACCAAAAACAACTTTTGTGGGTCTCTTAAACAATTAATATCTTTAGGTCTTACATCTGATGAACTTGTTAATTTAGTCAATCAGAATGCCAAAACGATATAATTAAATTTTGACTTTATCTTGGGGTAAGGGGAAGTCTGCCCTTTTTTAGTTTTTTTTCCTAAAATAAATTTTGTTTATTTTTCAGATTAAACCCTCCTTAGAAAAAAGCTATTCAACTGGTCTTAAGCCTTTTGAATAGCTACACGTTGTACTAATATTATAGCACAAAATCGAAGGTTTAGGTTAGTTTTCTTGCCCTTTTGTCGCATATTTCTGCCGATAAGTCTCTAGTAACTCTTGATCTTCAAAATAGTTAATTTTCATTGCTTCTTTTACTTCTTTTAAGGTTTTATTGGCAACATGACTTGCTTTTTCGGATCCTTTTTCCAGAATGCTATACACTTCATCAATTCTTGCTTCGTAGTATTTTCTTTTCTCACGAATAGGAGTTAAAATTTCTTCCATAATATCTAAAAGGAATTTTTTGATTTTGACATCACCTACACCACCTTTACGATAGTGATCTTTTAATTCATCGAGATTTTTATATTCTGGTAAAAATTTTTGAAAATCTTCGTCTGTTGAAAAAGCATCTAAATACGTAAAGACTGTATTATTTTCAACTTTTCCTGGATCATTTACATGGATATGATCAGGATCGGTATACATGCTTATAATTTTTCTTTCCACATCTTCTTTGGAGTCGGCTAAATAAATACAGTTTCCTAATGATTTACTCATCTTAGCATTGCCATCTGTACCAGGAAGTCTTAAAGCGGCTTCGGTTTCCGGTAAAACTGCCTCTGGTTTTACAAGTACGTCTTTTTTATAAACACGGTTGAAGGTGTGAACGATTTCTCTTGCTTGTTCGATCATTGGCAATTGGTCTTCGCCTACAGGCACAATGTTGGCTTTAAAAGCAGTAATATCGGCAGCTTGACTAATAGGATAAGTAAAGAAACCCACCGGTATATTTGCTTCAAAGTTCCGTAGTTTGATTTCATTTTTAACGGTTGGATTTCGTTGCAAACGAGATACGGTAACTAAATTGGAATAATAAAAAGTTAACTCGGTTAAAGCACTGACGTGAGATTGAATAAAGATCGTTACTTTACTAGGATCTAATCCTACTGATAAATAGTCTAAGGCAACTTCCATAATGTTTTCCCTTATTTTTTCAGGATTATCTGCATTGTCCGTCAAAGCTTGGGCATCTGCAATCATAATATACATTTCATCATATTGTCCATCGTTTTGAATTTTAACTCTACTTTTTAAAGAACCAACATAATGGCCTATGTGAAGTCGGCCAGTTGGACGATCGCCTGTTAAAATAATTTTTTTCATGTCATTCCTCTTTTCTTTTTTTATTTTATCACATTCTAACTTTAGTTACTATTTTTTTGTAGTCCTTTGAAGATATATCGATCGTTCAATTTTTCAAAAACATAATCGTAGGTCATAGCTCCTTCTAAGTAATCGTCTACGCTAATAGTTACACTTTCGCTAGAACTTGTTTCGATATAATCTAGCATCTTTTCTTGATTATAATCTGCATAAATAAACCTTCTACTTATATATTCATTCCAATCATTGTATATATAAATTGATTTCTCAGTAAGATAAAGGTAATTGCCTTCTTCACGAGCAGAAATTAACTTACGTTTAAAACTTTCGTACATCGAGCCACCACAGCCATTTAAACTCTCATATCTTTCTAGTTCTCCCTGGTAAGTAAACCCACAAACGCCGTATTCGTAATTTAGGACATAAAAATCTTCGTCTTGATAATTTATGCTCCCAAACACTTCTTCAATATTCTGTTTTAAATCTTCTTTGGTGATCGTAGCGGTAAACATGCGATTTTGAACCATTTCTGAATCTATAGGAATATTCTTTCGGATATAGTTCATTGCTCCTGTAGCTAAAATATAAGTGTTGGAAGGAACGCCATCATCATATAAATCTTTTAAAATACCCGCATCACTACTTGGATTGGCCATTTTATATAGGTTTTGAACAAATTCAGATTCAATATCTAACGAAAATGGAATACTGCTTTGATTTGAACTAGGATTTGTTTGGGAATTGTTTTCATTTGAGTTTAGTGATTCGTTTTCAGATAATTTTGTGACAATTCCTAGAGTCACTAAGCACAGAATTAAAAGAATAATAGAAATTAGTAAACATTTTTTCATTTTGATCTCCTTTAGTTTGGGTAATATAATGCTCTTTTACCAAATAGATTATACATTTTTTCAAATTGTGTGCGTGAGTATGCTTCTATTTTTCCCGTATAAGAATCAGAAACATAGACATAATTGTCATTAAATCCCGTCACAACTACACTATGCAAATTACAAATCCAATAAATTGTTTCGCCAGTGGACGCGTAGGTCCAGTGAGTGCATACTTTTGTATTTTCTAAATTAATAGATACCCAAACTTGAACGGGTATATTTTGCTTCACTAGATTTAATACTTCATTTAATGAATGGCCCGTGTAATCAATCATACCGCTTTTGTAATAATTTGCAACATCTTGAATTGGTTTTTGATATACTCCATAACCATTGATGTCTCGAGGATCGCCTACAAATTCAATTTCTGGATTTCCTCCATATAAGGTATTTCCATTCCAATATGGGCCTTCCCCTTTTTTTAAACGATTTACAATTTCTTCTGGAGTCACATTTACTCCATAGTATCTAAGTAGGTTGTATAGAGCAATACTTTCACAACCATTTGGATAGTTTGGATATTGGTTATACACTGGAAAGTTATTAATCCTATATGTGATAGATTTTTCTTTAATTCGAATATTTCTTGTCGCGACTGTTTCATTGCCTAACTGATCTGTGGCTTTATAGGTTATGGTATATTTTCCTGGAGTCTGATAGTCTACCCTCTGGTCATCTACAGTGAATTCAACATTGCCAAAACGCTTATCTACTGCTTCTACTCCTGAATATAAATCTGGGGTAGTTCCAACTTCAATCGTTATATCCGTTAATCCAGCAAAAACTGGTGGCTCTTTATCTTCTAAAATTGTTAATGTTGCTTTTTTTTGCGTACTATTCCCGTGTATATCTTGTACAGTTATCGTAATTTCATGTGTACCTACGGTTTTATCCACTGTATAATCTAAAATTTGAAGTTCTGAAGCATCGCTCATCTGTGTCACAAATTCTTCTTTTGAAGGAAGTTCTTCATCTATATATCTTGTTAAGTCTTGAACTTCTATTTCTGGAGGAGTTGTATCTTCTATAATCACTCTTATTTCGGTACTAGAATTATTTACCCTGATTTTTAATGTATATGTCCCTACTTCATAAATGGTTTCAAGGGGAGGCTCATATTGATAATCTGAAAGATCTACTTCATTTTGAAATAGCATTTCTGGAGTAAGTTTTTCGCCATATTCGATGTGGATAACCCGGTACAACTCTTGAGACCAATTCTTTCGGAAAATAAACCAGTACACTCCAAAAGTAATCAAGAAAAGAACTAAAAGCATCATCAAAAATAGAAATAAATATCTTTTCTTTTCCAAAGGCGGCATAGACATCATATCCTTACTATTTTCTATAGAAAGTTTATCATGCTTTTGGCCATGAAACAAGAAGAATTTGGATAGTTTTTTCTATCTTATTTTAACAAAAAAACATCTAATAAATAGATGTCCTTTTTACACTAGTTCTAATTTTACTTGTAAAGCGTCGTCACCAATACGTTCTTTAATTTTAATGATGCGTGTATATCCACCATTTCTATCTTGATATTTAGGAGCAAGTTCATTAAAGATTTTACTTACTACTTCATTATCATTATGGAAGAATGCTAAAGCTTTTCTTCTTGAAACTAAAGTTCCTCTTTTTCCATAAGTAATCATTTTTTCAACAAACTTACGCACTTCTTTAGCTCTAGCTTCTGTTGTAATAACACTACCTTCTAAAATAACGGTTTTAGAAAGACCTGCTAGAATACTTCTTCTTTGACGTGTTTCTCTTCCTAATTTTCTATAAGCCATTGTTTTTTACCTCCTTATTCGTGGAACTTAAGTCCCATTTCTTCTACTTTATCTAATACTTCTTTTAATGATTTTTTACCTAAGTTACGAATCTTTGTAACTTCAACTTCTTTTTTATTGATTAAATCTTGAACCGTATGAATACCAGCTCTTTTTAAACAGTTATAAGCACGAACAGAGAATTCAATTTCTTCAATTGGTGTTTCAAGTGTTTTCGTAATTGTATCTACTTTCTTTTCGCTCATAAGTCCAGCTACATCACTAATGGCATTTAAATCAGCAATGATATTGAAATGTTCAATTAAGATTTTAGCTGCTAAAGCCATACATTCTTCTGGAGTAATACTGCCATTTGTTTCGACTTCAACAATTAATTTATCAAAGTTTTCATTGTGACCAACACGAGCACTTTCTACTTCATAATTTACTCTCTCTACTGGAGAATATAATGAATCGATAGCAATAACTCCTGGTTTATCTGCTGCATAAAGTCTTTGGTTTTCTTTAGCATCGACATAACCTTTACCATTATTGCAAGTAATATCAACACTAATCTTTCCACCTTCAACTAAGTTACAAATCACAAAGTCTGGATTCATAATTTCGATATCTGGATCATGTTCAATCATTCCAGCCGTTACAGGACCTGGAGTATTTGCTTCCAAATGCATTACTTTGCTTTCTTCAGAATGATTTTTTAAAACAACACTTTTAAAGTTTAATACAATTGCAGTTACATCTTCATAAACACCATCAATTTTTTGGAATTCATGAAGGACGCCATCAATTTTAATGGTATTGATTGCACATCCAGGCATACTTGATAACATTACTCTTCTTAAACCTGTACCAATAGTATGACCAAACCCTCTTTCAAGTGGTTCTAAAACAAATTTTCCATAGTGGTTACTTTCTTGGTATTCAACAATTTTATAATCTGGTTTTTCAAATTTAATCATAGTCTACTTTCCTTTCCAACACTAATTTCTAGGTCTTTTTGGTGGACGACATCCGTTATGAGGAATTGGTGTTTCATCAACGATACTTGTTACTTCTAGTCCTACTGCTTGTAATTGACGGATAGCATTCTCACGTCCAGCTCCTAAGCCTTTAACGTGTACTTCAATTTTTTTAACACCACAGTCCATAGCAGCACGTCCAGCTGCCTCAGCACTTGTACCAGCAGCAAAAGGTGTTTTCTTTTTAGAACCTTTATATCCGATAGTACCAGCACTTGCCCAACTAATAACATTTCCGTCTTTATCTGTAATGGTTACAATAGTATTATTGTATGTTGATTTAATATGTGCGACTGCTTCAGGAATATTCTTTTTAACTTTTCTTTTTCTTCTATTATATGCCATAAATTAAACCTCCTATTTACCTACTTTTTTCTTATTAGCTACTACTTTACCCTTACCTTTTCTGGTACGAGCATTTCTGCTAGTTCTTTGTCCTCTAACAGGAAGTCCTTTTTTATGACGAACTCCTTGATATGAGTTGATTTCCATTTTTTCTTTGATGTTTAATTGAACTTCACGACGAAGATCACCTTCTACTACATAATTATCAATTTCTTTACGTAATTTTTGGATATCTTCTTCTGTTAAATCTTTTACCTTGCGCTCTGCAGGCACACCTGCTTTTTCACAGATTGTTTTTGCAAGGCTTCTACCAATACCATAGATGCTGGTTAAACCAATGCAAACATGTTTTTCATTTGGTAATTCAATATTTTTAATTCTTGCCATATTTTAATTCCTCTACTTTCCTTGTTTTTGTTTGTGTTTTGGATTTTCACAAATTACCATAACTTTTCCATTTCTTTTGATTACTTTACATTTTTTACAAATGGGTTTTACTGACGCTCTTACTTTCATATTATACCTCCATTATCTTTTGTTCCATATAATTCGCCCACGTGTTAAGTCGTAAGGAGAAAGCTCAATGGTGACTGTATCACCTGGTAGAATACGAATCATATTTACTCGCATTTTACCAGAAACGTAGGCCTCTACAGTGTATCCATTTGGAAGTTCCACTAAGTAATCGCCGCCTTTTAAGACAACAGTTACTTTTCCTTCCACTTCAATTTTATCAGACTTTGTATTGTTTGTTACTTGATGTTTATTTTTTACAACGTCCTTACTTTGTAAATTACTTTTACGATCATTTTTTTTCGCCATATATCTATTCTCCCGTTAATATTTCATATCCGTCTTTGGTTACACAAACGGTATGTTCAAAATGACATGATGGGCTACCGTCTTCCGTTACAACGGTCCAATCATTGTCTAATAGGACTACATTTCGTTTTCCTAAATTTAGCATTGGTTCAATTGCGATAACCATGCCTTCTTTTAATACGATGCCTGTTCCTTTCTTTCCATAATTTGGAACTTCAGGATCTTCATGCATATCGGTTCCAATACCGTGTCCAACAAGTTCTTCGACAACAGACAAGCCATGATTATGTGCATATTCGCTTATCGCATAACCTATATCTCCTACCCTTGCTCCAGGTTTTACTACCTTAATTCCTTCATATAAAGCTTGTTCGGTATCTTCTACCATTTTTCTAATTCTTGGATCCACATCACCAACGAGATAAGTTCTAGTCATATCTGATTCATACCCTGCTTTTCTTACAGTGAAATCTAATTTCACAATATCACCGTTTTTTAATTTACGATTACTAGGTATGCCATGAACGACTTCATCATTGACACATATACATGCATTTGCTGGAAATCCTTCATAACCATAGCAAGATGGAATTGCTCCATGACTGACAATAAAGTCACGAATTTTATTATCCAGCTCTTTTGTTGTGATCCCAGGTTTGATGTATTTTTCCATTTCTTTATGTGCAAGAAAGTTAATGTGTCCTGCCTCTTTCATCAGTTTAATTTCTCGTTCGCTTCTAATGTTCATCCACAATACTCCTTAAAGATTTGAGAGCCTCTGTTTGATCCACTTTGTTATTATAAAGCACCTTCAAACATCCTTTGGCTTTATAAAAAGCTAGTATAGGACTTATGCTCTCTTCATATTCATGATAACGAACCTCAAAGGATTCTAAGTTGTCATCACTGCGAGTTATTAACGACTCACCACAGTCATCACAAACGTTATCAATTCTAGGTTGGAATTCTTTGATGATCGTGTTGTAGTTTCTATGACAATTTGGACAAACTTTTCTACCAACTATTCGGTCTACCAAAGTTGTTTTTTCTACATCTATTAATACCGCTACAACATTTAAAAACCCCAAACCGCTTAATATTATATCAAGTTTTTGTGCTTGTTGCAATGTTCTAGGCACACCATCTAGGACAAATGGTTGTGTTTTTGCAAGTTTTTGCAATTTTTTTTCCATTAAATCTATAACGAGCTTATCATCAACTAGTTTTCCCGATTTTAAAAATTCTTTTAATTCTTCGTTTTCTTCGGCTTCTTCTCTTAACAAATCGCCTGTAGATATGTGAATATATCCATAGTTATCCACAAGATATTCGCTAAAAGTTCCTTTCCCAGCAGCTGGGGGAGCAAGAAAAATTATATTTTTCACTTGCTCATTCTCCGATGAGAGTATTTGCGTGAAACCATACCACTTTGAATTTGTTTGTAAGTTTCAATGGCTACTCCAACAACAATTAATATTCCAGTTCCACCAATAGCTACAGATTGATCTAAACCTGTTATATTGGAAATCAATATTGGAAGCCCTGCTAATACAGCGATAAAAAGACTGCCAACTAATGTTAATTTGCCTACAACGCTATTAATGTATTTTGTTGTTTCTACACCAGGTCGAACACCAGGAATATATGCCCCACTTTTATTTAAGTCTTTGCTCATTTCTTCTGGGTTCATTGCCATGAATGTATAGAAATAACTAAAGAAAACGATTAAAGCAATATAAAGGACAAAGCCCGTTGGCGACGTGTATAAAATGTAGTTATTCACGAAGTCAATTGCCCCTTGATTACCAATAATGTTCACGATAATTGATGGAATTGTTAATAACATGGATGCAAAGATGACAGGCATTACGCCAGCATAGTTAATTTTTAATGGTAAGTAAGACTCTTTAGCTTTGTATGCACTTACGGTTTTGTTAGCATACTGGATTGGAATTCTTCGCTCGGCTAATGTTATCCATACAATACCTACAATAACAAGTAGATACATTAATAAATACAAAATGAAGAAAATAATTCCTATCCAATTTTCATATGTAGCACTAGTCACAAAAATGTTGTAAGCTCCTGTAAATACAGAAGGTAGACTAAGAACAATACTTGCCATAATGAGTAAGGATTGGCCATTACCAATTCCTTTATTTGTGATTTGGTCTCCTAACCATAATAGGAAAGCCGTTCCAGCACTCATTACTAGCGTAATTTTTAAAACCATGTCGACTTCTTTTACACCAAGAAGGAAAACTGTTAGAACATAGGACTGAATGAAGGCTAAAGCAATACCGAGATATCTAGTAATTCGGTTAATCTTTTGACGTCCAACATATCCTTGTTCTTTAAGCTCTTTAAAGTATGGAATAATATCCATTGTTAATAACTGAGTAATAATTGATGCATTAATGTAAGGGGTAACACCTAGACCAAAGATTGAGAATCTTTCAAAGCCACCACCACTCATTAAATTGAATATTCCTAGGAAGCCTAGCTCACCATAAAGAGTACTGAGCCATGGAGTGGCCCATACAATGGTAATTCCTGTTCCTATACAATATAGTCCTAAAACAAGTAAGGTGAAGGCAATTCTTTTTCTTAAGTCTTTTACATCTTTCGAAAAGAATCTAGATAACCCTTGCTTCATGTTAAATCACCTCAGTTTTTCCACCTGCATTTTCAATTTTAGTCACAGCGACACTAGAAAATCTATTTGCTTTAACTGTTAATTTTTTTGTTAATTCGCCATTTGCTAAAACCTTAACACCATTTAATTGTTTTTTGATGATTCCTTTTTCTTTTAATACTTCTGGAGTCACAACATCTCCATCATTAAAGTATTTTTCTAAATCACTTAAGTTAATAACTGCATATTTTGTTTCAAAACGAGTATTTTTAAAACCTCTTTTTGGTAATCTTCTATATAAAGGAGATTGGCCACCTTGGAACCATGCAGAAATGCTTGCTCCACTTCTAGCTTTTTGGCCTTTTTCACCATGGGTAGAAGTTTTACCCATACCAGAACCTGGTCCACGACCTACACGTTTTGTCACTTTAAGTTCTTTTGTTTTTGGTAAACTCTCTAATCTCATATTATAACTCCTCTACTTTCTTGCCACGTAAAGCAGCTATTTTTGCTGGAGTACGAACAGATTTTAAAGCTTCTAAAGTTGCTTTAGCTACATTGACTTGAGTATTGCTACCTAAGCTTTTTGAAACGATATCTTTAACACCAGCAAGTTCTAGAACAGCACGAGCTGCACCACCAGCAATAACACCAGTACCTTCTTTAGCAGGTTTAATTAAAACTACAGCACGGCCAATTTTACCAGTTGCTTCATGAGGAATGGTACGATTGTCTTGAAGCGCTACACGAACGACATTTTTGTTTGCAGCTTTGCTTGCTTTAGCAATTGCATCGTTTACTTCGTTTGCTTTACCTGTTCCAATACCAACTAATCCCTTACGATTACCAACTACAACAGTTGCAGAAAAACGGAAATGTCTACCACCTTTTGTAACTTTGGTAACACGACTAAGATTAATTACTTTTTCTTCTAATAATTTTCTTTTTGGATCCATATTTCTAGCCATTTTCGTACCCTCCTAAAACTCTAAGCCGTTTTCACGTGCAGCGTC
Organism: uncultured Bacilli bacterium; assembly: GCA_944363675.1. Classification (GTDB taxonomy): domain Bacteria; phylum Bacillota_I; class Bacilli_A; order RF39; family UBA660; genus Ventrenecus. Next base: position 8,103 of record CALVUT010000063.1, on the reverse strand, counting down.
TGCTAAGGCAGCAACACGTCCATGATAAAGATATCCACCTCTATCAAATACGACTCTTTCTATTTTTGCTTTTTTACATTTTTCAGCAATATCTTTACCTACTAATTTAGCACCTTCAATATTGCCACCATTAATTTTTAAGGCTTTTGATGAAGAGCTGGCTAAAGTAACACCGTTTGTATCATCAATTACTTGTACATAAATTTCTTTGTTAGAACGGAAGACATTAAGTCTTGGCATTTCTGGTGTTCCAGAAATAGTTTTTCTAACTCTTTTATGACGTCTTAGACGCGCAACATTCTTTGATTCTTTCTTTATCATATTCTCACCTACTTAGCCGCTTTCTTTCCTTCTTTACGACGAATATGTTCGCCTTTATAACGAATTCCTTTTCCTTTGTAAGGTTCTGGACTTCTTATTTCACGAACTTTAGCCGCAAATTCAGATACTTTTTGTTTATCAATACCAAATAATTCAATTTCTGTATTGCTGATACTTTTTACGGTTATTCCTTCAGGACAAACAATTTCGACTGGATGAGAGAAGCCAGCATTAATACCAATTTTATTGCCAGAAACATTAAAACGGTAACCTACGCCAACAATTTCTAATCCTTTTGTATATCCTTCATTTACACCGATTAACATGTTATTAATTAATGAATTTACTGTTCCACTCATCACGTTAGCACGAGGTGTGTCATCTACTGGTTTTGTTTCAATGACATTTTCATTAATTGTAACGATAACTAATGGATCAATGTTTAATTCAAGAGTTCCTTTACTTGATTTAACTGTAAGTAATGAACCATTTAAACTAGCTTCAACGCCAGTTGGGATTTGTAATTTACGATTTCCTATTCTACTCATAAAACTCCTTACCAAATATAGGCAAGTACTTCGCCTCCTAACTTCGCCTCTCTAGCTTCTTTATCCGTCATTAATCCTTTTGAAGTTGAAATAATAGCAATTCCTAAACCGTTTAAAACGCGAGGAATTTCATCGACTTTAGCATAAACACGTAAACCAGATTTACTGATGCGTTTTAGACCAGTAATAACTCTTTCTTTACGATCACCATATTTTAAAGTTAGGGTTAATTTATCTCCGTTTTTATTTTTTTCATAAACAAAATCAGAAATGTAACCTTCTCTTTTTAAAATTTCAGCAATGCCTAAAGTCATTTTGGTACCGATTACTTCAACTGTATCATATTTTAATTGATTTGCATTACGTATTCTTGTAAGCATATCTGCAATTTTATCTGCTACCATAGTACACCCTCCTACCAACTAGCTTTCTTTACTCCAGGAATCTTGCCTTCATTAGCAAGTTCTCTGAAGCAAATACGACATAAATGATATTTACGTAGAACACCATGAGGTCTTCCACATCTTTCACAACGTGTATAAGCACGTGAGCTAAACTTTGGTGTGCGAGATTGTTTTACTTTTAAACTAGTTTTTGCCATAGTGTCCTCCTATCCTTTGAAAGGCATTTTAAATCCTGCAAGTAATGCCTTAGCTTCTTCGTTTGTCTTGGCTGTTGTAACAAATACAATATCCATACCACGAATTTTTAAAATGTTATCGTATTCAATTTCTGGGAAAATTAATTGTTCTTTAATTCCGAGTGTATAATTTCCATGTCCATCAAAAGCATTTTTAGAAACACCACGGAAATCTCTTACACGTGGAAGTGCAACACGAATTAATTTTTCTAAGAATATATACATTTTTTCACCACGTAGGGTTGTTTTTACGCCGATAGATTGTCCTTCACGGATTTTAAAACCAGCGATAGATTTATGTGCTTTTGTAACTACTGCTTTTTGACCAGTAATGGTTTCAACATCTTTTAAAGCAGCTTCGATATATTTGTCGTCGTTGTGGCCTTCACCAACACCAACATTGATAACAATTTTTTCTAATTTTGGAACTTGCATAACTGTTTTGTAGTTAAATTCTTTCATTAGTGCAGGAACAATTTCCTTATTATATAATTCTTTAAATGTACTCATAAATTCCCACCTTAATCTTTCTTAGCTTTCTTTTTAGGTTCAGTTTCGATCTTTTTTACATTGGATACATGAATAGGAGCTTCCATGTCAAAAATACCGCCCGCCTCATTCATTTGATTTGGCTTTTGATGTTTTTTTACCATGTTAATTCCTTCCACGATAACTTTGTTTTCTTTTCTTAAAGTTTTTGTTACTTTGCCAGTTTTTCCTTTGTCTTTACCAGCAATAACGATTACTTCATCATTTACTTTAATCTTCATAAGAAACCTCCTATATTACTTCGCTAGCTAATGAGACAATCTTCATGAAATCTTTTTCACGAAGCTCTCTAGCTACTGGACCTAAAACACGTGTTCCAAGTGGAGTCTTGTCATCTTTAATGATAACACAGGCATTATCATCAAATTTGATATAACTTCCATCAGCACGTCTTACACCTTCAACACTTCTAACAATAACAGCTTTTACAACTTTTCCTTTTTTTAAGTTTCCATTTGGAATCGCTTTTTTTACGGTACAAACAACTACATCACCAATGTTTGCCGTCTTTCTTTTACTTCCACCTAAGCAACGAATAACTAAAACTTCACGAGCTCCAGTATTGTCCGCTACTTTAAGTCTTGATTCTTGCATAATCATAAGAATACCTCCTATAGAACGACAGCTTCAATTAAAACTTCAACAAGTTCATATCTCTTTGTTTTTGATAATGGTCTTGTAGCTCTAATTCTAACTGTGTCTCCTACTTTAGCAACATTTTTTTCATCATGTGCTGCATATTTCTTTGAATATTTTACGCGTTTCCCATATAATGGATGTTTTTTATGGGTTTCAACCAAAACGGTAATTGTTTTATTATTAGCTGCACTTACTACTTTACCAACTAATTCTTGTTTTCTACTTTCTGGTTTCATTTGTTACCTCCCATATTTTCTAATTCTCTTTCTTTTAAAACTGTCATCATTCTTGCTATATCTTTCTTTAAAGCACTCATTTTGTGAGGTTTTTCTAATGCACCTCTAGCACTTTGCATACGCATATTAAGTAATTCACTTTTGCCTTCTTTAATTTTGGCTTCAATTTCTTCATTAGTCATTTTTCTTATTTCTAGAGCTTTCATTAGATTTCACCTTCTTTTTTTACAAATTTGCATTGAACAGGTAATTTGTGAGAAGCAAGTCTTAGTGCTTCACGAGCAGTTGCCTCATCAACGCCAGAAATTTCAAACATGATCTTTCCTTTTTTAACTACAGCTACCCATTCTTCTACGTTACCTTTACCTTTTCCTTGACGAGTTTCCAAAGGTTTTTTCGTTCTAGCTAAATGAGGGAAAATGTTAATATATACTTTTCCGCCACGTTTCATATAACGAGTCATAGCAATACGTGCCGCTTCGATTTGACGAGCACTAACATAATTTCCTTCTTTAGCCATAAGGCCATATTCACCAAAATGTAATTCAGTGTTGCCTTTAGCATGACCATCATAAGTCAAACGATGTGGCTTACGATATTTAGTTCTTTTTGGCATTAACATCTTGGTCACTCTCCTTTACATTTTTTTTATCAGGAAGAATTTCGCCTTTGTAAATCCAAACTTTTACACCGATTTTTCCATAAGTTGTATTTGCTTCTGATTCAGCGTAATCGATATCAGCACGGATAGTATGTAAAGGAACAGTTCCTTCTGTATATCCTTCACTTCTTGCCATTTCAGCACCACCTAAACGTCCTGAAACCAAAGTTTTAATTCCTTTTGCTCCAGCCTTCATAGTATTTCTGATTGCTCTTTTTTGAGCGCTTCTAAATGGTGCACGATTTTCAATTTGCATTGCAATGTTATCCGCAACAAGTTGAGCACATAAATCTGCTTGTTTTGAAACATCTTGGATATTTACATAAACTTCTTCGTTTACTTCTTTAGATAAAGCTTTACGTAATTTATCAATATCTTCACCACCACGACCAATAATTACGCCTGGTTTAGCAGTGTTGATTGTAATTTCACAGCGATTTTTCTTTCTTTCAATAGTAATTGAAGCAACAGCTGCATCTTTTAAATTCTTTTCAAGATATTCACGGATCTTAAGGTCTTTCATTAATGTAGAACCATATTCTTTTTTATTTTTATACCATTTTGATTGCCAATCTTTATTTACACCTAAACGGTAGCCGATTGGATTAACCTTTTGTCCCATTAGTTATTGCCTCCTTTACCATCGCTAACTTTTACAATAATGTGACTTGTTCTTTTGTCTCTTCTATCTACATTTCCACGACTGGCAAACTTAATTCTTTTGTATACAGGTCCTGGATTTACCATACATTCAGAGATAAATAAGTCACTTTCGTTTGCTCCAAAGTTATTTGTTGCATTGGCGATAGCACTTTCTAAAACTTTAGAAATTAAACGACTTGATTTTGTATTTGTTGTGCTAAGAATACTTCTAGCCGCATTAACATCTTTACCACGGATTAGATCCATAGTCATTCTTGCTTTTCTAGGAGCTACCATAGCACTTTTATGAATTGCATAAGTTTCCATATAATACCTCCTACTTCTGACCTGCATGTCCGCCGAACTTACGTGTCGCAGCAAATTCACCAAGTTTATGACCAACCATTTCTTCTGTTACATAAACTGGAATAAACTCTTTTCCATTATGTACAGCGAAAGTGTGTCCAACAAAACTAGGGAAAATAGTAGAACGACGAGAGTAAGTCTTAATTACTTCTTTTTTGTTACTTTCATTTAATTTATCGACCTTTTTTAATAGATGTTCATCTGCAAAAGGTCCTTTTTTTAAACTTCTAGCCATTTCTTGTCCTCCTATTTCTTTCTACGACTAACAATAAGTTTGTCAGAAGCCTTTTTATTTTTTCTTGTTTTATATCCAAGAGCTGGTTTACCCCATGGAGTCATTGGGCTCTTACGTCCAACAGGAGCACGTCCTTCTCCACCACCATGTGGATGGTCGTTTGGATTCATGACAGAACCACGGTTGGTTGGTTTGATACCCATATGTCTTTTACGTCCTGCTTTACCAAGATTAACTAGTTCGTAATCTTCATTTCCTACAACACCAATTGTTGCCATACAGCTTCCAAGAATCTTTCTTGTTTCACCGGATTGTAAACGAACCAAGACATATTTTCCTTCACGGCCTAAAATTTGAGCAGATGTTCCAGCACTACGGCATAGGCTTGCTCCACTACCAGGATTTAATTCAATACAGTGAATTACTGTACCTACTGGAATGCTTTGTAATGGAAGTGCATTACCAACTTTAATGTCAGCATTTTCTCCATTTTCAATAATTGCACCAACTTTTAAGCCTTTTGGTGCGATGATGTATTTCTTTTCACCATCTAAATAATTAATTAATGCAATGTTTGCATTACGATTTGGATCGTATTCAATACTTGCAACACGTCCTGTAACACCAATTTTATTTCTTTTGAAATCAATAACACGATATTTTCTTTTTGCTCCGCCACCAATATGACGTACAGTAAGTTTTCCTTGATTATTACGTCCACCAGTTTTGGTCTTTTTCTTTAATAAAGATTTGGTAGGAGTAGATGTTGTAATTTCTTCATTTTCAAGTGTAGACATTCCACGACGACCATTTGTCGTTGGTTTATATTTTCTAATTGCCATATACTAAAACCTCCTATATCTCAATTGATGAACCTTGTGCTAAGGTTACAATTGCTTTCTTATAAGTTTTTGTTTTACCAGCATATTTGCCAATACGACGTGCTTTTGATTTTGTATTTAAAGTGTTTATTTTTTCTACTTTAACGCCAAAATGACGTTCAATTTCACTTTTAATTTGTGTTTTGGTAGCATCTTTTGCTACTTTGAATACATAAACACCGTTTTGATTTCCGTTCATACTTTTTTCAGTAATTACTGGACCTAAAATAATATCTGGATTACGCATCTTTTAGTCCCTCCTCGATAAGTTTTACAGCAGCTTCATCAAGTACTAGTGTGTCTGCGTTTACGATGTCTAAAACATTAATTTCATCTGCTAAGATATGGTATGCATAACCTAAGTTACGACATGCTAAGTATAAATTCTCACAATCATCTTTTGTAACGAATAATACTTTTCCAGCTAATTTAGCCTCTTCCATAAGTTTCTTTACATCTTTTGTTTTTGAGCTTGGTAATTCAAGACTTTCAAAAACAACAACAGCCTTATTTGCTAGTTTATCTGCCAAAGCACTCTTAAGTGCTAAAACTCTTTCTTTCTTGTTCATTTTGAAACTATAGTCTCTAGGTTGTACGCCGTGAGCAATTCCACCGCCTACCCATTGTGTAGCACGAATAGATCCTTGTCTTGCACGACCTGTACCTTTTTGTCTCCAAGGTTTTCTTCCACCACCAGAAACTTCACTGCGATTTTTGGTTTTGTGTGTTCCTTGACGAGTTGCAGCAAGTTGGAGACGAATCATTTTCTTCATTGCATCTTCATGAACATCAATGCCCCAAATAGAATCATTTAAAGTGATGTCATGAACTTTTTCTGAGTTTAAATTTTTAACTTCAACTTTTTTCATTTTTTCTTTCCTTTCTATGATTCTATTCTTCTGCTGTCTTTTCTTCAGTAGTTTCGGTAGCTTCTTCTACAGTAGCTGCTTCGCTTTCTTCAACTACTTCATCAACAACAGTTTCTTCTTCATAAGAAATGATTTCTTTTGGATTTTTCTTACGAGAATTTTTAACAGCACTTTTGATTAGTACTAAAGCATTTTTAGCTCCTGGAATATTACCGCTTACCAAAATATAGTTTTCACTTGGATTTGCTTCAATGATTTCTAGATTTTGAATAGTAACGGTTTCACATCCCATATGTCCAGGTAAATTTTTACCTTTTAATACTCTTTTTGGAAGCATCGTACCTAATGAACCAGGTCCTCTGTGATAGTGTGAACCATGAGCCATAGGTCCGCGGCTTTGTCCGTGTCTTTTGATAGTACCGGCAAAACCTTTACCTTTCGTTGTTCCAGTAACATCGACAATGTCGCCTACTTCAAATACGTCAGCGCTTATTTTGTCTCCTACTTGATAGTTACCTTCACAATTACGGATTTCTTTCAAGAAGCGCTTAGGAGTAGTGTTTGCTTTTTTTGCGTGGCCAACACTTGCACGACTAGCATTTTTTTCTTTCTTGTCTACTACGCCAAGTTGAATTGCATTATAGCCATCAGTTTCAACAGTTTTTACTTGCATAACAACGTTAGGTTCAACACTAACAACTGTTACAGGAATAAGTTTACCGTCTTTGCTGAATACTTGAGTCATTCCAACTTTACGTCCTAAGATTCCTTTCATACTTATTTCCTTTCTTTATTATTATAATTTTATATTGATATCAACGCCACTTGGTAAATCAAGTCTTGTTAGAGCATCAACAATCTCTTTACTAGGATCAATAATATCTATAAGTCTCTTGTGTGTACGACTTTCAAATTGTTCACGAGAGTCTTTATATTTATGTACTGCTCTTAAAACTGTTACTCTTTCAATTTCAGTTGGAAGTGGTACAGGTCCTGAAACAGTACCTCCTAATCTTTTTACCGTCTCAACAATTTTACCAGCTGCTAAATCTAATACTTTAGAGTCAAAAGCTTTCAAATTGATGCGAACTTTACTTTTTGACATAACATATGCCCTCCTTTCGCCTATATCTTGTACAGACTTGCTCCGCGCAAATTCTCTGATTTAGCTCAACAACACTGCCGAGCGTATCAGTAACTTCACACATCTTTGCCGTCATACAGCAATGATTTTACTATATGAATGTAGGAAATGCAAGCTTTTTTTCATAAAAAAACACAAAATTTTCTTTCTAAATTTTTACATTTTCTATTTCTTTCATTTTTTATTTGGGCATTTTTCTTTTGATTTAATTTTTGAGAATGTTTTGGATCCGCACCATGAGAAAGAGTTGTCACTACGCAACTTGCTTTTTTTCCTATTTTGACTTAGAATAAGGAATACATTTTAGAAATGAGGGATTTGTATGGCTACATATATGTTACCAGAAGAAAAAAAGTTATTAAATCGCATTGC
>CALVUT010000062.1 GCA_944363675.1 uncultured Bacilli bacterium | reverse complement strand
AACGAATACCATGGATAATTCTAAAATTAAATTTGCCATTAGTACAACAACACCTACAAGTGGTACAAACTTAGGAACTTATGCTAGCACCCCATCAAATATAAATGTGGAAACCGGAAATTTACCGATCGAAAACCTAGATCAATCTATAATTATTCAAACCGGTGAATTAAGAGTAGGGGCAAGTGTTACTTATAACATTTATTTATGGATAGATGAGTCAGCCGGTAATGAAGTACAAGGCCAAACATTTGAAGCAAGTATCAATGTCGTTAGCAGTGCCGTCACATTGGAGCCAATAACCGATCAAATCATTGCTCAGTTAGATACCAGCGGTGCTTGTCCAACTGTAAATGAAGATGGAACGGTACAAGCGACCGCTGCTGAAAGTGAAAATGGTTATTTATGTAGTGCCCCAGATGACTATGGAACAAGTTATTACTATCGAGGTAATGTTACGAATAACTATGTAAAATTTGGAACAAATGAGTTGGGGCAAGATATGTATTGGCGTATTATTCGTATCAATGGAGATGGCTCTATTCGAATGATTTATGATGGAACAAGCACTCACGCTAATGGTGAGTCAAGTGCCGATCGACAAGTTGGAACAAGTACTTTTAATCCTGAACATGATGACAATGCTTATGCTGGATATATGTATGGAACTGTAGGCGCAAGTACTTATGAAGATACTCATGCAAATATTAATGATAGTACGATTAAAGATTATTTAGACAATTGGTATAAAACAAATATTGAAGACAAAAGCTTATCGAGTTATATCAGTGATACCTTGTTTTGTAACGATCGTAGTCTCTTACAAGAAGAACCATTTGAATATTCGAACTGGAACTATAATCAACTAGGATATGGCTTGGAAGCAACTGCATATCGTTGGTTTGGGGATCCATCATATGCCCAACCAGGTTATGACGCTATTTTAATTAATTATCCGAGACTTACTTGCAGTCAGCAAAACGACCGATTTACGGTAAATGATGAAATCTTGGGCAATGGTAATTTAACATATCCAATCGGCCTGATTACAGCAGATGAGGTGTATTTAGCCGGAGCAACTGATATGCCTAATTCGGGTTATTATTTATATACAGGAAACATGTATTGGACTATGTCGCCAACTAGTTTAGAGGAAAATGTTATGTCCATTCGTGCTGTCGATATGAATGGCGTTAGCGCTTGGACCAATACGGATGGTGACTACGCGGGTAACCCGTTCGGTGTCCGTCCTACTATAAATCTAAAGGCTGATAGCCTAAAAGTAGGTTCAGGGACGGCCAATGATCCTTATCGAGTTGCTTAAATAAATAAGTTAAAACGGAGTATGACTTTAAGTCATGCTCTTTTTGTTCCTCTTAAAAAATGCTTGACTATAAGCAAAAAAAAGTACTATAATCCTAAAGTCTATAAAATTTTATAAAAAGAAAGAGGGAGAAATATGATCAAAAAATTAGCAACTTTTATCAAAGAATATAAAAAGGATGCCATATTAACACCATTTTTTGTTGTTTTAGAAGTTATTATGGAAGTTTTAATTCCGTTTCTAATGGCAAAAATTATCGATGTTGGTATTTATGGGAGTGATGTATCTTACATTATTAAGATCGGAACATTTTTAATTTTAGCAGCAATTATGTCTTTATTATTTGGTATGCTTTCTGGTCGATATGCCGCTAAAGCAAGTGCTGGCTTTGCTAAAAATTTAAGACAAGCAATGTTCTATAAAGTACAAGATTATTCTTTTGAAAACATTAATAAATTTTCTACATCGAGTTTAGTGACACGTATGACTACCGATGTGACAAATGTGCAAATGGCTTTTCAAATGGTCATTCGTACTTTAGTAAGAGGACCTCTCATGATGGTTTTTGCCTTATTGATGGTCTTGACGATTAGTCCCAAACTTGCCTTAATCTTTTTAATTGCTATTCCGTTTCTAGGAGCCATTTTGATTTATATTGCTTTAAAAGCTCACCCAAACTTTGAAAGAGTTTTTAAAAAATATGATGCTTTAAATCGTGTTGTCCAAGAAAATGTTCAAGCAATAAGAGTTGTAAAAGCTTATGTTCGTGAAGATTATGAAGAAGAAAAATTTAAAAAGGCAAATGATGATGTCTACAAAAACTTTAAAGCGGCTGAAAAGATTATCGCCTTTAATAGTCCAGCTATGCAGTTAACAATATATACGTGTATTTTATGTATTTCTTGGATTGGCTCTAATCTCATTGTTGGTAACTCAATGCAAACTGGTGAACTTTCAACAATGATTTCTTATGCATGGCAGATTCTGGCAAGTCTCATGATGTTATCTATGGTTTTTGTTATGATTATCATGGCTACCTCATCTGCTGAACGTATCTTAGAAGTGATTGAAGAAACACCTAGTATTAAAAACAAGAAAAATGCTTTAAAAGAAGTAAAAAATGGTTCAATTGAATTTAAACATGTAGACTTTGTTTACAATGATGAACAAGAAAAAAACAAATACGCATTAAAAGATATTAATTTAAAAATCAAATCAGGGGAAACAATTGGTATTATTGGTGGTACTGGAAGTTCAAAATCTTCTTTAGTTCAACTCATTCCAAGACTTTATGAAGCTACTCATGGTGAAGTCCTCGTTGGGGGTAAAAATGTGAAAGATTATGATCTGCATGCTTTGCGGGATGCCGTTTCAATGGTCTTACAAAAAAATGTTTTATTTTCTGGAACAATTGCGGAAAATTTAAGATGGGGGAAAAAGGATGCTACAGATGAAGAACTAGAAGAAGCTTGCAAACTAGCACAGGCAGATGCCTTCATTAAAGAATTTCCAAGTAAATATGAAACGGTTTTAGATCAAGGTGGAACGAATGTTTCAGGTGGTCAAAAACAACGAATCTGTATTGCCAGAGCGCTCCTAAAAAAGCCTAAAATTTTAATACTAGACGATTCTACTAGCGCTGTGGATACCAAAACAGATGCCTTAATACGAGACGCCTTTCGCCAAAAAATTCCTCATACAACAAAACTAATCATTGCTCAACGAATAACTTCAGTGATGGATGCAGATCGTATTATTGTCCTCCAAAACGGCCAAATTAATGGGGTTGGCACGCATGAAGAATTATTGAAAAAGAATCAGATTTATCGGGAAGTCTATGAATCTCAAATGAAAGGAGTAGAGGAAAGTGAAAAAAGGTAAAACGATTAAAAGATTACTAAGTTATGTAACAAAAAAATATAAGTGTCAGCTTGCTATTGTACTCATTAGTATTATTATCAGTGCATTAGTTAGCGTAGTTGGAGTGCAATTTATTAAATATCTCATTGATAACATTATTACTCCGATGTTGGATAGTCCCACAAAAGATTTTACTCCGCTTGTGCATTTGCTTGTTATTATGGCCATCATCTATTTAATAGGTGTAATTTGTACGTACCTTTATAATCGTTTAATGATTAATATTTCCCAAGGCGTTTTAAATGAAATTAGACAAGAAATGTTTGTTCATATGCAAAAATTGTCCATTTCGTATTTTGATGCGAAAGGGCATGGTACGATTATGAGTACTTATACAAATGATGTGGATACTTTACGCCAAATGCTAAGTCAAAGTATTCCTCAGGTGTTTTCGGCTACAGTTTCGATGACTGCAGTTTTCATAGCAATGCTTTATACAAATGTTTATTTAACCTTTGTTGTCTTGGCTATGGTCATTTTAATGCTTTTTGTTTCTAAGTATTTAGGTGGAAATAGTTCAAAATACTTTGTTAAACAACAAGAAGATATTGGGAAGTTAAACGGATATATTGAAGAGATGATGGAAGGCCAGAAAGTCGTTAAAGTTTTCAATTATGAAGAAGAAAATAAAATAGCCTTTGATCGCTTGAATAACACTTTATGTGAAAGTATGACAAAAGCAAACATGTTTGCCAATATTCTTATGCCCTGTATTATGAATATTGGCAACATTGGCTATGTCCTTGTCGCGGTAATTGGAGGTATATTATCGGTTAATCATATTTTGACAATCGGTGCAATCGCAGCTTTCTTACAATATGTAAAATCCTTTACAAACCCATTAGGTCAAGTATCTCAGCAGATGAATTCTATGGTTATGGCTTTGGCTGGTGCTGAAAGAATTTTTGAATTAATCGACGAACCAGAAGAAAAAGATGAAGGATATGTAACCTTAGTAAATGTAAAAGAAGAAAATGGTAAACTGATAGAAACAGAAAAAAGAACTGGACTTTGGGCTTGGCGTCACGAACATAAAGATGGCACATTAACCTATAAAAAGCTATGCGGTGAAGTGGAATTTGTTCATGTCGAATTTGGTTATGTTCCAAATAAAATAATCTTACATGATATTTCATTAGAAGCCAAAGAAGGCGAAAAAGTATCTTTTGTCGGAGCTACTGGCGCTGGTAAAACAACAATTACCAATTTAATAAATCGTTTTTATGATATTAACAAAGGAAAAATACGCTACGATGGAATAAACATTGAAAAGATCAAAAAAGCTGATTTGCGAAGATCTCTAGGAATGGTTTTACAAGATACAAGCTTGTTTACTGGAACAATTAAAGAAAACATTCGTTATGGTAAACTTGATGCTACTGATGAAGAAATCGTAGCTGCTGCTAAACTAGCTAATGCCCATGACTTTATTGAATCATTACCAAAAGGCTATGATACTATAGTAAGTGGCAATGGTGCAGGACTTTCTCAAGGCCAACGCCAGCTTCTTTCCATTGCTAGAGCTGCCCTAAACAATCCTCCTGTTTTAATACTCGATGAAGCAACTTCAAGTATTGATACAAGAACGGAAAAGATTGTGCAAGAAGGAATGGATAAACTTATGCATGGCAGAACCGTTTTTGTCATTGCACATCGTTTATCTACAATTAAAAATTCAGATTTAATTATGGTTTTAGATCATGGCCGTATTATTGAAAGAGGTAATCATGAAGAGTTAATGAAATTAAAACAAACCTATTATGGTCTATACACGGGTGCAATCGAAATTGACTAAAAAGCAAGAAACTCTTGCTTTTTTTGAATGTTGGAATGAACTTTACAAAACATCTTTTCTATGTTAATCTATTAGAAAACACAAAAAGAAAAGAGGGTTTATATGGAAAGTTTATTTGAGCATACCTTAAAATGGAAACCAGAAGACTTTGAACGGCAAATGAAAATCAACGCGATTATCAGTGAGCCTTGGCATGGTATAGAGTTTTATGATCCTCTCATGTTAAATGATTTGCATAGATTATTGATAGAACTATACACCTTTTTTAAAAATGCAGAATATCAAATATCAGACCCAATTACACTGGTAAATAACTATGTAAAAAGTAATATTAAAGTTCGCGCATCCTATTTTGATTGTCTGAATGGGGAAGTGGATACTTTTCCTGAATCAGAACTCTTTTATCGTACCGGATACGCAGCTTTAACAAGACATGAAGCGATGTGTGCTGGTTTTGCTGAAAGTACAAGGCTTTTACTCGCGTTATTTAACATCGAAAGTTACACACTGCTAGCTAAGCTTCCAGGAGCAAATAAACAATTGTTACATTATCTTGTCATAGCTGTTGATGATAACAATGAATTTCGTATCCTTGATCCTGAAAGACAGGCAAATTGTGAAAGAAAAGGATATGATTTTCAAAAATACTTAGATCAAATGACTTTTATTTTACCCGATGAGCATTTTGCTCAAAACAAAGTGGGAAAAACAGGGGTAGGAGAAAAAGCAATGGATTTTTTACAGCGCGAAACAACCATAAAAGCCAATGGAATTACTGGTGCTTATGAACTTGCCAAAGTCATGAAAGAAAGAGGGTATCAAAGATGTATCAACAAATAGAAGGCAAAAAATATAAAATTGATTGTAAATTGTGGCTTCCTAAGAAAGTATCACGAATAATTATTGCCGTTCATGGTTTTGCCGGCGACAAGGAAAGCGGAGCGATTGCCTCATTAGCCGAAGAAATGGTGAAAAAAGATACTTTAGTCGTTGCGTTAGACTTACCCGGTCATGGTACGAGCGAAGTGGATGGCGATGCCTTAACCTTAGAAAATTGCTTGAATGATATTACTTCTGTAGAAGAGTATTATCATGAACAATATAAAGATGCCAAATTATCTTACTTTGCTACAAGTTTTGGAGCCTATTTAGTTCTTTTGAAACTTATCCGAAAGCCTCAAAAATATGATAAAATTGTTTTAAGATGTCCAGCGTTAAAAATGGATAAAATCTTTGTCCATGCCATTCTTAGAGAACCTATGGAAGAATTTAAAAAAAGAGGTTATACCATTGTGGGCTATGAAAGAGAATTGAAAGTAAATTATACTTTTTATGAAGAGCTAGAAAATACGCAAATCTTTGAACTCTTCCAAAAAGATGAAAATGAAATACTAATCATTCACGGTGATAAAGATGACACGGCACCTATTGAAGATTCTTATGCTTTTCAAGCAAAATATCAAACTGCAATGAAAGTTGTAAAAGGAGCAGATCATCGTTTTAAAAAGGAAGGCGAACTAGAACAAGTTATTGCCTACGCCGAACAATTTTATGAAAATTAAAGATTGTTTTGACTATCTTTTTTTTTGAACTTTTAGTATAATGTCTAAAGAGTAAAGGAAGTAGGGGTTATGCGGTATTCATATAAAAGCACTTTAATTGTTATTGGTGTCGTAATTTTAATCTTAATCAATTTTGCCTGCTTTTGGATTGGTTATCGAAGCTTTTTAAATCCAAAACTAAGCGAATTTTCCATTGAAGAAGTGGTTGAGGTTGGTGAAAATCTTGTTTTAAATGTTACCGAAAGCCACCATGCTACAGAATATGTCGTAGAAATATGGAAAGATGGCAAAAAACAATATACCTACCAAAGTGAAACAACAAGTATCTCTTTAACAGATTTCCGGGGAGAATATAACGATACGTTTGAAATCAAAGCCATTGCCAAAAATAAAAATGGCATTGAAAAAGAAAGTACAAACACTTTGACTTATACTTATAAAGACGCGACTATATTAAAAGAAAAAGATCATTTATTATCTGGAACAAGAGATTTAAATCTCTATATTTTAGGGTTTGATTACAATGAGTCTTATGAAATAGAACTTTATTATGGCAAAGAAAAACTATATGAAACAGAAATTACAAGTGTCGATGTATCTATACCTTATGAAGTAGTAGAAGGATATTCAGGGCGAATAACCGCCTACTTACGTAACGCCTCTCATCGTATTACAAGTACCTTTAATTTCTATCTGAATACACCTATTGTTGGAAAGGTAAACATCACCAGTCCAGTAAATGGTTATAGTACAAGATGGAATGATATTAACCTAGAGTATACCGGAGGAACGAACGCAAATCATTTTTACATTACTTTGACCAGTAGCGATGGCCTTTACGATCGTTTCGAGGTGTATCCGGAAGAAAATAAAATTATTGTTCCTGCCGCTATCTTTCAAGAGGAAAAAAATTATAACCTTACTTTAGAAGCGGTATATGAAGATTACACAGAAATCGCTGAGACGTCTTCTATAGATGTCTATATAAGTAAAAAGGAAACAACAAATGGTGTCTACGTTTCCCATAATCCAACCTTTATTAAAAAAGGCACGGTGGTAACTTTAAATACGACTACGAATAAAGCAACTATTTACTATACCACCGATGGAAGCGATCCAACTCCATCAAGTAATGTGTATACAGTCCCAATAGTGATTAATGAAAACGTCACAATCAAAACTATTGCCGTAAGTAAAAATCGTTACGATTCAAGTATTAACACCTATAATTTTCAAATCAACGAAAAAACCCCAGTGATTTTCTTGAGTCCGTCCAACCAAAATGAAAACTATGGTGTATCCAGTGTCGGTTACACTACAGAAATGGCTATCATGAATCGAGTGGCAGATGTTGTAGAAAGCAAGTTAAAAGAAGCAGGATTCATAGTTTATCGTAATAACCCAGCTACCGACATCAATGCCTGGACAGCAACGAGTAACTATGTCCATGCCGATTTTCACTTTGCAATTCACTCAAATGCTTCTTCTCATCATACCGCTAGAGGAATTGAAATTTATGTCGACAACGAAACCTCACTTGCTTTTTCCATTGCTTCAAATATTTATGAAAATCTTTGGAGTATATATGATGGCAATGACAATTATTCCTATCATCGGGGTGTAAAATTCGCTAGAGGTTCTTTAGGTGAAGCAAATGACTTGTTTGTCCCATGTGGCTCTTTGATTGAAATTGCTTATCATGATGAGTACAACGATGCTCTTTGGGTCATGAATAACATAGAAGCAATTGGAGAAAATCTTGCCAATTCGATTATTTCCTACTATAATTAAACTAGGAGTGTGTGTATGAAATATATTACTTTTGCAGTTCCATGTTATAATTCCGAAAGTTATATGGAACATTGTATTAAAACCCTTTTAAGTGGAGGCGAAGATGTTGAAATCATTTTAATTAATGATGGCAGTAAAGACAATACAGGTAAAATCGCCGATGAATATGCTAAGAAGTATCCAAGTATTATCAAGGCTGTTCATAAAGAAAATGGCGGTCATGGTTCAGGTGTAAATAAAGGCCTTGAACTAGCTACTGGACTTTATTATAAAGTAGTAGATTCCGATGATTGGGTAGATGAAGAATCCTTAAAAAGAGTTTTAAAAACCATCAAAGACTTAGAAAAGGATAATAAACTTGTTGATATGATGGTCGTAAACTATGTCTATGAAAGAGCAGACGGCACGAAAGAAATTAATTACAAAAAGACTCTTCCTGAAAATAAAGTGTTTACCTGGGCAAGCGTTGGTCACTTTAAAAAGGATGCTTACTTACTTATGCATTCAGTCATCTATAACACAAAATTCTTAAGAAGTACTAACATCAAATTGCCTGAACATACCTTTTATGTCGACAACATCTTTGTCTATTATCCATTACCAAAAATTACAACGATGTATTATTTAAACGTCCCATTTTATCGTTATTTTATCGGCAGAACCGATCAATCTGTAAATGAATCGGTGATGATTAGTCGTATCGATCAACAAATACTGGTTACCAAAACGATGATTGACTTCTTTGACCCTTATGATTACTGGCAAACAAATAAAAGGTGTGCGAAATATTTAATTCATTATATTGATATTATGATGACCGTTACAACCATTCTTTTGCAAGTTGCTCATACCAAAGAAGCTGATGAAAAAAGAAAAGAACTGTGGCAATATTTAAAAAAGAAAAATCGCAAGTTGTATAAGACATGTCGTTTGTCTTTATCAGGAGCCAGCTGTGCCCCAAAATTTCTATCTGTCCCTATCTACAGATTAGCTCGTAAAATTTATAAATTTAATTAGGAGGAGTAAACATGCCAATAGATAAAGAAACTATAAAACTAGAAAATACTTTAACAATTCTAATGGCAATTTTATACGATCATAAAATCGCAACCCTAAAATTAGATCTTTTAGGTCTTATTCTCAGCAAATATGAAAACGTTGACGGATTAAAAGATATTTTAGGAGACGTATCTCGTTCCTTTGACGATTACTTACCTAAAATTATTCAATATGGTTATTTAAATCCCATGGATGAGAAAAATTTTCAAATCACAATGAATGAGCATGTTGCACGGTTAACAAGACAAGTAGCTCAAAAAAGGGATCCTCAAAAATATCAAATTGTCGAAAGTATTGCCAATGTCTATCGTCAAATTGCTAAAACTTTAGAAAACAAACCTGCAGCCGAAGAAAAGATCCCAGAAGAAAAGAAAGAAAAAGTCGAAAAAGAGCCTAATTTTATGCATAAAGAACCTGAAGAAAAAATCCAACCTAAAGGAAAAAGCATAACAACTATTCCTGAATTCTTTTTGGCTTTCTTCAGTATTCTTAATCAAAGTAATATCTATATTTTAGATGAAAATCTTTTTTTAGCGCATTTTGGTTTTTCCTTTTATGATTCAGATCAATTAACAGCTTTTCTGAAAGATGTCTTTGAACGGGAATTTAAACCTCAAGATATAATCAAACTATTTTACAAATTTTTAGAAACGCCAATCAATTCGGATGGTAAACTTTCTCCAAGTATTTTACAAAGAAGAGAAATAGATAGCCTAAGTTTTTTCATAAACGGAGGAACAAAAGGTCGAGAGATTCTTCGTAATCTAACAAATGAGGACTATAATAAACTTTTGAAAATCGAACAAATTTACTTAAATGAGCCATCTTTAATCCAGAAAAACTATTAAAATAAAAACTTCCGTGATACAATAAAACCGGAAGTTTTTTATACAACCAGAAAAATTATAGTCATCTATAGCTTGAAAAGTATAGCCATGACCATATTGTATGAATTTATTGACCCAAAACTTCTTTTTGGCCGGACAAATATTATAAAATGAATTTTAAGTATGGAATAGACTATAACAAGCACAGAGTTCTCTGTGAAAAAAGAAAGGAGGGAAACGATGAACCGAGAAGATTTTCCTTTGCTAAAACAGGACTACATTTACTTAGATAATGGGGCAACAACTCTAAAGCCACAGTGCGTCATGGATAAAATAACGGAATACTATGCAAACTATTCAGCCAATGCCCATCGTGGGGACTATGACTTATCCTATAAAGTCGATATGGAATATGAATCAGCTCGTGAAGAAGTGCGTAAATTTATCAATGCGAAAGACAAAGAAAGTATTGTTTTCACTAGTGGGGCCACCCAGGGCCTAAATATGATTGCCAACGGTTTTTTTAAAAAATTCTTAGATGCCGGCGACGAAATCTTAATTACAACCAGTGAACATGCTTCAAATGTTATGCCATGGTTCCGTTTGCAAAATGAAATAGGTGCCCAAGTAAAGTATATTCCTTTAGACGAAAATCACTATGTCACTTTAGAAAATGTTAAAAAAGTCGTCACGCCAAACACTAAAGTCATTGCTTTAGCTGGCATTACTAATGTTCTAGGGGATGAAAGACCGATGAAAGACATTACCGCTTTTGCCCATGAACACAATATTTTTGTCGTTATGGACGGTGCTCAAAGTGTTCCACATCGTAAAACTGATGTTATAGACCTAGATGTAGACTTTTTAGTTTTTTCAGGTCACAAAATGTGTGGCCCAACGGGTATAGGCGTTTTATATGGAAAAAAAGAACTGTTAAACGAGATGGAGCCCCAAAATCTTGGGGGTGGAATGAATGAATCCTTTGATTCCCCAGCTGAAATGATTTACAGCGAGCTTCCAACAAGATTAGAAGCAGGTACCCCAAACATTGCCGGGGTAATAGGCCTAGGCGAAGCAATTCGCTATTTGAATAAAATCGGTATGGATAAAATTGCTGAATACGAAAAAAATCTAAGAAAATATGCTATGAATAAACTCATTCGCATCCCGCATTTAGACATTTTAAACCTTGAGTCCGACAGTGGC
This sequence comes from uncultured Bacilli bacterium, assembly GCA_944363675.1. GTDB lineage: Bacteria > Bacillota_I > Bacilli_A > RF39 > UBA660 > Ventrenecus. Next base: position 786 of record CALVUT010000062.1, on the reverse strand, counting down.
ATTATTTCTTTCAATGTCGAAGACATCTTTAGTCAAGATGTAGCCTATTATCTAAACAAGTATAAACTATGCGTAAGAGCCGGCAACCACTGTGCTAAAATTTTAAAAAATGAAGTAGGTGTAAAAAACAGTTTAAGAGTAAGCTTGTATTTTTATAACACCGAAAGCGATATTGATGCCTTAGTAGAATTATTAGAAAATAAAGAAAAGATTTTAAAGGAGATGCTATAATGGACGAGAAAGAAAGAAGAAATATTATTTTAGAACATTATATGCACCCAGAGCATCATTATCGCAAAGAAGAATATCCTAAAGTCAATACGAGCATAGCTTCTTGCATTGACAATCTAGACATTTACATAAAAATTGATCCTGAGACAAAAATTATTGAAGACATGTGTTTTGATGGTGAAGCCTGTGCTATAGCCACATCCTCAACTTCAATCATGATTCATAACCTTATTGGTAAGAGTGTAGACGAAGCCAAACAGTATTTAACAAATATAGAAAAAATGTTAGAGCATCAAGAATACAATCACGAATTACTGAAAGAAGCTAACGTTTTCGAAGAAATCTATAAACAAGGTCATCGCAAAGACTGTGCTTACTTACCATACAAAGGAATAAAAGAAATTTTAGATTCATATAAAAATTAATTTTGTCAAACAACTGTAAATTTACAAACACAGTTGTTTTTTGTTATAATGATCATCGTAATAAATACGATAGTGTAAGCCATAATAGAAGTAGGAGTGAGTAGTTATGACAAAAGGTAAAAGTAGATAT
>CALVUT010000061.1 GCA_944363675.1 uncultured Bacilli bacterium | reverse complement strand
AAACAACAACAACTAAATTTTGTTTACTAATCTCTTTTAAAATCGTAAATATCTCTTGACCACTTTTTTGATCTAAATTACCTGTTGGTTCATCACAAAGTAATAATTTAGGGCGTTTTACTAAAGCCCTAGCTATAGCTACCCGTTGCTTTTGACCACCAGAAAGCTCATTAATTCTTCTTTTTTCTAAACCTTCCAAATCCAAAGAGGTTAAAAGGTGATGAATGAAATGATTTTCATCCTTTTTTTGCTGTAAAGCTAGAGCAAGTTCAATGTTTTCGTAAACATTATAATCTTCTAATAAATTAAACTCTTGAAAGACAAACCCCACAAAGCTATTGCGGTACCGATCAAAATCTTTCTCTGTAAATTCCTTCATGCTTTTTCCTTGAATGAAAATCTCACCTGAACTAGGTTTATCCAACCCACCCAAAAGATTTAAAAGCGTAGACTTGCCCGAACCACTTTTACCCAAGATAAAAACCATACCTTTATCTTCTAAGGTAAGACTAACATTCTTTAAAGCAAGAGTATCTACACTTTTTTTGGAACGATAAATTTTACTGACTTCTTTTAACTCGATCATACTCCATCAAACTCTTTTCTATTATTGCCAACATTGTATCATAATTTGAAAAAAAGATATAGGCTAAAAAAGCAGGGTATGTTATAATGAAAAAGAGTGAAAAGTGGGTTTAGAAAGAAGGAAGTATGAATAGTAAAGAAGATGCCAAAAGATTTGTCGCCGGCATGTGTGAAACAGAAGCAGAATTTATGCATGCGTTAAATATCGGGCTTATATTAGAAAGCATGGGGTGTAGTGATGAACTGGTAATGGCTGGGTTTCTACATGAAAGTTTAAGAAAACCGGAATATACAAAAGAGCTTTTACAAGCTCGTTTTGGTGAGAATGTAGCCAACATTATAGCGAGCTATGATCGCATAAAAGCATTTACGGAAGAAAATACTCTTCTTTTAGAAGCCCATTGCATTGAATCTTTGGAGCAAGAAGCCTTAAAACCTGTTTTTAGAAAATTAAACAACCAAGGCATTCCTTATCCGATTTCTGACAATTTAAAATTAAATTCCTATTTGAACCTATTAAATATTCAATTAGCCGAACCAACCATATCCAGAAATTTAAAAATTCAAAAAACAATCTTAAAACGATTCAAAGCCACCAACAATTTGACCAAACCGTTCATGTGTGAAATTATTGGCACGCCTAAAATTGGTAAAACAGAAATGTTATTTAAACTCTATCAAAGTTTTAAAACGGCAAACTGTGACGTTGCCTTAATGAACAACATTTATGCACCATACAAAAACTGCGACGTTCTCTACCGTATTCAAAAAGTTATGGATATGAAACCAGATGTAATTTTATTTGATCAGGGTTTAGCCACTTTACTCATAAAAAATGACATGCGCAAGCAAAGTGGCATAGAAAAAGAGGCCGAGTCTCGTCAAATTGAAGATTACTATTTAGCTTTAATGGCAAATTATGTAGATTATCTAGCTATGATATATGTACCGTTTTCGAAAAAAGATACCTTTTTTGGTAAACAATTATCAGAAGAAGAAGCAACCCAAATCATAGCCTACAATAAAGCTCTCCAAGAAATGTTTCCTAAACTAGAAGAACATGCTAAGTTTAGTGAAGAATTTGATACCGACGAGAAAACATTTGATCAAACTCAAAGTGCACTTGAAATGCAAACACTCTCTCTTGTTCGTCATCGTATTCAAAAAGAAACAATTAGCAAATATTATCATTAAAAACAACCTAATCGTTGTTTTTTTCAAAGGAAATAGACACTGGTTTAACGTAAAAAACTTTACGAAATCAGAAAAAACATGATATACTGATCTAGGTTAAGAAAAGACTAGAAAGGAAGTTTTATATGGCAAACAAAAATACTTATGATGAACATTCAATCAAAATACTAGAAGGCCTAGAAGCCGTAAGAAAACGTCCCGGTATGTATATAGGTTCAACCGATAAACGTGGTATGCATCATTTAGTATGGGAAATTGTCGATAATTCCATTGATGAAATCATTAATGGGTATGGGGATTATATCAAAATTTTATTGCATAAAGATGGCTCGATTACTGTTGCCGACAATGGCCGCGGTGTTCCAATCGGCATGCATGAAAGTGGCAAAAGTACCCCAGAAGTTATTTATACGGTTTTACATGCTGGTGGTAAATTTGAAAATGCAGGTTATAAAGTCTCTGGTGGCTTACATGGCGTTGGTGGATCCGTTGTTAATGCTTTATCAAGCTTCATGGAAGTAACAATTTATCGCGAAGGCAAAATCAGCCAAATTAAATTTAAAGATGGCGGCAAAGTCGAAAGTCCGTTAAAAACCATTGGCGAATCCAAAAAAACGGGAACAATCGTAACCTTTTTGCCTGACAAAGAAATTTTTAAAAATTGTAATTTCTCTTTTACGACGATTTGTGAACGAATGCAAGAAAGTGCCTTTTTGCTTTCCAATGTCACGATCGAAGTCATCGATGAAGAAGACAATTTAAGTGCCAAATATCATTATGAAAATGGTATCATTTCGTTTGTAGAATACATGAATGAAGGAAAAAATGCGATTAGTAAAGTCATTCATTTTGATCAAACCAAAAACACGATCGAAGTAGATATTGCCATGCAATATACCGACTCTTATAACGAACAAATTTTATCTTTTGTCAACAACGTCAAAACAAGTGATGGTGGCACCCACGAAGTAGGTTTTAAAACCGGAATTACAAAAGCTTTTAATGACTATGCCAAGACGAATGGCCTTCTAAAAGGAAAAGATGCGAGCTTAGATGGTGGAGATGTCCGTGAAGGATTAAGTGTCGTGATCTCTGTTAAAATTCCTGAAGAACTTTTACAATTTGAAGGACAGACAAAGGGAAAACTAGGAACTCCTGAGGCAAGAAGCGTCGTCGAAAGCATTACCTACGAAAATTTAAAATTCTTTTTAGAAGAAAACAAAGAAACAGCCTTAGCCATTTTAGAAAAAGCGGTCAAAAGTAAACAAGCTCGTGAAGCTGCCAGAAAAGCGCGGGAAAGCGTTCGTAAAGGTGGCAGTAAAAATGCCAGTAAAGAACGTATTTTAGCCGAGAAACTAGCCAAAGCAACCGGTAAAGATTATGCGAAAAATGAACTGTTCTTAGTCGAAGGAGATAGTGCCGGAGGGTCAGCTAAATCTCATCGTAACCGAGAAACCCAAGCCATTTTACCTTTAAGAGGAAAAGTGTTAAACTGTGAAAAAGCCAGTGCGAAAGATATTGAGGCCAATGCTGAGTTAAGACAGTTAGAATACGCCATTGGAGCTGGCTTAGGAGCAGACTTTGACTACCGTGAAAGTAACTATGGCAAAGTCATTATCATGACTGATGCTGATGTTGATGGCTCTCACATTCAAATCCTTTTAATTACTTTCTTCTATAGGTTTATGCGGCCTTTAATTGAACAAGGTATGCTTTATATCGCTACACCTCCTTTGTATTCGATTGAAACAAGCAAGGGCAAAGAATACATCGCGACCGATGAAGAACTAGAAGAACGTAAAAAAACATTAAAAGGTAATTATAAAATTCAAAGATTTAAAGGACTAGGTGAAATGGATGCCGATGAACTATATGAAACAACAATGGATCCAGCCAACCGCAGACTTTTAAGAGTAAATCTAACCGATGCTGCCATCGCGGAAAAAAGAATTCATGTTTTAATGGGGGATGAAGTTGCTCCAAGAAAAGAATGGATTAACGAAAATGTAGACTTTACATTAGAAGACGATTTTAGGAAGTGATAACATGCCGAAGAAAAGTGAAGAAAAAACAATTATTGAAAAAATTTATGACTACAGTTTAGAAGAAATCATGGAGACCGGGTTTGGAAGATATTCCAAAGAAATCATTCAAGAACGTGCCCTCCCAGATGTTCGTGATGGTTTAAAACCTGTGCAAAGACGTATTTTATACGCCATGTACATCTCAGGATTCACGCACAATAAGCCCTATCGGAAAAGCGCGAAAGCGGTCGGAGATATCATGGGTAACTTCCATCCACATGGAGATTCATCTATTTATGATGCATTAATAAGGATGAGTCAACCTTGGAAAATGCGGGAGTGCCTAATTGACATCCACGGAAACAATGGTAGTATCGATGGCGATGGACCAGCGGCTATGCGTTATACCGAAGCAAGATTATCTAAATTTGCCGAGGTAATGCTTGATTCCATCAAAAAAGATACGGTTCAAATGACCTATAACTTTGATGATACCGAACTAGAACCCACCGTTTTACCAGCTTCATTTCCTAATCTTTTAGTAAACGGTTCAACCGGTATTTCTGCCGGATATGCTACCAACATTCCAACCCATAACCTAGGCGAGGTTATCGATGCTACAATCAAGCGAATTGAGTCTCCGAATTGTCGTTTAGAGACCATCATGGAAATTATGCCTGGACCAGACTTTCCAACGGGTGGAGTGATTGAAGGAAAAGCAGGTTTAATTGAAGCCTATACTAAAGGAAAAGGCAAAGTCGTTTTAAAAGCGAAAACAGAAATTGTTGAAAAAGGCAGCAAAAAACAAATTATCGTTCATTCCATTCCTTACGAAGTAGTAAAAGAACAACTTTTAAAAAAGATTATTGATATTAAACTTGATAAAAAGATTGAAGGAATTAATGACGTTATTGATGAATCAGATCACGAGCATATGGCTCGCTTAGTCATTGACTTAAAAAAAGAAGCTAATGCCGAACTGGTCTTAAATTACCTATTAAAAAATACTGATTTACAAATCAACTACAATTTTAATATGGTAGCCATTGTCAATCGTCGTCCAAAACTTGTTGGCGTTTTAGACATTTTAGATGCTTTCATCGCCCATCAAAAAGAAGTTGTCACAAGAAGAACGAAGTTCGATTTAGAAGCGGCCAAAGTAAGGTTCCATATCTTAGAAGGTCTCATGAAAGCCATAAGCATTCTAGATAAAGTAATTGCTACGATTCGAGCAAGTAAAAACAAAAGTAATGCCATTGAAAATCTATGTAAAGAATATGACTTTACCTATGAACAAGCCAAAGCCATCGTTGAATTACAACTTTATCGTCTAACCAATACCGATATCGTCGATCTTCAAAATGAAATGGCGAAATTACAAAAAGATATGTATATCTGGGAACAAATATTGAATAATGAGGAAGCTTTAAAACATGTAATGAAACAAGAACTGAAATTAATAAAAAAAGAATATGCGGATGCTAGAAGAACCGAAATCAAAGATGAAGTTACCGAAATTAAAATTGATTTAAAAAGCATGATTCCAAAAGAAAACGTTGTTGTCGTTGTAACCAAAGAAGGCTACATTAAACGGGTAAGTAGTAAAAGTTATGCTGCCAGAACGGAAGCCCCTACAATGAAACCAGGTGACTATCTAATCAATCTCTTTGATGTAACCACATTAGATCATATTGTCTTCTTTACAAATATGGGTAACTATATTTTCCTTCCCGTTCATAAAATACCTGAAGCAAAATGGAAAGATTTAGGAAAACACATTAACAATATCGTAACTTTAAATCCTGAAGAAAAACTCATTGCCTCCTTTATTTATGAACCGGACAAAGACGTTTTATCCATAAGCAAACAAGGTATGATCAAAAGAACAAAGATGAAAGACTATGAAGTTACAAGAACATCAAAAGCCATGGCCTCAATGAAATTAAAAGATAAGGATGAAGTTGTAAGTGTAATTGAAGCAATGGAAAAAGTCATGATTATTTCTAAATCTGGCTATGCGTGTATCTTTAATAAACTAGAAGTACCATTAGTCGGTACTCGGGGCAGTGGTGTCATAGGCATATCTTTAAAAGAAGACGAAGTATCCCTAGCCATTAATTTAGACAATGCGGAATACATTACACTTTTAACAAATCAAAATACCATGAAGCGTATCAAAGCTTCCGATTTAGAAGAAACAGGCAGAGCTAAACGTGGCTTAAGCATCTTAAAAAAGGTTAAAAGTACAAACTACGAAATTACTAGTGCTGTTCCAGCAACATCACGAAGTGAACTCACCATTATTGCCGAAGATAAAACAGCCAATGTAAAAGCCAGCGATATCCCAATTATGGACCTAGCAAGTACAGGTTCAATGGTTTCTAAACATAAAATAATTGAAGTTTTACCGAAAGTAGATATAGAAACCAAACAAGAAGAGATAAATAAACCTATAGAACAACAACCAACCCAAGTATCTTTTGATCTAAATGAATTTAAATTGAAATAATTAACTGTCAAACAACTGTAAATTTACAAACACAGTTGTTTTTTGTTATAATGATCATCGTAATAAATACGATAGTGTAAGCCATAATAGAAGTAGGAGTGAGTAGTTATGACAAAAGGTAAAAGTAGATAT
>CALVUT010000060.1 GCA_944363675.1 uncultured Bacilli bacterium | reverse complement strand
CATTTAAGTCATAAACACCATCTATACTAAATTTATTTTCTTCATTTACACCAAATATAATAATTCCACCATATTTATTAGAAAAACTTGAAATAGTATCATAACATTTTTTAGGAAAACCATCTAGAGCTTTTTTTGCTTCAATTTTATTAGTTTCTGTTTGATATTTTTTTAATTCTTCAATAGCATTTATTGCTTCAATTTTTTCCAAGCAATTCATCTCCTTTTAAATATTATACTACATTTTTATTATTTCATTGTCGAATGAAATTAAATCTGTTACAATTCATCAAAATAATTTTAATTTTTTTCCAAAATACCTTTGGTAACATCTTTTCAATTTCAAGAAGCTATGCTATAATTGGACTAGAATAGGTGATTATATGCCAGGGATTATGGAGCAAAACAAGTATTTTTTAAATGCATGGCTAAACAACAGTCCTATACTAAAGGAGAGTTTGTATTTAGATCAAAACTATCTAGTATTCACTAATGGCAATACGCAAAAAGCCTTGGACCTAAGTGTTTTTTATTTGCCTGATATACTTCATAATGAACACTTTCGTACTCGTATTAGTACTCCAAACGAAATAACCGCCCAAGAACTATTTGAAATCATTACTTGTTACATCGAAACAAATAAAATCTTAGCAGCTGAACAAAAAGAATATCAAATGTATCCCGAAATTATCGAATTCAAAATAGTCAAAAAAGAACAAGAACAATTCATTTCTTTTACAGACGCTCAAAATCGTAAATACCGTTTTGATACAGAAAATCCTGAGTTTGTACTAAACTTATACAACTCTTTGAAGCAAAAAATGCCCGTTGTAACTTTAAAAACATTAAAACAAGCTTTAGGTTATCCAGTTCATGATGATACCTTAACCCGAAATGATTTCTATAGTCTGATTCAAAAAGAAAAGCGTACTTTGGAAGAAGAAAAAAGTGTAGAAAAATTTACTGAATACTTAGAAGCATCCAAACGAAACGAAGAAAACTTGTCTGATTTTAACTGTGAGATCTTACACAATACAATTATTCATACCAATTATCTGGTAGAAAATGGCACCAATAGTCAAAAAGTTTTAGATATAAATCGTAGATTAAATAATATTATACCTTTGGAAGAAGTGCGTCGGAAAAAAGAACAAGAAACCTTAGACCAAACAAACACCTTAATTTTAAAAAGAGAAAAAAAAGCTGGATATACCAATGCAATTATTCTTCTTTATGTTGTTTTAAATTTAGGATTATTTCTTGCTTGCCTCCTTCTAATGATTTAGCATAAAGAAAAACTTCTATTCATATAATGGAACCATGGAGGTCCAATATGGAAATATTAAAAGTATCATCAAAGTCTAATCCGAGCAAAGTTGCTGGAGCAATCGCGAACATTTATCGTGAAAAAAAAGAAGTTGAAATTCAAACTATAGGTGCTGGTAGCTTAAATCAAGCAATTAAGGCAGTTGCCATAGCCAGAGGATTCCTAGCTCCTAGCGGTGAAAACCTAATTGTCATTCCCGCGTTCAGTGATGTCAAAATCGATGGCGAAAACAAGACAGCAATGAAACTAATCGTGACAAACAAAGACTAAAAAATTAGCCTCAAAAAGCTAATTTTTTTAATGTTCAAAACTACTTAACTCACTTTCCCATCTGGCATAAATACCACAAGGTAAATAAAGAGGACTATCTTGCATTTGAATACCTAACTCATCACTAGACAAAAAACCAGGATACTTTTTATTTACCGTAAGGCGCAAAATATTTTCTAAAATAGTTTTTGATAATCCTGTACTATAAGAATTCACCAAAAATAAAACCGGTTGATCACTTAAAATTTCAACACAATCTTGAATCAAAGCATACAAGTCCTTCTCAATATTCCAAACTTCATTTTTGCTTCCCCTTCCAAAACTAGGTGGATCCATCAAAATGATATCATACTTATTTCCTCTTCGTATCTCTCTTTTGACAAATTTAACTACGTCATCAACCAAAAAGCGAATATTTCTATCTTCTAAATGATTTAACTTTACATTCTCTTTAGCCCAATCAATCATTCCTCGCGAAGAATCCACGTGCACCACACTAGCGCCTTCTTTTAAAGCGGCAATACTAGCCGCACCGGTATACGCAAACAAATTTAAAACTTTCAAAGGGCGTTTACTATCCTTTATCTTAGTTCGAATCAAATTCCAATTATAAGCCTGTTCAGGAAAAAGTCCAGTATGCTTAAACCCCATTAACTTAAGACCAAAAACTAAATCCCGATAATGCACTGTCCAGCTTTCTTTCAAATTAGGATTTTGAATATGCCAACTTCCCCCTCCAGAACTACTCCGTTCATAATAAGCATCAATCTTATGCTTTTCACTAGTTTGTTTATCTGTCCATATAATCTGTGGATCAGGTCTTCGAAGTATCACTCCATTCCAATTTTCTAATTTCATCCCACTAGCCATATCAATAATCTGATATTCTTTAAAATCATGAACAGTCTTCATTTCAATTTTCCTTTCGTCAAACTTAAAAACATAGCCTCATATAGATCGAACACTCCTAAAAACAACAAGTAAAAGCCAATAATTAAAATCTGAACACTAGCCTCATAGGCCAAATTCATACTCACCACCACACTAATGGCAAAAAACAAAAGCAAACTAACAACCGATACCAACCAATGCTTACTCTTACGATCATGAAAATAATCTGCTTTTTTAAGCTTAATTAACCCCCAAAACAATGTCCACAACAAAATAGTAAACGCAAGATACTTAGGCGTCTCAAGCACATCTAAAAACACTGTTCCGAGCCCAAAAACAATACCTTCAATACCTAAAAATAAATCTGAATACTCTTTATCCTTATAATGAACCCCAAACAAAACCAAATGAATAAGAGCATAAACAAAGAAAAACAATGGCAAAAAAACAGAAAGATTGACATCACCAACACTATTCATTCCTAAAATCAAAAAAGCCACAACGAAAACAAAACAAGCCCCCACCAAATCTACAATAAACTTCTTACTTTTCATAATACCATCCATTTCTACTCCAATTATAACAAATATTATTCCTCTTTTAAAGCCTCATCAATCTCACTTAAAGAAAAACCCTTACGATACAAGCGCATTCTAAGCTTTTCTTTCAACGCCGAACCAGAATACTTGTAGCCCAAACTTCTCTTTCCTTTTATAATTTCTTGCCGAATAAGTTCTTGATCTCGATTATCACCAAAATCATTTTCCATACATCCTTGCATTTCATAAGAATAGCCTTCTTGATATAAATAAGCTTTTAACTTTTCTTTAAACATCTTCTCGCTAGAACGATGATCAGCTCGTCTTCTCTTTTCCCCAATTTTTTTCATTCGGTCAAGCCAAACCCGATTAGAAATGCCTTCTAATTTGTCCTCATAAAAAGTCTCAGCAATTCCTTTAGCCTGTAACTCTTTTTTCATTTTTAAAGGGCCCTTTAAAGATAAAGAAAGAGCATCATGTAAAAAACTATCTACATAAGCTTCATCACTTAAATAACCTTCCTTTTCATAACGATCAATTCCTTTTTGAATATTCCAAGAATCATACCCTTCCTTCTTAAGATATTCGAAAACCTCACGTACACTTCTCATCTTTACTTTTAAAAACTTAAGCCCCTTTTCATACATCTCATAAAAACAATTATCTTTTAAAATTTCCTCAATCAAAGCCTCACTAACCTTTTTTCGAAGTAACAATTCATACTTTAATAAAACATCCTCATAAACAAAAAACTTTCTTCCTGTAACATAAACCTCATAACCATTCTTTACTTTAACAATCTTTTCTACTTTCATAAAACATCACAACACAAGTATAACTTCCATACATACGTTTGTCAAAAGAAAATTACTCCAAACAAGAGTAATTACTTTTGAGCTTCATAAACCACCTTAAAATTTGATAATCCTCATCAACAATATTCTGTAAAACCTTTGTAACTTCATCACTTTTCACCGTATACATAAGCATCTTACAATTCGAAATTTCTTTCTTCTTTCCCTCAATATTCACCTCTAAAATCGTTGAAACATCCGTATCATAATACACCGCATTTGAATTCCAAAACTCTACAATTCCATACTGAATATCTGCATAAATAGGCAAACCACCAAGCCTTTTTATAAGAAACCCTAACTCCTCTAAATGTTTAAACTCTAGCCTTAATATCTCTCGCATCTTTTTTTGCATTTCTTTATTATCCAAAAAGAATAACTGATACTGATACTGCAATATATTCGTTAAAACACTCTCATTCGAAGAATAAATATGAGACAACAAATACGTTACATCCTTATTCATATATTTCACCTAAAAAACTATATGAATAATCTCTTACTTTAATTCTCGTTAATCATGCTTTACTAAAACCTCTCTCGGTTTTGAACCATTTTGAGGTCCAATAATTCCCCTTGCTTCTAACAAATCAATGACACGAGCAGCCCGATTATATCCAAAACGAAATCTTCTTTGAATTAAAGAAGCACTAATCTTACCTGTTTGAATAGCAAATTCAACAATCTCATTATACATAGGGTCATCATACTCTTCCACCTCTTGAACACCTAAAACTTCTTTACTAACCAAATTTTGAAAATAACTTACAATTTCTTGATCAAAATTTTGCTGAGCAAAAATATGTATAAAATAACTTTCACTCTCTTCCTGCGAAAAATATTGAACAAAACTTGAAGCCATTCCTAACTTAAGAAATTTTTTCTCAACATTAGAAAATAAAACAAACAAAACGCCAACCTTTTTTCCCTTTAAAAGCATTGCTTGAATATTTTTTAGCAAACTTTTATTTACTACAAAATCACTAAAATCATGAACAAAAACAAGCAAATAAGGTAAAACATCTTGAGCACACTCTACCTTCAAGTTATAGTCCTCTATCCCTTTAACCCCTTTACTAAGCAATAAATCATAGCGGCGATCAATCTCCGTAGCAATTTTTTGCATAACCATTTCTTCTTCCTTATTCCGAACGATCGGATAAATCAAATACGGTGAACGATCACAATTCAAAAAAGTCAGCTTTCGTGTATCCATTAAAATAAACTTCACCATTAAAGGAATATTCTTTCTGCATATATATTGAAATAAAGATGATGGATAATCTTCATCAAACCCAGAAACCACCACATGATTTAATAAAGCCAAATTAGCATTACTTTCTAAAATACACTGCTTATATTTTCCCTGAAGCAACACCGTATCTTTAGTAATTATCTCTTCCTGATTTGGATCATTTACTGAAATAGAATTATCAGAATGAACTTTATTTTGATTCACCTTTTTAACTACATAGTGTATAACAAATAAACCAATTAAAATAAACAATGCCGTAACAAATGTTCCTACCAAAAGAAAAATAATGAATCCGAATAAAAAACACCAACAAAATAATTTAACAATCTTTTTCATAGTCTTTCCAAACTCTTTTCTCACATAGATTGTAAAATACAAAAAACAAAAATGCAACAAAAAAGACTTCATCAAAAAATGAAATCTTATAAAATACTGTCTAGTGCCAAAGTAATCATATCATCTAAAGATCTTTCTCTTTCCTCTGGTGTTAAAAATGCCTCACTATACTTACTATCAACAACCGTTAATATTGCTGCAGCCTCACGATCAAAACTATCTGCAATATGAAATAAAGCAAACGTCTCCATCTCTTCACCTAGTAAATGAATATCCTCTGGAACTCTCTTTAACACATGCTCATTATCTGAATAAAAGCCAAATTGCTCCGTACACATAACACTACCAACATGATACTTAAGACCTTTCTCTTGAGCTAACTCAATCAAATGATTCGTAACAGACTCACTTGGATAAGCTAAATGTGTAGGATCACCATTATACGAATAAGCAAAATTACTTTCCGTATAACTTTCATTGGCAATAATTAAATCCGGAATACCAAGACTTTCATCCAACGCGCCACAAGTTCCGATCCGAATAATCTTTTTTACATCAAAGAAATAAAACAACTCAAACGCATAAATACTAACACTAGGCATACCCATACCATGAGCCATAACCGTTACTCTTTGGCCTTTATAATAACCAGTATACCCAAACATATTGCGAACCTTATTAATAAGCTTAGCATCCTCTAAATACTTCTCAGCAATATACTTAGCCCGTAAAGGATCTCCAGGCATAATAACAACCTCAGCAATATCCTCTTTACTACATTCAATATGAGCAGGTTTTAAATGACTCATAACACTTGGTGCTTTCACACACATCCCTCTTTCTATTCTAAAATTACTATACCAACAAAAAGAGAAACAATAAACCTTGTTTCCCTAATTTATCAATCATTTGACAACAATTTAACAACCCTACTCCGTCATCCGATATGGATTATTCATCGTTCCATCCCCATATTTAAAAGCACTGGCAACAACATTTAAAGTAGGACGAACACTGGTATCAGCATCGTAACTCACACCTTGTGTATTCATATTACCATCCCAAGTAACAACTACAACCGTAGCATTGGCATAAAAACCCTCACCAGAAAAATCGGAAGCTGACATGGTCCAATAATAATTTCCTGTATATAAGTAATAATCAGTATTATTTTCAAAAGAGTTGCCTCCCGCCAAATAAACTTCATCAGCTGTGATCAATCCAATTGGATACATTAAATTTCCATTTCCTATTGCTTCATCATTAACGGTAAATCGATCATTTTGCTGACTGCATTGTAAATTCGGATAGTTAATCAAATTAGCATACTCATCTCCGTCTTGCGCATATATTGGGTTCCCATACCAACGATAAGCGGTCAGTTCTTGCCCATATCCTAAATTACTAAATTGATCTCCTGCATAATCTTGGGCGGTATCATGTAATAAACTGCGATCGTTACAAAATAAGGTGTCACTGACATAACTAGATAAGCCCTTATCTTCAATATTGGCTTTATACCAATTATCTAAATAGGTTTTAATCGTACTATTATTAGTGTTTGTATGTGTTTCTGTATAACTAGTTGATCCTACAGTTCCATACATATAGCCAACATAAGCATTATCATCCCTTGATGAATTATAAACACCTATGCCAAGTTGTCTATCGGTACTAGATTCTCCATTAGCATGAGCACTTGTTCCATCATAGATAAGTCTTAAAGACCCATCTCCATTAATCCTTAATATTCTCCAATAATAATCACCAAATCTAACATAGTTGTTCGTGACATTCCCACGATAGTAATAGCTTGTTCCATAGTCATCTGGAGCACTACAAAGGTAGCCATTCTCGCTTTCTGCACTTGTTACTTGCACTGTCCCATCTTCATTTACTACTGGACAAGCTCCGGTTGTGTCAACGGTTTCAATGATCTCATCTGCTATTGTTTGCTCAGTATTAAGAGGTTGCTCATCATCGACAACTCCATGTCCTTCTATTTTATAAGCAACAGTCTTTCCTTCATCGCCTGAAACATAACTTGCCTCATCAACATAAATTTGAATATGATAAACAACAATTTGATTTGGGTCAATTTCAGCCTCAAGTAAATAACCATCACTTAACTCCGATATCGTTTTAGGAAATCCTTCTACCGTCTCTAAATTTCCACTGTTTTCTCTTTTTAAGATCACTTTTAACTTACTTGCTTCCATAGTATTAGTATCCTGATTAACCAACCTTAACGTATAACTAGCCTTTAAAGAACCTGTATTTTTAACACTGAATGTATAATCACAATCACTAGATACCAATCCCGCTTCATCAGCATTCATAGGTAAAAAACAAGAAGTAT
>CALVUT010000059.1 GCA_944363675.1 uncultured Bacilli bacterium | reverse complement strand
CCTGTTTATTAATATTCAAACATACTTTGTCTTTAATAAGAAAATATATAAAATTACAAACAAAAACGAGAATATTTTCCCGTTAATGTTTAAATTTTTTTGAGACATTTTCAAAAACTATTGACATATGCAATTTATTCATTTTCTTTACTTAAAATGAAATATTTGCATCCATAGGCGCAGTAATTATTGATGTACTCTTCTACTTTATCAATGTCATTTATATTTTTAAAATTTGGATTTGTTTTGCTATTAAATCCTTTTAATCTTAGTTTTCCGTAGGCCCAATCCCCAACGATGTAATCAAATTGTAAAAAATAATCTGTTAAACGTTTTGCAATTTCTTCTTCGTCAACGGCCTCTTTTACGTCTTTCATAATTAAATACTTTTGATCGTTTATTATTATATATTTCATATGTTCTCCTTTATAGAATTTTAAATGAAAAAAGCAAAGTGATAAAAATGGCTGTAGCTAAGACACTGGCAAAAAGTAAGAAATCTACATATCCATTGCCACTTGTAATACGGTTGCCATATTTACGATAGTAATTTACGGCCTTTTGAAGCATTGTATCTTTATTTTCATCTTTAGGATCAATACGGAAGAATTGATAAACTTGAGTGTTGATGTTTCTTAAATCTGTATTGGTCATGTTGCTAATTTGCTCAAGATTATATCCTAAAAGTGTATATGCCTCCGGAATTAAAATTTCTTTTGGAATCTCGGCTATATTAAAGGTATGTGCATTTTCAAAGGCTAAACTATTAAAATATGCATTTAATTCGTGTTTATCTACCACATAAACATCTAGGCTCTTCTCTATGTATGGATTTGTGTTTTCTTCTAAATATAAATAATTTTTAAACTCTTCTTGATTTTCTAAAGTTAAGCCCATTGCTTTTTGCTTGCAAAAATACATTTCTATGAGATATTTTTCAATATTTAAGAAGGCATAGTTTGGTCTTTGGTTACTGGCAGCCAGTTCATTAAATTTTATGAATTGATCTTTAAGGTCTTGTAATTTATCTTCCTTGAAACCATATTTCGTAAGATTGCTGTTGAAACCTCCTAAACTGTGTTCATTTTTTGTAATGTAGGGGTTTATAATATCTAATTCCCCGTAAATAAAGATTAAAGTTCGAATAGCGACAACGGGAAAGGTATACATATGAATATCGTTCGGCGTTTCTTTATATTTTAAATAATCTTCAATTGCTTTATTGATTACTTCATTAATAAATGGTTTTCCAATCATTCGCTATTCACCCTATTATTAGTATAGCACACTTAAGGATTAAAAGGAAGTTCTAAAAATGCGCTTTTGTCTTCTAAATAACCCCCATAAATATTTGGAACTGCTCCTTGAATTACTTGGCTATCTAATAAAATACTGTACTCTAGGGTTTGATTTTGTTCTGTTATAGGAGTGATCATTTCGTAGGATAGTTTGACTTCTAGACTTATATTTAATAAAGCGTTATTGATACCATAATCTGTTACGGTTGTTTTGACATTTGTCCTGACTGAATCGATAAAACGGACCAAAACAGGAATTTTAGGCCCTAAGTTGCTCAAAAAGATTGATTCACTTATTTGACCCAAAGGAAACGTTAAAACTAACCCTTTGGATGAAGCTACGGAGTTATTCGTTTGTAGGTATTCGTTTAGTTTGGCTTGACTACTTATATTTTCTTCTAAATAGATTGTCAGATTTTCAGCAATTTTATATACTTTGTTCATGTCATAATTCATTGAAGTTATTTCCTGTGAAGCATTTTCTTTTATGGTAAGAATGTTTAAGTCTTCTGTCTCTACGATGATTTTTTGATAATCCGAGGCCAAATGATCAACATATTTGTTTATATTTGTTTTAGCTAAATAAACTAGTTTAGGTGTTGCCTTAGAGCTAAAAAGAATAAACAAAATAATCGTTATTCCAACTACGGCGAAAATTGTTCCTCCTATTTGCCATTTTAATTTTTTTGAGGGATTTCGATAAAACATTTTCATATAAAAATATATGAATTAAAAAAAATAACTTTCGCTTTTGCTACTTGTTATTTTAAAACCAATTTAAATTTAAGAATTCATTTAAGAATAAAACAATTCCTGCAATAATGGCTATGAGAATAATAACGATTAAAATTTTTACCACAATGCTTCCTTTTTCATCTTCTAAATCATCAAAATCGGCAAAGTCTTTTTTGCTGAAGGACATGCTGTTTGTATAGAAGGATTCATCTAAGGTTTCATCTAATGCTTCATTAATTTCTTCTTGTTCTTCTTTCTTTTCTTCTGCATCTTTTATTTCTTCTGTAAACTCTTTTGCTCCCGCGACAACGGTATTTTCATCCCCCTTTAAGTCACTTAGAATATTTAGTGGATTAAGTTCTTCGGTGTCCTCTTCTTCATAGTCTTCGGTATCTTCAAAGTCTTCTTCGACGTTTTCTTCTGTGTCTTTGTTTTTATTTTGATATTCATTCAAATTAATTGTATTGATTAACTCCATAAGTTCTTCTTTTGTTTTTGCTGTCGTCGCTTTTGGCTCGTCGTCTATTTCTAAATTTTTTAAAATATCATATTGTGTATCACGAATTTTCTTTAATCTTTCTTTCTCATAATCTACTTCTTTTTCTTGACGAGCATGTTCTAAGATGGTGTTAATATCATACTCCCTTGTTTTTTCAAGTTCGATTTCTTCTTCTTCAGGCAAATCAAATTTTACACTTCTTCTTTTTGGAGGATCTTGATAGTTTTTTTCTAATATTTCTTTTATTTTATTAATATCAATTTGGGCATTATTATCGCCAATGACCTTGGCATTGGTAGCAACCTCCAAATTATTTAAATCGCTATTTTTTATTTCTTCATACAATTGAGTATTTTTCGATACTCTTCTTGGAAAATATTGTTCGGATTCATTCAAGTTCTTGTCTACCCTTGTTTTCATAACTACTATCCTTTCAGTATAAATATATCATAATTTCCTTATTTTGCAAACGGATAAAAGTTGATTTTTTAAAAGTTTTTAGGTTATAATGGTTACGGAAGGAGCTATTTTTTATGAAAAAATTAGTTGTACACACAGAAAATTGTATTGGTTGTGGAGCGTGTGTTGGAATTGATAATAAACATTTTGATTTTAATGAGGAAGGTTTTTCTTATGTCATTAGTCAGGAGGATTTAGATTCTCCTGCTGTTATGGAAGCTATTGAGTCTTGTCCTGTTCAAATTATTTCTTTGGAGGAAGTAGAGGAAACAGTTTCTAACGTGATTCCTTTTCCAGAAAGCCAAAAAGATAACTTTTCAGACGTCAAAATGGATGAAAATGAAAAAGCCGCATAAGGCTTTTTTTATTTTAGAGCGTATAATTTTTTGACTTCTTTAATACTTAGTTTGCGGGCTTCACCAGGTCTTAAGCCTTCAAGGTTTAAAAAGGCATAAGTTTCTCTTTTTAACTTGATCACAGGATGATTTAATTTTTGCATCATTTTTTTGACAATGTGATTACGGCCTTCTACGATTCCTATTAAAAGACTTGTAGTGTTGTTTTCCTTATTTGTCTTTTTTATTTTGACATACGTAGGAATAACTTTACGGTTTTCAATAGTTATCCCTTTTTTTAAATGCATGAATTCTGCTGGAGTAATTATTCCTTCTACTTTAGCTAGATAGATTTTTTCGACTTGATGGGATGGATGCGTTAAGATGTTGGTTAGTTCGCCATCATTTGTTAATAACAAAAGCCCTGTAGTATTGTAATCTAAGCGTCCGACTGGATAAATTCTAGCTTGGGTTGGAATTAAGTCTAGAACAGTTTGACGATTTCTTTCGTCTTTTACACTTGAAATTGTTTTTTCTGGTTTATATAAAAGATAATACTCTTTTTCTTCTTTAGCTGTAATATTTACGCCATCCACTTTAATTTCATCTTCATAGCTTACTTTTCGCCCCATTTCACTTACTTTTTGATTATTGACGTATACTTTACCTTGTTTAATGTACTCTTCTGCTTTTCTGCGGGAACAAAATCCTGAGTTAGCAATAACTTTTTGTAATCTTTCCATAACTTCAAACTCCTTTTTCTTTGCATAGCTCAAAAAATTCTTTGGGCGGTTTTGATTCCACTTGTATCGGCTCTTTTCGATATGGAACTTGTAATGTTAATTTTGTCGCATGCAATGCTAAACGCCCAATAGGATTTTTCTTAGCTCCATATTTTTTGTCGCCTGTAAGTGGATGATTTATCTCACTTAAGGAAACACGAATTTGATGTTTTCTTCCAGTTAAAATATTTATTTTTAATAAGGAATAATTTTTATTTTTAGTCATTACTTCATACTTGGTAATAGCTTTTTTACCTTTTTGGGCAACATGTACTTTTAGATAAGCATCTTCTTTTAAAAAGTATTGTAAAGTTGCCTTATCTTTCTCAACTTTTCCTTCGACAACACCAATATATTCCCTTTGTTGTGCACAAGTATCCCAGTTTATTTGAAGATATCTTTTTATTTCTTCTTTTTTTGCGAAAACAACGATACCTGATGTTTCTTTATCTAAGCGATTCACTATAAACACTTTGTTTTTCGGATATTGTTTTTTGACGTAGGCGCTGGCCTCGGCATACAAAGTTCTTTCTTTTTCTTTTGGAGTGCTAATGGTTAATTCACCGGATGTTTTTTCTAAAATAAGCAATTGTTTATCTTCGTATAATATTTTCAGTTTCTTCATTTTGTGTCTCCTTTAAAGTCCTTTCTAAAATATAATGAACTTTTTGGTTACCATTTAACATGATTGTAAATCCTTTTTGATAATCTTCTTCAGTAAAATACCGGATAATATTTGGTAAGTACATTGGATCTTGAGCGCTATTTATCCCACTAAAAATATCATCGTAGTTTGCATCTTGAGCAACTCTACTTGATCCAGCATGATAGGCAGCAGCCCCTCGCCATAAATCTTGTTTTTCGGCGATTAAATCTGCTAAAATAATGGAAGTTACTTGAATATTTAATTCATAGTTATTTGCAAAATCTTTTTTACGATAAACTTTATATCCTTGCTTTTGATACGCTATAGCTTTTTGAATGACAGCTTGCTCCTCGCTCGTAAATTTTGGGAATGTTCCCATAGTTTCTAAATCTTTTAGGGGATAATCATTATAGAAACTGGGCAAAAGAAAAATTTTTTCTTTTCCTTCGAGTTGTTCATTTTGGTACATATAACAAGTGTAACCGCGGCCACAGGCCAAATCAGTGATTTGTCCTAAATTTTTGTCTTTTTCATAGTTATCCGCACGTTCTTGAGAAATCAAAGCACTTAAAAAGTTTTTATCCAAGCCATATTTATCTGCATATTTTGCAATATAGGGTCCAAAAATATTATCTGTTGTTATTCTTTTTTCAAGCTGATAATCTTTTACTACGACTTCTGGTAAGGTAACGGTTATTAATTGCTCATTTTCTGTTTCTACTTCAGAAGAGTCAATTGTTATCTCTGGAGGCTCCGTTTGGACTATTGGCTTTGTTTCTTGAGGTGTGGGGTCTACTGGAGGTGCTTCAGTTTCTAATTCTACTGGAGGCGCTAAGGTACTCGTATGATTTTTGAATGCTGATACGCCTAAGATAAGAGCTAGTCCGCCTACTACTAAAATCTTTCGATTTGTACGCACTCTACCATGATTGCTTTTTATTGGCTTACCTTTAGATACTCTTTTCCCTACGGTATAAATTTTATCTTCTTTTTGTTCACAAAAAACTAATTGATTTATACGAAAATAATAGCTAAATTTTCGGTTTTTATATCTTATTATTTTGGCTTTTTTATCTATTTGAATATCCTCTGGATGCTTGATTTTTACTCTTTGACAAAACGCTTCTAAGATTTCATAATCTAATGATTTTAGAGATATCCCATTGATATCATATTTCATCTTGAAACTCCTCATATTCTTCTAAAAAATCAATAATTTCTTTTAGTTCGTCTTCTTCTTTAATGTCTTCAAGAAGGCCTTCTTCATCGGTAGGATCATAAGAAGAAACAAAGATATCACTTGGATTTTCTACATATTCATAAATCACATAATATTTCTTACGAGTTTCCGAAAACATGGTCGTAATAATACGGCATTCTTCACTTCCAGTATCTGTATCTAAAATAAAGGTTTCATTTTCTTTCATTGTTTTCCCTCTTTTCTATAATTTTATCGATTGCCTTTAAGATTCCAAGCTTTGCTGTATTGTAGGTTAATCCACCTTGTAAATAAGCTATGTACGGTTCTCTTAAAGGACCGTCACAGGACAGCTCAATACTCGATCCTTGAGTAAAAGCTCCAGCAGCCATGATTACTTGATCATCATATCCTGGCATATCGATTGGAATTGGTTTTACAAAGGCATCAATTGGACTTCCAGCCTGAATGCCTTCACAAAATGCACATAATTCTTCTGCGTTATTTAATGTCGTTGTTAAAACGATATCTACTCTTTCTTCGGAAAAGTCCGGATCGGTTTTAAAGCCTAATTTTTTAAGAAGAGCACTGGCTAAATAGTTGGTTTTTAAGGCACTGGCAACGACAGATGGGGCAAAGAATATTCCTTGAAGAAAAGATTTATTGGCTCCTAAACTTGGTCCTACTTCTCTTCCTTCACCAGGTAGTGTCAAGGCTTCAGCAATTAAATCCACATATTTTTTCTTTCCGACTACATATCCACCGTTTGAAGCTATTCCTCCTCCTAAGTTTTTGATTAGTGAACCTACTACGACGTCAGCTCCGACTTCACTTGGTTCTGTTTTACTCACGAATTCACAATAGCAATTATCAACCATAACAATTGTATCTGGACTTTTTTCTTTAATCATTTTTATGACTTTGGCCACTTTGTCTATAGATAAACTTTTTCGCGTTGAATATCCCCTACTCCGTTGAATTTCAATGAGTTTGACCTTATTTTTTTCAACATATTGAGCAATGGCTTCATAGTTAAAGTCGTTTTCTACTAGTTCTATTTGATCATAACGTATGCCAAAACTTTTGAGGGAACTTTCGTTTTCTTTGATTCCAATAACTTCATGTAAGGTATCATAAGGAAGCCCGGTAATGGATAAAAGTAAGTCTTTTGGTCTTAAAAGGCCAAAGAGCGTTTTTGCTAAGGCATGTGATCCGGATATAAACTGGTTACGAACTAGTGCGCTTTCCGTTTTAAAAATTTCTTTATACACATTTTCAATGGCTTCTCTTCCTATATCATCATAACCATAGCCGGTAGTGCTATTAAAATGGGCTTCACTTATCTTAGATACCCAAAAAGCATGCATTACTTTTGCTGAATTGTATTCTTCTATTTTTTCAATTTCCTGAAAAGGACCTTTTAAGTCTTCTTTAACACTTTCGTAAAGTTCCCAAGTTTTTGCATTTAAATTTATCCATTCTTTCATCGATATACATCTACCTTTCCTGTTTCATTTGTTTTTATGTACGTTATTATTTGAGATACAGCTTTATCCAAAGGAATAAAGGGCAAATCTTTTTTTATATCCTCTGAAAAATCATTCATAGGTGTATCTAGCCAACCAAAGCAAACAGCATTTATTTTAGCTTTGGGATAAATACGGGCAAATGATTTGCTTAATTGATTCAAACCGGCTTTAGATACATCATATTCCAGTGTGACCTCATCATATTGATCTATGGTGTTGTCCGAAGAAATATTGATAATACTGCCTTCTCTTTTTTCTATTTCGCTAGCAAATTGTTTCATTAAAAGAAAAGGCGCAACGGTGTTTATTTGGAAAATCTGATGCATAGTTGTCATTGTTTTTTCTTCTAAAGGGCCTAAATGTTCTATCGCTGCATTATTAATTAAAATATCGAGGGGTTTGTCTATTTGCGCCTTTATTCTTAGAAGATCTTCTTCACAAGCAAAATCGGCTTGAATTAATTTCGAATAATCAGGATATTTGTTATGAAGTGTTTCTAGGGCTTTTTTGGAGTGATGATAATGCAGATAAACAAAATAGCCTTGTTCTAATAATTTTTTACTTAAGGCTAAACCAAGACCACCTGAAGCTCCTGTTAGCAAAACGGTTTTCATAGATTTTCATATTCTTTCTTTTTATAGCCAACAATGATTTTATCCTTAGTAATTAAAATAGGTCTTTTAACCAGCATTCCATCCGTACTTAATAAATCTATTTGTTCTTCTTCACTCATGTGGGGTATTTTTACTTTTAGATTCTGCGCACGGTACAAAAGGCCACTGGTATTAAAAAAGCTTTTTAGTGGTAAATTACTTTTTTTTATCCACTGCTTCAATTCTTCTTTGGTGGGATTATCTTTGGTAATATCTCTTAACTCTAAGGCTTGGCGGGCTTTTTGGCAAGTACTACATTTAGGATACCAAATAAATAGATTCATCAAATCACTTCTTTCTATCTTTATTATAAGGGATATAGGCTTTTTTTTAAAGAAAAATTAAAAATGTACAATGACTGTACATTTTATTTATTTTACAACAATATTTACGATTTTATTTGGAATAACAATGGTTTTTACTATTTCTTTTCCTTCTGTGTATTTTTTTACTTTTTCTTGGGATAAAGCTTTCTTTAAAATTACTTCTTTATCTTCGTCTATAGCTGTTTTTACTTCATCTCTTAGTTTACCATTAATTTGTATACCAATTGTAATTTCGGTATCCGTTGCCTTTTCTTCATCGTAATCTGGATAGCTTTGATTATAGACACTGTAAGGATTGCCGATTTTTTCACATAGTTCTTCGCTAAGATGAGGGGCAAAAGGAGCAAGCATAAGTATAAGGTTCTCAATGTATTTTCTTGGAATACTCTCGTATTTAGATAAAGCATTCGTATATTCCATAATTCTAGACATACAAGTATTGAATTGGAATTTTTCAATGTCTGTGCGTATAGCTTTAATGGTTTTATGCATAGATACTTCTAAATCATCATATTCATTTTGTTCTTCACTGATTAAATCTACTATTCGTATGACGCGATTATAAAAACGATTTATAGCTTTAATTCCATCATCTGTCCATGGACCACCTTCAGTATAGTTAAAGCCAAACATGAGGTATCCTCTCAAAACATCACTGCCATATTCTTCAACGTATTCATCTGGACTAACCGTATTTCCTTTGCTTTTACTCATTTTCTCTCCATCAGGTCCCAAAATTAAGCCTTGATGAACAAGAGATTTAAATGGTTCATCAAAATTTAGGTATCCCATATCCCGTAGAGCTTTGACAAAGAAACGGGCATAAAGTAGATGCATGCAGGCATGCTCAATACCTCCAACATATTTATCTACTGGTAACATTTTGTTAATGATTTCTTTATTAAATGGTTCTTTATCGTTATGATTGTCTGGATATCTCAAGAAATACCAACTTGAACAAACAAAGGTGTCTAGTGTGTCCGCTTCACGTGTGGCAGGGCCACCACAGTTCGGACAAGTTGTATGCATAAAACTTGCACACTTTTTCAGTGGACTTTCACCATCAGGGGTAAATTCGACATCATCGGGTAAAACGACAGGTAAGTCTTCTTCTTTTACTGGGACAATACCGCATTTATCACAGTATACGATTGGTATTGGGGCGCCCCAATAACGCTGTCTTGAAACTAACCAATCTCTTAATTTATAGGTCGTTGTTTTCTTGCCACATTTATGCTCCTCTAACCAAGCATACATTTTATCTAAAGCTTGTTCTTTATTTAGACCATTTAAGAATTCTGAATTGATATGAAGACCATCGGAAGTAATGGCTTGATCATGAAGTGCATACTCGAATGTTTTATGGTGAAGAGCATCTTTTACTTCGCGTTCAACGGTTTCTTGATCCACCCATTCAAGATCAAATTTTTCATCAGCTTCTAAATGCTTTTCTGTCTGTATTTCACTTGCCAATTCAAAATAAAAGCCTGTACTATCAATATTATAGTATTTCTCTTTATTATAAGCATAGTAATGATGATTTATTCTTGGTAATTCTCGAATTAATTTCAAGTTTGTAAAGCCTGTTTCTTCGGCAATTTCTCTTTTTGCACAATCAAGGGCTGATTCGTTTTCTTGTCTTGTTCCACCGATAAATAATCTTCCACCTTGTTCATGCCAATTTAAAGTTAAGTATTTCTTTTTTTCTTTGGAATAAACAATCGCGACGATGGAATTCTTTTTTTGTTCATCTGGATGGAAAGTTCCAGTCTCTTCTTCTAAAACTTGAATAATATCTAAACCGAATTTACGGGCAAATTCGTAGTCTCGTTCATCATGGGCTGGAACGGCCATGATAGCTCCTGTACCATAACTTGCTAAAACATAATCACTGATCCAGATAGGAATTTCTTTATTGTTGACAGGATTAATGGCATAAGCTCCCGTAAAAACACCTGTTTTTTCTTTAACCGTACTTGTTCTTTCAATTTCACTTTGTTTTGAAGCTTCTAATTTATAGGCTTCAACTGCATCCTTTTGCTCTTTGGTTGTTATTTTATCTACAAGTTCATGCTCTGGAGCTAAAACACAGTAAGTAGCTCCAAAAAGAGTATCTGCTCTCGTCGTAAATGCTGTGAAAGATTCATCAAAGCCTTTTATTTTGAAGTTTACGTAAGCTCCATTGGATTTGCCAATCCAATTTCTTTGCAACACTTTGGTTTTTTCTGGCCAATCTAATGTATCTAAGTCTTGTAATAACTCTTCTGCATAATCCGTTATTTTAAAGAACCATTGACTCATTTTTTTATGAATGACGGTGCTACCGCATCGTTCGCACTCACCACTGATGACTTGTTCGTTGGCTAAAACGGTATTACATGATGGGCACCAATTCACTGGGGCTTCTTTTTTATAAGCTAAGCCATGTTTATAAAGGGCTAAAAACATCCATTGGGTCCATTTATAATACTCTTCTCGACAGGTTACTACTTCATGATTCCAGTCCCAGGATCCGCCAATGACTTTTAATTGGTGTTCCATCGTATCAATGTTTTTTTCGGTTGAAATGCGAGGGTGAATTCCTGTTTTAATGGCATAGTTTTCTGCAGGCAAACCAAAAGCATCAAAGCCCATTGGATGGAATAAGTTATAACCACACATCTTTTTATAACGAGCCCAGGTATCTGTGACACCAAAATTGTACCAGTGCCCTAAATGAAGCTTAGCCCCGCTTGGGTAACTAAACATTTCCAAACAATATAATTTTTCTTTTTTACTACTTGGGTCAAAAGCATATAAATTCGTTTCTTCCCATTTTTTTTGCCATTTTTTTTCTATTTCTTTAAAATTCATATTATTTCTTTCCTTTCTGTTTTACATATCCTAATTTGACATAATGACGACCATAAATTTCATATAAGGCGTAGATCAGGGCAAACAATAAGACAAAGCCTATCATGAGTTGCCAAATTAAAGCAATCGGCAACAAAGTGATAAACGAAGCCGTGAAAGCCATGATTAGTGAATCTAGAAGGCTGATTGGCAAAAGCATCTTGCGGACTGGCAAGCGATCTAGATCAAGGTTAAATTTCATCACTAGGTAGTTTAGTTCACCTATGCTTTTTATTTTTTTCTTTTTATATCTTTTCAAATTTAAAACATAAGTCACGATCAGGACTAGCAAAAACATTATGGCGAAAAAGCCAATTTCTAACCAAATTTGATACACTTCCATAATATCCTCTTTTCTAAAATAAAAAGGATGATACTAAAGGAGTCATTGCAGACGGTACCATCCTTATTTTTTCTTTTCTTGATAAAGGAGCTCTCCTATTTGCATCCAAAAGCAAGTTCGCAGTTTTCTTTTACTTGATTTCACCCATCTCAAGCTCTCTTGGAAAAGAAAGATCTGTTACTACTCTTTTTTCTTCGCATTACATATGTATTATAAAAGAGTTTTTTTATTTTTGCAATTCTTTTCTTTAATCTCGCCAAAAATCTTCATCTAAATCGGTATAATTTAAGGTTCCTACTAGTTTATTTTTAGCTTTGTTTACTTTATAAATATAATAATCTAAGATAATTAGATTTAAAAACATGATATAAGTCATTTTGTCACCTCAATTATATATACCGGAAATTTCTTAAAAATCCTTTTAGAACAAAAAGAAATTTACAAAAAATAAATATTCTATTCTTCCTTTGTTTCTTTTTATAAAGACCATATTCGTGATGCGTTTCCCCCGTAATTTTTCATTTAATTTATTATACTAACCTTAGCTTTCTTAATCTTTTCTAAAATGTTTTTACTAGCATTGTAATCTCATCCAGTTGAATTTTGCATACAAAACATTCATACTTTCTTATTGTATAAAAAAAGATTTTTAGTTTTTAGCTAAAAATCTTTGGTAATAAGTAAACAACTACGAATAATGTTATTCCATATGCAATGGTAAATACATAAGCCATTTTGTTTTTGTCTACTTTTGTTAGTTCGGTAAAGCCGTGATATGTTGTCAATAAATATAGTACACCAGAAACTAATAAAACAATAAACATCAACCAGAAATTAATATAAACACATACGATTGCTACTAAAGTTGTAATTGTTGTTAATACAGAAGTTGCTCCAATTAAAGCATAAATTCTCTTGATGTCTGATTCTTTTTTCATGATAGGTCCTGAAATCAAATGAAGTAATCCACCTAAGCATAAGAAGAATGCCATCATAAGTAGTGCAGCAATAAATAATACTTTTATTTCAACATCTGTACTTCCAGCCATAGAAGCTAAAGTTTTACCGTATATAGCAGTCCTTAGCCCAGTGATGCCTTCTTTAGCAAATAGGAAGACGAATAAACCAAATACTAAGCTGTTAATAGCCATCATGATTAATCCTAAAGTAAATTTAGATCTTTTTGCAAAGTTCTTCATCGTATCTATCGGATTAACAAAAATCCCTTTAAGTACAGTAATATAATCATTGACCATATCATTATTTGAGGTTGCAGCAACAACTACTCTTTCTTCCGTTACTTCTTTTACTTCCTTTTTATCACAGTCACATTTTTGACCGTCTTCTAGTTTTTTTCCACATTTTGTACAAAATTTTGCCATATTCTTAACTCCTCACTTTAATTTTATTTTTTCTTTTTTCTTTTATGATTTAATAGATTGAAAAATAGGTTACTGTTCCATAAATATCTTTAATTTTATATGCATTTTCAAAATAGTCATATGTAATTGTTGTATTATAGGAACTTTTGCCTTCTTTTGTTTTGGTTTCATCCTTATATGTTTGATAGTCTATGGTGTAATTGTAATTAAACTTGGCACTAACTACTAGTTCACCATCATCGCTAAGTTTCACATTAGTCAGTGTTACATTGGTTACCTCAAAGGACTTTAATGTTTTATCATCATCTTCGGCTATGTCTTCATACAGCTCAACATATTCATCTTGAAGATCTGATAAATTCACATTATTGTAGCTATAGCTTTCTTTTACAGCATTCCAGTCTTTTTTTGCAATAATGTTTGCATACATGGTTGTTAAATCATTTTTTATTTGTTCTTGTATTTTTGTCACCATATCATCTGATAAGGCTTTCAAAGACAATTCGGCTGTATAGCGTGAATTGTATCTTGAGACGCTTTCTTCATCATTGATCTCAATACCACTTGGTAAAACGGTTTTTATATCAATAGTTGTCGCAAATAAATTTGGAATGACATAGACATCTAATTCATCTGTAGATTCTTCGCTACTTAAATATTCGTTGGTCAATTCGATTCCTTCAATACTTACTTTAGCACCTTTTGGAACTCTTATTTGATAATCCTCTACAAGGTCAATGCCTAAAACCGAGATATTATCATTTGCTAATTCCCACTCGTCAAAAATCAAGAACTTCTTCGTGCTTTGTTTTACTACATTTATTTCTACTGTACGTTCGCCACTTTCTTTTTCTTTCGTTACGGTAAATTTTACTGTGGCAGTCAATTTATCATCACTGTAATCCACTTCCGAAAGTTTATAATTTGTTATATTGGCTAGTGAATTATTATCTTGATCAAATACTTCTTTAAATACTTCTTTAGTAATAAAGGTTGTATCTCCGTCCAGTTTTAATGAGTCATAAATTCTATCTGAATCGTTGGACATTAATGCTTTAAAATAAGTTGTTGCAACACCTTCAGGTCCAAAGTTTTTCTTTAGAATATTATACCCTACAACAGCTAGAACAATGACAATAACTAAAGCTAATAAGCCAATTTTTTTCTTTTTAGACATTGGTTTATAGGGCTTTTCAGAAATTACTTGTTCTTTTTCTTCTTCTGGATTTTCTTTAGGAATTTTTGCTCCACATTCACCACAGAAAGCAGCGTTCTTTTTGATTTTGGCACCGCATTCGCCACAAAACATACCCTCACTCCTTTTCTATAGTACCATTATAAGTTTTTTGGGTAAAAATAACAACAAAAATCGACAATTTTTTATTGATATTTATTCATGATTTGGTTCATGTGATACATTTTGCGGTCTAACTCTTGAATATCCTTCGCATAGTTTTTCATTTCGACTTGAACTTCTTCAGGAATTTCTTCTTTGAATTTATAACGAATTTTATGGTCTAGACTGGCCCAGAAGTCCATTGCTACTGTTCGAACTTGAATTTCAGCCGGAATGTACTCAACGTAGCTTTCTAGGTAAATAGGAACTAACACAATTAAATGGTAGCTGGTATAGCCACTTTCTTTAGGGTTAGCAATATAATCTCTTCTTTCTTTCAGAATGATGTTTGTTGAATGGGTAATTAATGATACAATATCATATACATCTGATAAGAAAGATACTACTATACGAATTCCTATAACATCTGTGACGTGTTTTTCAACATTTTCTTCAGTGTAAGAATACCCTCTTCCTTCTAGTTTCTTTTGAATACTTGGAATCGATTTTATTCTTGATTTTATATGTTCTACTGGTGTATAGCCATGTTTTAGCTCAAATGAATGAATTAAAATGTCTAATTCCGTTTCTAACATTTTTTTGGCATATTCATATTTTATAAAAAAATTGCTATTCAAAATTTCATCTCTCCTCAGTCAAAAAAAGAAAGCAATACTAAACGTATCACTTCTTTGTGCGCTTTATTATACTATACTCCTTTGAAAAAATCAATTTTTTTCTAATTTAGCTAAAACTGCTTTGGTGGCGTCAATTGCCTTTTCACGAACAGCATTCGCAGCATCTGTAAGCATTGGTTCCCCTTTATCTTTTACATATTCCACTAAATCTTTAGCACTTTGTTGAATTGCTTTGGCTTTCTTTTTAGCAATTTCTAAAACTTTCTCTTTATCTAGATCTTTTAGGGCAGCTTCAATTTCTTCTGATTTTTGAACGACATACTCTCTTACATCATCCATATCAATCTCTTTTGCTTTTTTTATTAAATCATCTAGTTTTGCTTTTAAATCTGCTCTGGTTTCACTACCTTTTTTAGGTGCAAATAAAATACCAAGACCTGCTCCAATCGCTGCGCCACCAAGCAATGCAGCTGCGGTTTTCTTTTTCATCTTTCCATCATCCTTCCATATATATTTATTATACAGGATTTTAAGACTTTTTAACACTTTTTCTTCTAAGCATTGACTAGTTTTTGACAAAAAAGTTATAATAGTATCACGAGGTTGTTTTTTATGAGTAGTACTACTATTATTTTAATTTTTTTTATTTATTCATTTATTGGTTGGATTGGCGAGGTAGCCTTAGAATTTGGTCAAAATAGACGCTTTGTCAATCGAGGCTTTTTGTTAGGACCTTACTGTCCTATTTATGGCTTTGCTATTTTATTTGTGTTGGGCTTTTTAGCCCCCAGATTTTCACATCCTGTCTCTTTATTTTTAGCCACTGCTTTGTCCTGTGCAATTTTAGAATATACAACTAGTTTTTTCTTGGAAAAAATTTTTCACGTACGATGGTGGGATTATTCTAACTTTTATTTTAATCTCAACGGCAGGATTTGTTTGGAAGCACTTACTTTATTTGGGGTATCTTCTGTTGTTATTACCTATTTTATTCAACCATTTTTTAATGGCCTTTTGCAAAATGTCCCTTTAACTATTTTAAATATGATTCAATTTTCATTACTTTGTCTTTTTCTTCTTGATTGCATTCTTTCTTTTTCTATTTTAAAAAAGGTAAATAAAAATTTCTCTAAAAATATTGATGCAACAGATTTAATTTCGAAAGAAGTAAATCAAGAATTAAAACAGTACTTAAAACGTTTTACCAAATAGTTTGTATTTTTATATGTCAGAAATGAAAGGTGGCTTATGTATACTATATTTCTTTATATTTTACTTTTTTTCCTCTACTCTTTTTTAGGATGGTGTTTAGAAGTTCTTTGCAAACTTGTTTCTGAAAAAAAGTTTGTTAACCGTGGTTTTTTGATTGGTCCATATTGCCCAATTTACGGTTATGGGGCAATACTGATGAGTGTTCTACTACAAAAATATTTAGATGATCCGTTCACTTTATTTATTATGATTGTCTTGATTTGTTCTGTTTTGGAATATTTTACTAGTTTTTTCTTAGAGAAGATTTTCCATACAAGATGGTGGGATTATACAAAATATCGGTTCAATATTAATGGCAGAATTTGTTTAGAAACAATGATTCCTTTTGGATTATTTGGTCTACTTATTATGTATAAAGTTACTCCATTTTTTCTCACTCTTTTCGGTTATCTTCCCCATTTTCTGGTCTATATTTTCGGAGTTTTCCTTTTGATTATTTACCTTATTGATAATATTATTTCCTTTAAAATCATTAAAAATGTTCAAGAGGTTAGTCGCAAGATACAACGAAAACAAATTCTTCGAAAAGATGACACGGAAAGAATTACTAAGCTTGTTCGAAAACAGGTAGAAAAATCTATGAAGATATTTGAAAAAAGACTTATTCATGCGTTTCCACATTTACAAGTCTTACGAGAAAAAGTTAAAAGAAGGAAGAAATAAATTATCTTTCTTTTTTTTGCATGCTTTGATAGAAAAAGATTCCAAAACAAAGTAAAAAACTGCTTGCTAAAAAGCCACCAAGAATATCACTTGGATAATGCACGCCAAGATAGATGCGACTTATACCGATCAAGAAGATTAACAAAGTTAAAATAATGGTTCCTATTACTTTTAGGGTTTTAGAAAACTTCGATTGCCATAGAAAATAAATCAATAGTCCATAAAACATTAAGCCTCCCATCGCGTGGCCACTTGGAAAAGAATAACCTGATTCTTCGATTAGCCGAGGATAGTTTGGGCGTGGCCTGGCAAAAAAAAGTTTTAAAAGAACATTTGCGGCAGTGTTAATAAGCATCATGCTCATAAGAAATTTAAAGTTGCTCTTTTTGTGAAAGATGAGAAAGCCTATAAGTATAAGGATAAGAATATAATATACATTACCAAAATGAGTTATTCCTTTAAAAAAATCATCGGCATGCCATGAGGATACCAAATTTCTTATTGATTCATCAAAAAAGATGGGATTACCATTGACTATAAAAATAGTTATAAAGAAAAATAGTATAAAGGCAAAAAGTGAAATATATAAATAAGTAATTGTTTTCATATAAGCCTGCTTTCTAGTATAAAGTATATCAGAAAAAGAAAAATTCATCACTAATTTTAATGTATAAAAAAAGAAAAGAGTAGATTTTTACTCCTCAAAAAAGACATGGTACCATTTTAAGAAACAAAAGACATTCCATAGTTTGCGATAGTTATCTTTTTTCCCTTTTTGATGATCATCAAGCATTTTTAGTAGTTTTGAAGTTTGAAAATATTTTTGAGCAGTTTCACTTTGAAAAGCTGTTTTTATTTCATTGTAAACATCGCTTTCTTTCATCCAATCTCGTATTGGAACTGGAAATCCTAGTTTCTTCTTTTTGTATGATTCATTAGGAATCACTTTTTTGGCAGCTTCTCTTAAAGCAACTTTAGTATTTTCTTTGGTTACTTTATAATCTAAAGGTAAAGTACTTGCCACTTTAAATACCTCTTTATCTACAAACGGTACTCTTCCTTCTAAAGAATTTGCCATAGTCATTCGATCAGCTTTTTGTAAAATATCTTTCATAAGCCAGAAGTTAATATCGACTGCTTGCATCTTAACAATGTTACTTTCCCCTTTAAATTCATCATATACAGGTTTGGTAATTTCTTTGTTATCAATTGTGACGGGAATTTTTAAAAGTTTTTTTACTTCTTTTTCTGTCCAAACTTTATTCACTCCAATATAACTATCTTCTAGTTTCTGACCACGACGGACAAGAAAATTGATGCCACGGACAGGTGGGAATAAAGAACAAAACTTCGAAATACCATGACGAATAAAGAATGGAATTTTATTGTAAAAACTATAATCAACTTCTTCACGATAGTAATTGTATCCCCCAAAAAATTCATCAGCACCTTCCCCAGATAAAACTACTTTAACGTCTTTACTGGCTAGGTTAGCTACAAAATAAAGAGCTACGATTGCAGGATCACTGGCCGGTTCATCCATGTGATACATAATTTTATCTAAAATTTGCATATATTCTTCTTTTGTTATTTTCTTGCTTATATTCGTGATTTTTAACTTGTCTGTTAAATCTTTAGCATAATCTATTTCATTGTAACGTGGAATGTCATAGCCAACGGTGTATGTTTTATCAGGCTTGGCCAGAGAAACTAAATAGGATGAATCAATACCACTAGATAAGAATGAGCCTACTTCGACGTCGCTTATCATATGATGTTTAGTACTATCTTTCATTACTTTATCAATTTCTTTTACGACTTCGTCATATTCTTTATGTTCAATTGGAAAAGTTAAATCAAAATATTTTTCTATTTTTATTTTTCCATCTTTATATGTTAAACTGTGACCAGCATCTAACCTTTTTACTCCTTCAAAAAAGGTTTCTGTAGTTGGCGTAAAGCTAAAAGATAGATATGCAGATAAAATAGATTCATTAAATTTTTTTTCAAATTTAGGATGATCTAAGAAGGCTTTAA
>CALVUT010000058.1 GCA_944363675.1 uncultured Bacilli bacterium | reverse complement strand
TACCTAATAAAACATTTTTATCATCCACAACCATTAAAGTGTCTACTTTAGCCATTCTCATTTTATTAAGACAATAGAAAATAGAATACTCAGGATTACAAGTAACAGGATGTTCTATCATAATGTCGCTTACTTTAATAAATTCAGGAGAAGACCATATCTTTTTAGGACCAACAAAATTCTTCACAAAATCATTAGCAGGATTTTTTAAAATTTTCTCAGGTGTATCATACTGTATAACATGACCTTCATTTAAAATCGCTATTTTATCTGCTATCTTAATTGCTTCATTCATATCATGCGTCACAAAAATAATTGTCTTTTTATAACGACTTTGAATTCGTATTAATTCATCTTGCAAAGCACTTCTTGTCATCGGATCAAGAGCACTAAAAGGTTCGTCCATCAAAATAATGTCAGGATCAGTGGCAAAGGCCCGAGCGATACCCACTCTTTGTTGTTGACCACCACTAAGCTCCGAAGGATATCGATCCAAATATTCAGAAGCATTTAACCCAACCATATCCATAAGCTCTAATGTTCTATTAGCAATATCTTCTTTCTTTTTCTTAGTAAGTTTTAAAATAATTTCAATATTTTCACGAATGGTCATATGCGGAAATAAACCAGTTTGTTGAATTGCATATCCAAGACTTCTTCTTAAATCAATAACATTCTCTTTTGAAATATCTTTCCCATTAATAAATACACTACCTGTCGTAGGTTCAATAAGACGGTTAATCGTTTTTAAAAGAGTTGTTTTACCACATCCACTTTCCCCTATCAAACAAGTAATCGTATTATCAGCAAACACTATATTAATATTATCTAAAATCTTATGATTACCAAAAGATTTTGAAACATTTTTAAACACAATCATTCTTTTACCACCAGCCTACCTTATAAGTATAGCATAACCCAAAAGAAAAATAATGGAAAAGAACCTTACTAGACAATTCTTTACTAAAAAAATCATAGTCAACCCAAAAAAATAGAATAACTATGATTGTAAACAAATAAAAACCAAATAACTTACATTTTTTTCAACAATTTTAATGTATTCTCATCACTTTTTCCTTCATAAAACTTTTCTAAAACATCTTGAAATACAGAAGTAGATGGATCAGCAACAGCAAACAAAGTCATTGAAGATTGCAATTTATAACAATCTGGATATCCAAAAATATCAATAACATTTCCATCCAATTCCAGTAGTGCACTAGATATTTCAAGTAATCGACTTCTTAAGAGTTCATGCTCCAAATAAGCTTGCGCTTCTTCTAATCCAAAAATACCATAATAGTTGGCATAGTAACTATATCCTAGTCCTACAAATTGAGGAAAAATAAACCACATCCAATGCGTTTCCTTCTGACCATTTTTAATTTCTCTTAATGCAGTATCATAAGTATCTTCTTGTGCTTTTACAAATCTTTCCAAATCAAACATAATCTACCTTCTTTATCTATATTGTATTATAAAAAATGGTTATTTTAAAGATTTTTTCACCCCTTAAATCCATTAAAAAAGAAAAAAGAAAAAATATACATTAATGACGTCCTATAAACCATAGATTTTATTATAATAATTTGATACAATTAACTCATAAAAAGGAGTTAAAAAACATGGAGCAAAATGAAGAAAATCTATATAAACTATTATGTGCACTAAAATCAAAATTACAGCAAAAATTCTATGCTGATTCCAATAATAGAAAACCCACCATTTGTACAGATGACGCTTTAAAATTAATTGCAAAATACAAACCTCAAACCATAGAAGATATGAAAAATATAAATGGAATAGGAGAAAATTTCATTGCAAACTATGGAATTTATTTTTTAACAGCAATCAAGAAATTTAATGAAACTGAAACAACTGAAATTAATGAAAAAGAACTAGAAATTCTAAGTAAACTAGAAAATCGTTTAGTTCATATTAACAAAAGAAATAGATTACTTTATTCCAGCAAAATTAACAAAGATTATGGAATCGATTTATTTAAACTAGTCGATAATATAACCGATTTAGAAAGATTTATTCTAGACAGAGAGTCTCAAAGCTTTAAAATAATTGATATTAAAGACTTTGAAGATACCAAGCTACAAGCATTACTAAGAATTATAAGACAAAATATAAAAAATGAAATAGAAACCGGTAATGATGAATTATATATTGCTTATCCTTTTGTAGAAGGTAAAACTGAAAATGAAAATTTTAATATAAAAGCCCCATTAATTTTATTTCCAATAAAATTAGAAAGAAACGCAACAAGTATACTTCTTAAAAATGATAATCAAAGAGATATAATATATAATACAAATTTAATTTTAGCAAATAATAAATTTAACAAAAAAAATGAAGTTCTTCCAGATAATGCAATCGAAGAATTTCATAAAGAATCATACATAGAAGACATGATAGACTTCTATAGCCAAAACGAATTTTACATTCAATTTGAAAATAGTAACATCGAAAAATTTCGAGAAAATAAACTTAGCGAATTTCCTAATTATAAAAATGGTGAACTAAAAATTAAAAAATATATAGTTTTAGGGCTATACTCTACATATGTAACATCAATGTATGCGGATTTTCATAGAATGATCCAAGAAAAAAATACGACAAATTTAATTAAAGATTTATTATGGGGAATAGAAGGTGCACAAAAAGAATTTGATATCGTTTACGATGAAGACGAAAAAAATGAAAATCTAAAAAAAACAATAGAAAATGAAATCAGTTATATAAATGAGTTAGACTTTTCTCAAGAAAAAGTATTAAAAATGATCAATGAAGAGAACTCATTGGTAATACAAGGCCCACCTGGAACCGGAAAATCTCAAACCATAACAAGTATTATTGCCCAAAGTGTTTTACAAAAGAAAAATGTTTTAATGGTATCTGAAAAGAAAACCGCATTAGATGTGATTTATTCTAGATTAGGAAATTTATCCAAATTTGCTCTTATAATAGATGATATAGAAAACAAATCAGAATTTTATAATCAAATTAATTCCATTATTAACGAAATGAATAACACAAATGAATTCTCTTATATTCCAAACGTTTCAGAAACCACAACTGTTGAACGTATTAATGAAAATATACAGCAAATTAATGCTGATTTAGAATGTTTAGAATGCATTGCAAAAAAAATATATTCCATTAATAGCTATGAAACAAGCATGTTTAAAATATACAATACATGTAAAAGAATTGATTTAACAAACGAAAAAGAAATAACAATTTATAATTACATCAATGCCATTCTAACAGAAAATATAAAAAAATTAACCTTTCCTGTCCTCACAAAAATCCATGAGTTATTTAAAGAGCAAGGAATAGCAAACAGTATAGAACTGTATTTGAATATTGTTAAAAACAATCCTGTTTTAAATACAATTAAGCCAAATTTAGTAGATATTGAACTTGTTAATTTTAAAAATCAATTAACTGAGTTAGAAGAATTTATTACTAATTTCAATACACTTCCTTTTTACAAGAAAATCTTTCAAAAAAAGAAATTAGATGAATTGATAACACAAATTATTGATAATTATTTTACTTCAAACAACAAAACATTAGCAAAATATTTAATAACAAACATTAATAATATCAAAAACTTTATAAATATATATCGAGATTTTATTTCTAATAAATACCTATATGATAAATTAAATTTTCAAGAAAAAGAATACGTAAATCTAATTATAAATGTGAAAGATAATTTGCATATCACATTTCAAGAAGGAAATAACCAGATTTATAACACAATTTTATACAATATCATAATTGAATTTGAAAAAAACAATCCTAACGTTTTAAGTTATATTAACAACTTTGACTCTATAAGAGATAACATCAGAAAAAATATTATATCAAAAAAAGAGTTAACTCAAAAATTAGCTTTTAATCAATTACTAAAAGATATCAAAAAATTAAATGATAATAATAATCTCAATAAAATTGAAGAAATGTGCAATCGCAAAAGAAAAATGTCCATCAATAAATTTATGTCAAAGTATAAACTAGAAATGCTTGATTCTATTAAAATATGGTTAATGACACCAGAAGTAGTATCCGATATACTACCATTTGAAAAAAATACTTTTGATATTGTCATTTTTGATGAAGCTTCTCAATTATATGTAGAAAAATCAATTCCAAGTATTTATAGAGCAAAAAAAGTAATTATAGCTGGTGACCAAAAACAACTAAAACCTTCTAGTTTAGGTCAAGGCAGAATTTTAGATGAAATAGATGAGGAAGAAATCACAGATGGCTTCTTAGAATACGAAAGCCTTCTAGATGCCGCCAAATATAAATACAAATCTACGATGTTAAATTATCACTATCGCTCAAAATACGAAGAATTAATTGCTTTTTCGAACTATGCATTCTACGATGGAAAACTAATGGTAATTTCAAATGCAAATAGAACCAATGAAAAACCAATAGAAAGAATCAAAATTGAAAATGGACGATGGATTAATAAACAAAATGAGCAAGAAGCACAAACTGTTATAAAATTAATCAAAAACATTCTAATAACTAGAAAAAACAACGAAACAATTGGGGTTATTACTTTTAACGCTTCACAAATGAACCTAATTGAAGACTTAATAGAAAAAGAAAAAAACCTTGACTCTAATTTTGCAACTTTAATGCTCGCAGAAGAAAACCGTTTCACCAATGGAGAAAATATTAGCTTTTTTGTAAAAAACATAGAAGCTGTCCAAGGAGATGAAAGAGATATTATTATTTTCTGTATTGGTTATGCCAAAAATGAAGTAGGTCGCGTAGCCATAAACTTTGGATGGTTAAATCAAGACGGAGGAGAAAACAGATTAAATGTAGCTATTTCTAGAGCTAAAGAAAAAATATTTGTAGTTACATCTATAGAACCCGAAGAACTACTTGTCGATTCAACAAAAAACAATGGGCCAAAACTATTTAAACAGTACTTAGAATATGTAAAAGCTATTGATGCAAGAAATAATGAATTAGCAGAATCCATTCTACTTTCGCTAGCTGACAGAAATACACAAGAACAAAATCAAATAATATTTGACAGTGAATTTGAAGAAGAAGTATATAAAAAATTAATCGAACGTGGTTATAATGTAAAAACACAGTACGGTGTAGGAGGATACAGGATTGATTTAGTGATTCAAGGGCAATCAGAAGAAAACATTCTTGGAATTGAATGTGATGGAAGATTATATCATAGTGCTAAATCTGCTAGAGAACGAGACTATCACCGTCAAAAATATTTAGAATCAAGAGGATGGAAAATCTACAGAATTTGGAGCACAAACTGGTGGAGAAACCCAGATTTAGAAATTCAAAAACTAGAAAATTATATTAAAAAAATCGAAAGCTTAAATTCAAATAAATAATCCATTATACTTATTACACAATAAAATTGGAACTCTTTAAAGTTCCTTTTTTACATAACTAAAAAATAAAGTTTTAAGCAGGTTAAATTATTATTAATAATTTAATTGTATTATAAAAAATATAAAAATTTCAATAATTAATTACCATCTTAAATGAATAAGCTTATCCAGAAAATGTAAAGACTAAACAGTAAAACTATATTAATTAACGTCTATTACATTATCATATTTTGCCATTAAAATCACATCATATATTCAGCTTGAGAAATTACTCTTGCTGTGGCTTCTTCGTTATACTCTGGTGGGTAACCATATGCATCCAATAATCTTTTGATTTGAGATCTCATTTCTGCTTGAGTTGATTTTTTCTTGGACCAATCAACAGTTGCATACTTCTCTACCACATCTTTCAATTTCATAGCAATCAATCTCAAGGTTTCATCTGTCATTAATTGTACTGCCTTGCTGTCAGTAGTTAATGCGTCATAAAAAGCTCTTTCTCTTCCTTTTAAATGATTTTTATTAGCTTTATCTTCTTCTTCAATCA
>CALVUT010000057.1 GCA_944363675.1 uncultured Bacilli bacterium | reverse complement strand
ATAAATATTTACTAGACGTCTTTGTTCCTGACTTTAACAGAAGATTTGCTATGGACTACAGAAAGTTTCAATCTGTATTTGAAACGTCTCCTTCTTCAGAAAAAATCAATTATACCCTTGCTGTTTTGACCCCTAGAAAAATAGATAATGGCAACTCCATTAAATACTATGGCAAATACTATCAACCATATCTAAATGGAGAATTAAAGTGTTTTATGCCTAAAACAGAGTGTTTAGTTATTAAATCATTTAACGGGGAATTATTAGTTACAATTGATGAGCAAGTATTTGAACTAAAAGAATTATCTCGAAACGAAAAATTTTCTAAAGATTTTGATGAAGTGATTGAGACAAAGGAAAAGAAAAAATTCATTCCACCAATGTCTCATCCTTGGAAACTTGCTTCCTTTAAAAAACAACAACAAAAAAGTCATTATCGACATCAATATGCTTAAGTTTGATATTCCTGTTTATTAATATTCAAACATACTTTGTCTTTAATAAGAAAATATATAAAATTACAAACAAAAACGAGAATATTTTCCCGTTAATGTTTAAATTTTTTTGAGACATTTTCAAAAACTATTGACAGCGAAAAAATACAGTTTTCACCGTATTTTGTCGGATTTAAACACTCATCAATTCCTTTTCCTTTTCTTTGTATTTCTCGTCAACAATTTTATTATACATATTAATGAGTTCTTGAATATCAGCAAGTTCTCTTTTTTCTTCATCCTCTGGTAATTCCAAAGCTCTTATTTCATTGTTGGCATCTTGTCTAATATTTCGCAAAGCCACCTTTGCTTCCTCACATTCCGCCTTAGCCACTTTAACATATTCTTTTCTTCGATCTTCAGTAAGCTCTGGAATCGTCAAAATAATCATTTCCCCATTATTTACAGGCGTAATCCCTAAATTAGCCTCGTTAATTGCCCGTTCCATATCCTTTAAGACACTGCGATCAAAAGGCTTTATAAATAACTGTCTAGCTTCAGGAACCGTAATATTAGCCAAA
This sequence comes from uncultured Bacilli bacterium, assembly GCA_944363675.1. GTDB lineage: Bacteria > Bacillota_I > Bacilli_A > RF39 > UBA660 > Ventrenecus. The sequence continues at coordinate 26,788 of CALVUT010000057.1, read as the reverse complement.
CTCTGGATAGGAGTTGGTGTTCCATAATACAAAACATTTATGCCACTTACCATAGCCGGATTAGCTCTTCCAGCCCTTATATTAAGTAGTCTTTTTTCTAAAGCTTCCACTGCTTTTTCCATCTGTTTTTCTGTATCCATATTTCATTCCCTCTTTCTATATTTCATTATTTATGAAAAACTGTTCTAACAGATCTTGATCCTTTTTTCCAACTAACTCCGCCTTAAATGTTCCCTCTTTAAAATACATTAAATAAGGTGTATACATAAAATTTTGAGAAATGTTTTCATCTAAATGTATAAACTCATCCAAAGCTTCAGAATTTTCATTATATAAATCCCGATCAATATAATACATGGGCGTATTGATCTTTTCTAATTCTTCTTCTAAAAGCGGTAAATACATTTCACAAGTATAACAATTATCTTTTGAAGACAAAAGCAAAAAACTCTCGCGATTATGAATTTTATCTAAAACTTCATCCAAAGTTAACTGTTCCAAAAAAGGAATCGAATAAGGTTCTTTTGTCTCACCCCCAAACACACGATCATTAGGGTTGGGATTGGCTTTAATAAAACGTAAAACAATTCTATCTCCAAAAGCGACAAAAACAATAACAACCACGACCAAAATACAATAAATTACTTCTCTTGTTTTTTCATCCAAATTAAGCTTTTCTTTTAACTGATTTTTCAAGATACTCCCTCCAAATACTTCTGAAAATACACACCAAGATCAACAATCTTTTGACTTCTCTTTTCGGCAGTCCAATACTCATCTACACTCGTATCCCCATGCATAATAGAAGTTTCATCATCATAACCAATAATTTCGCCATCGCGTACAAAAAGAACTGTTGGAGCATAAATATTCGTTTCATCATTATCAAGAATTTGAATATAAGCTGCGAGCTGATTTACAATATTTTCATAATAATGATTATTGTTACTCCGATCGTTTTTAAAATTATAATAATAAATTTCTTCTACACCAAATTTCAAAGCGACTTCATTCAACATATCTGCATAAGAACTGCTCCACTTATTCTCAGGAAAAGCCATAAATATAATAGCTGTACCCGTATTCAAAGTTTCTAAAACCTCAGAAGCACTTTTATAAACAAAAACATTATCTGAAGAAATACCATACTCTTGTGTAAAGCTTTCTTGATCCATCAAACTTCGTTTAGGTGTATTATAATTTTTCGTTCCCAAATAAATAAACGCAACAATCAAAAAAACAAAACTAATAAAGTAAAAGATCTTCTGCCAAGTTGCCATTGGCTTTCGTTCTGCCTTCATATTTACACGCTCCTAAGAGTATTATATCAAGGAAATAAGGTTTTAAAAAGACACTTTCGTCAAAAAGTGTCTACTCTTGTTAATTTCCTTTAACTTGATTCATAACTTCAGCAGCAAAGTCATCATTTCTCTTTTCCATGCCTTCGCCAACTTCATAACGAATAGCTTTGACAATCTCGCCACCGTTGTTCTTAACATATGTATTTACTGAAATACCACTATCTTTAATGAATGCTTGTTCCGTTAAACAAATTTCTTTAAAGAATTTTTGAATACGGCCTTCAACCATCTTTTCAGCAATATCCGCAGGTTTGCCTTCATTCATAGCCAATTCCTTTTGAATGGCTTTTTCTTTATTTACTACTTCTTCTGGAACATCAGAAACGAAAACATAAGAAGGACGCATAGCAGCTTGTTGCATAGCAACATCTTTAGCTACTTCCACATTAGCTCCCTTTAAAACCACTAAACTAGCAATTCTTCCTCCCATATGAATATAAGTTCCTAAACACTCATCATCACTAAGTGTTACAATTTCAAAACGACGCAAAGACAACTTTTCACCAATCTTAGCCGTCTTAGCCACAATTAAGTCTTTAATTGTACCGTCATTTTCTGTAGGAAGTTCCATAGCTTCATCCAAAGTTTTCGCATCACTCTTTAATAAAGCTTTACCTATTTCTTCAATCATATTTTGAAATTCTTCATTCTTACTAACAAAATCTGTCTCAGAATTCACTTCCAAAATAACAGCTTTATTGCCTTCCGTAAAAATATTGGCTAAACCTTCAGCCGCAATACGACTTTCCTTTTTCGTAGCCTTAGCGATACCTTTTTCTCTTAAATAGTCTTCAGCAGCAGCCATATCACCATTTGTTTCAGCAAGAGCCTTTTTGCAATCCATCATGCCAGCTCCCGTTTTTTCTCTTAAATTTTTAACCATTTCTGCGGTTACCATAAACTCAAATCCTTTCTTATTTATTATTTTACTAATTCTTGGATTAATTCATCCTTCTTCATAGAAGAATATCCTTTAATACCTTTTTCCTTAGCAACTGCTTTTAATTCAGTTAAAGTCATTTTACTATAATCAACAGTTTCCTCTTTGACTTCTTCTTTAACTTCTTCTTTTTTTTCAAAAGCTTCTTTTACTTCAGCTTTTTTCTCTTTCTTTTCTTCTTTAATAGAAGGCTCTTCCACAGTATAATCAACCATTTCTAAACCATTTGCTTCACAAATTGCATTATTTAAAGCTCCAAGAACCACTTTAATTGCTTTAACCGCATCATCATTACCTGGAATAACATAATCAACATCATCTGGATCACAATTTGTATCAATAAGTCCAAATACTGGAATGTTTAACTTACGTGCTTCCCGAATTGCATTCATTTCCTTTTTAGAATCCACAATAATCATGGCTTGTGGTAATTTAACCATATTGCGAATACCTGATAATAAACGATTTAACTTATCATATTCTTTCTTTAATCCAATAACTTCTTTTTTAGGTAAAACTTCAAACACTCCGTCTTTTTCCATTTTTTCAATTTCTTCTAAACGGTTTACACGACGACGAATTGTTCTAAAATTTGTAAGTGTTCCACCTAACCAACGTTCTGTAACATAGTAAGAATTGCTTCGAGCAGCTTCTTCTTTAACCACTTCGCCAGCTTGCTTCTTTGTTCCTACAAATAAGAACGTTCCACCATTTTCAGCAATAGACTTCAACTCAGCATAAGCCTTTTCCATACCTTCAACAGTCTTATCTAGATCGATAATATAAATATCATCTCTAGCTCCATAAATATATGGTTTCATTTTTGGATTCCATCTTTTAGTTTGATGTCCAAAATGAACACCTGCTTCTAACAATACATTCTTAGAAACTACGCTCATAAAAACATCCTCCTTCGTTAATCTTCTGTCTGGATCTACTCACCTTTTTCACTCAACGCCGTGAGCACTTGAAAAAGATAATCCCCAGTACATGTTTATTTGCTTTTATGAAAGCACTCTTATTGTAACAAATATCTTTACATCAAACAAGTCAAAATCCATAAAAATCTTCGATTTATCCATTCGGAGCCAAAAAAATATGCATGTTGGTCACAAAAAAAGAGGTTTCCCTCTTATTTATTAGAACGAATCCATTCGGTAAGTTCTTCTTTACTCATTAAGCCTATTTTTTTAGACACTTCTACACCATTTTTAAATAAAATCATCGTTGGAATAGACATAATACCAAAAGAAACAGCTAAATCTTGATGTTCATCTGTATTCACCTTTAAAATCTTCTCATCATCCATTTCCTCTAGAATACGTCCCATTCTTTGACATGGCCCACACCAATCAGCATAAAAATCGACAAGAACAAGCCCATCCTTAATTTCATCTTCAAATTTTTCCTCTTTTAAATATTTAATCATTTATATCCTCCTATTCATATTTTTCTAAAATACTTGATGCTCCAGGAATATTTAATTTGCCATTATCAATTAATTCTTCCACAGCATCCTTTTTAACTATACCATACTTTAATAGAATATCCAAACTTTGGCGATTATATTCATCCTTATCCTGAAGATTTTGATCTTTAATGCTAATAATCTCTTGGAAAGCTGTATAATATTCTTCAGTCAAATCCGATAAAACAGGACTAGATTCCAAAATGCGATTACCTAAATTAGCTTCCGTAATCCATGCATTCGTTGTTGGAATCTGACTTAGCAAAAACAACGCAACAAAAACAAAAAGATACGATTCAAGTAAGCCAAATAAAGCTCCCAATAACTTTGAAGGAATTCCAAGTACAATAGTAAAATTCAAAAGCGTTTCAATTCCACCCGTAATTTTAATTAAAACTTGCAAAATACTCATTAATACAATATAGACAAGGACAAACGCGATAGCCTCATAAATAATAATATTGAGGACTGTTAACCCTTCAAAATCTCCAGCAAAATTAAAGAAAGGGCAAAAAGAATACAATAATTTTGAAACGGGATTCTTTAACGCAAAAGATAAGAAAATAACAACGATCGCCCCAATAAACATCGTCGCACTTTTAATCACTCCACGTTTAAATCCTACAACTGCTCCCATGAGCAAAAAAAGCACAAGAATAATATCAATAATACTTGCCATAAACACTCTCCTATTCCATTTCTATTATAATATAATCGTCCCAAAATGAAAAGGAAAAAATACTTTCCCTTATTGCAAGAAAAAAGGGAAAAATTTTCAAAAAAGTCCAAATGTCCCGCCATAGTATGTCTTGTTTTAATTATTAGTATAGACTACATCCTGCTTTTTTGATACAATGTTCTTGGTGAAAAATATGACAATAGTATTCAAAGTAAGCGACAAATTAAAAGAAAAAATGGTCGAATATTACAAAGATAAGAAAAGAGATAAAACACCTCCTTACGCCTTATTCCAAGCAGATGAAGCAGGAACCATCATAACCCTTTATGAATCAGGCAAAGTAATGTTTCAAGGAATATCTGCTGACATCGATGCCAACATGTGGAAAGAAATAGAAAAAAAACTTACTGGCAATGTAATCAATATCAATGCTACAAACGATAAACAAAATAAAGAAAAAATGATTCGCGAAACACTTTATAAACAAACTACCCTTGGTTCAGATGAAGTAGGAACCGGTGACTACTTTGGTCCAATTGTCGTTACTGCAGCTTACGTTTCTAAAGAAGCCATTGCCCGCGTAGAAGAATTAGGCGTCAAAGATTCCAAAAAACTCACAGATGACAAAATCATAGAAATTGCCCCCTATTTAATCAAAGAATTTGATCATTGCACCTATATTTTAAACAACAATGCTTACAATAAATATCAGGCCAAAGGATACAACATGAACAAAATTAAAGCCATTTTACACAACAAAGTTCTTGTAGAAATGAAAAAAAGGCAACCACAATACGATAAAATTGTTTTAGACCAATTCGTAAATCCTCGTAAATACTTTGAACATATTTACAGTGCTCGCGAAAAAGTAGAAGATATTACTTTTATGACAAAAGCCGAAAGCGTCTGTGCGTCTGTCGCCGTAGCAAGCTGTATAAGTCGGTATATCTTCTTGAAAAAAATGAAAGAACTAAGTGAAAAAGTTGGTGTAGAACTATTAAAAGGTGCCTCAGTTGAAGTCGACAAACAAGCCGCTTTACTCGTCAAAACCCACGGTAAAGACATATTAAATGATATTGCTAAACTAAATTTTAAAAACACAGAAAAACTAAAAGAATACATATAAATCCTCTACTATTCTCAAAAAGAGGATTTTTTCATGTGACAAATTCTAACAAAATTGTCATCAAATTTTTTCCAAAACATCTGATATAATAGGAAAAGAAAGAAGAAATATTTATGAATTATTTACATTGGATTATTCCTTTCGCGTGTTTAATCACTTTTTTTATTTGGTATTTTGGCAAAACGTTTATTCGTTTCTTCCCTTTCAAAACGAAAGGACAGAAACAAGCTGCATGGATCACTCTAGCAATTTTTATAACCATAACAATTTTATTTCGTACTCCAGTTACTGGTTTTCTGATTTATTTTACCCTTTTTCATCTTCTATATGATCTTTTTCTTTTAATAACGAAACCCAGTCAAAAAGCTCATGGTTTTCTTCAAAAAATGAATTTTCGAGAAATTCCTATCATCATCCTTGCTCTATTGATAACAAGCTATGGCATAATAAACACCTTAAACCCGGTCATAACAACATATATTCTCCATATCAACAAAAATATCCCTACTCCAATCAAAATAGGTTTTATCAGCGACATTCACCTTGGAACTCCTTACATCGATCACCAGCTAGAAACCTTAGAAACAATGATCAATAAACAAAATTATGACGTTTTTATTCTCGGCGGAGACATATTAGATGAATGGAGCACCATAAAAGATCTAAACAACCTGCAGACTTTATTAAAGAATATAAAAACCAAATATGGTCTTTACTACATTGAAGGAAATCATGATCCTTTAACGGAAAAATCCCGACAATTTTACAAAATGGCAAATGTAACAATTTTAGAAGATGAAAGCATCCTTATTAACAATCAATTTTATCTCATTGGTCGTAAAGACCGCAGCAAAAAGGATGCTCTAAGTTTAAGCACCCTAACCGAAAAGTTAAATAAACAATACCCTATCATTCTTTTAGAACATCAACAATCAACCCAAAAAGAACTAGAAAATTCCATAATAGATGTCGTTTTATCTGGACACACCCACGGTGGTCAAATTTGGCCAGCCAACTACTTTTTAAAATATGGTCACTACCAATATAAAAATACAAATGCAATCACTTCCAGTGGTTATGGAGAATGGGGAGTTCCCATAAGAACTGCTTATCACAGTGAACTCGTCACAGTTTGGCTAAAAAACTAACATTCAAACGTCTTAACTAAAAATGCATAAAAAGCTACAGTCTTATCTTGCTGACCACTTTTAATTTGATAGTCCAACTTAGAAAGAGAAACCAAAATTTCTTTTAAATCATCCATATGATATTGACTAGCTTCTCTTTGAAGCTTTTTTACTTGCCAATCTGCAAGTTTTAATTCAGAAGCAATTGATTTTGCACTATAATACTTCTTTTCAAACAACTTATAATAGTACATATGACGATATTCTCTTCCCACAAGATGAATAAGATTGATCGGATCCGTTTTGATCGTTAAAAAATCTTCAAATAATCGAATTGCCGTAAAAGCATCCTTAGCAACCACTGCAGAGACAAACTTAAATACATTTTCATTAATATTAGAAGGAATAATTTTTCGAATCTCTTCTAAAGGCAAAAAATCTTTATCTTTATAATACAAAGACAACTTCTCTATCTCATTCATGATGATATCATAATGATTTAAACAGGCTTCAATGATATATTTGACCGTTTCTTCTTTAACTTGATACCGAGCCAGTTTTTTCGTAACAGCTTGCAAAAGATCATAATTTTTTGGTGCATACAAAGAAACATAATTATTGCTATCTACAAGTAAAGAAGTAATTGCTTTTCTTTTATCTACTGGATCATAAGTAATAAAGATTAAAGTCGTCTGAGGATTTGGATGCATAAAATATTCCGTCAAGATCTTGCTTTCTTTATCCGATAACTTAGTTTTTCCAAAAAAGATTGCATTACGGACGACAACATACTTTTCTTCCTGAAACATCGCAACAAAAGTAGCCTCTTGTAAAATTTCTTCAATACTTGTCTCTGGATAAGAATACGTAACTTTCTCTGCATTTTCAGGAATAACTTCCCGTAACTTTTCATCAATTAAAACTCTTGAATCACTTTCAATCAATAATACTTCCATAATATCCCTCATCTAATTCTATTTTACAAAGAAACAGGAAGAACTGCAATGAATTTTTCACCTAAGGATAAACCGCGTATTGTCCATTAGGATAAAGAACTACACAAATGGTGCCAACTTCCGCCGTATTAAAATAAGGAATCCTTAAACTACTCAAAGTATCCAAAGTAACTTCACTGGGATGATGATAACGATTATTTCTTCCAGCACTAATAATGGCTAAATCAGGTTGAACGTGCATCAAAAAATCAGCATTACTACTCGTATAAGAACCATGATGTCCAAGCTTAATAATATCCGTAGGATAAACCAAAGAAATAATTTTTTTCTCAATGGTTTGACTAACATCACCCATCATGAAAAAAGAAACGGATCTGCCCACTATTCGATAAACTAAACTGGCATCGTTTTCATTCTTACTTTCTTGAGTATACTCTTGAATTCGAAAAAAAGAAGAAGATAACTTGGAATCTATTTTTTCAGGATATAACCTTCTAATTTCAGCCTCTAAAGAAGTATCTTCATTTTGATTGAGAATAATTTTATCAATAGATACAAGAGCTAGTAATTCTAATGCATTGCCAATATGATCATAATCCCCATGGCTAAGAACAAGCGTATTAATTTTGTTTATCCCAATTGAATGCAAAAAAGTAACAATATTTTCAGACTGTGCCTTTTTCTTCTTTGAAATAGCCCACGCCTCTTTCGAAAAAGAAAGTGACCCTCCTGTATCGATAAGAAAAACTTCTTTTAAATGAGGAGCAACAAAAAGAGTTGCATCTCCCTGCCCTACATCTAAAAAATAAACAAAAGCATTATTAGAAAATTTTGGCCAAACCTTTACCATTCCAACCAAAAAAATCAACACCACCAAGCAAACCTTTTGTCTCTTTGGCCTTTGCAAAAAAAGCCAACAAACCAAACCATAAAAAATCCATACTAATCCTGTCGTTTTCGGAATTGCAATCATTCCAACGGTAAAAGTCGCACACATTTGATTCATCCATTCAAAAACACGAACGAGTAAAGAAAATATAGGCATCAAAAAAGGAAAAAGAAGCACAACAAAACAAGCCGGATAAAACAAATACGTCACATAGGGAATAAAAAACAGATTGAACAAAATAGAAAGAACATTGACCTCATAAAAATTCATAGCAGAAATAGGCAAACTAACCAGAAAAGCAATAAAGCTAGAATAAAACAAATTAAAAAGTTTATTTTCTTTTGGCTTTAAATACGTAAAACAAAAACTAATACCAAAAGAATATTGAAATCCAATATTATGTAAGAAAAAAGGATCGACAATAAGCATCAAGAAAAAGACAAATATACATATTTCTCTATTTGTCCAGTTTAAGCCTGTATACTTTCTAACTTGTTTTAGCTCATAAATCAACACAACTCTCAATACAGACGGTATAAAATTCACGATAAATACATAAAAGGATAAAATGAGAAAAGTGATGAGTTGTCCGATTAAGCTCTGCTTGCGAACTAGCTTAGTTAGCATCCATACAAATAGAGAAATATGCATACCTGACACTGCAAATAAATGACTAATACCATTTTGCCGACTATAAGACATATCAAGCTGACTAGTATCACCGAGCAAAAAAGCCAAAAAGTATTCAGAATGATCAAGCTTTTTTATATAAGTGGCAATGCCATTTTTTATACGATAAAGCAAAGATTCTTCCTGAGTCACCTGAACACTTTCTGCTTCAAAAAGATAATGAATATGCTGATAATATAAATACTTCTGATAATTAAACGTATTAGGTAAAGCATTTAAAGAAGGACGCTCTAAAGTCCCAACAACTTCTACAACTTTCCCATAACCAAAATGATTACTCAAATTCTCCTTTTCTTCTTCCGTTTTCAAAAAATAAGTGACAACAACTTTTTCTTTAGCTAATAAAGTAAAAGAAAGTTTATCACCGTCAATAGCATAATCTACAACAGTTCCAATCAAAACCTTCTCCGTCCCATCAAAAGTACTTTCTTGAACAATCAAAAGCGAAAAAACAACTCTGCCAAAAGCCAAAAGAAAAGAAAAAATTAAAACCCATTTACAAAGTGATATAGGGTAAAAGCTTTTCATAAATAGATTCTCCAATACCACTAATATTCATTAATTCCTCAGTTTTTGTAAAATTTCCACAAGTTTCACGATAATCAATAATCAATTGAGCTTTAGATTCACCTATGCCAGGCAAAGTCATAAGTTCTTCTAAAGTTGCTGTATTGATAGATATTAGCCCTGTTTGCGTAGCCCCATCACTTTCCATCACAGGTTCTTTTTCCACATTCATTGCCATTACTTCCTCATGAGTAAAAACAGTAATGACCATTTCATTTGTAAGCTGTTTACTCAAATTCAAATTACTTGTATCAGCACTTTCAAGTAGTCCGCCAGCAAGAACAATAGCATCTTCAACAATACTACCCACATCCAAGCGATAAACGCCAGGTGTTACCACAGCGCCTTTGACATCTACAACCACTTGGGAAGAGGTTTCGGAAACTAAATTTTCTGGAGAAGGACAAGTAAAAGCTGCCTCAGCTGTCACTTCATTAATATATAAAAGAAAAAAAGTAACAAGTAAAATACCAAGGACGATAAAACCACCTAAAATTTTTTTATTATCGAAAAACTCAAATACTCTATCCACGGCTCCTCCTTTCTACGGAAGTTTTCCTTCCTACTTATATATACCGGATTTAAAAGCAAATTCCTTTTTTTAGACAAATATTTCTGTGCTTTTTCATAAAATATATTAAAGAAGGTGATACCATGTTTCCTAGTCCCGTTCGTAGCGGCTTATCTTTATCCAAAGTGATTGGCGGCGTAAGCAAAACCTTAAATGTTGCCAATCAAATCATCCCGCTTTATATGCAAGCCAAACCAATGATTTCAAACGCAAAAAACGCCTTTAAAGTTGCAAAAGAAATACTTAATACTCCAAGTAGTAAAAACATGCCTTCAAAAACCAAAGAAACACCGAAAAAAGACGCAAAAACAACCACACAAAAAGAAGAACAACCAACTATTGTTTCCACCAATAATCCTGTGTTCTTCTTATAAAGATTCAATATAATGGGAAAGAAATTCTTTTTCCTGCTCTAGTTTTTGATAAGATTCATGATCTTTATCTTTTACCTGTTCTAAAAGACGATTATAATTTTCTTCTAAATACAAATAATATTTTCTATTTTCTTTCTTAAACAATCCAAAATATCTTTCCTCAGAAGAAAGCTTTTGGGTCCCCACAATATATTTCATCACAACATAAAAATGTTTTTTTTCTTCGACAATGGTCTCATCACTTAATGTATAACTTCTATTTTCCATAAAAGAGCGCAAAATGTCTAAATCATTATTGGATTGAATAATGATTTTTTTTATAGATTTTAGCTTCATAGGATTTGCTAAAATATGCATGATCGTCGAAGTACCCATACCAGCAATCACCAAAGTATCATAATCGCTAACCTTCACACCTTCTAAACCGTCACAAAGTTGTAAAGAAATGTGGTTTTCTAAACCATTTCTAAAAACATTTTTTCGGGCTATATTTAATGCTTCTTCATGAATATCTGTCGCCAAAACTTTTTTCATTCCGAGGCGAGCCATTTCAATGGCCACATAAGCATGATCGCAGCCTACATCAATCATTTTATCTTGAACGCTCAAATACGCACAAATAGCTTGCAGTCTCTTCTGTTTCATTAATCCGTCATAAAATCCTTAAGTTTTTTAGCTCGTGACGGATGTCTTAATTTGCGAAGAGCCTTAGCTTCAATTTGTCTTATGCGCTCACGAGTAACATTAAACTTCTTACCAACTTCTTCCAAAGTATGACTCGTTCCATCAATAAGCCCAAACCGCAACTCCAAAACTTCTTGCTCTCTTTCTTGAAGTGTTTCTAAAACCGCTTTAATCTCCTCTTTTAAGATTTCATTTGTCGCATATTCTTCAGGAGTCATCATATTAATATCTTTAACAAAATCACCTAAATGAGAATCGTCTTCTTCTCCAATAGGCGTTTCCAAAGAAACAGGATCTTGGCTAATCTTAATAACATCTCGTACCTTTTCTACAGAAATACCCATCTTCTTAGCTAACTCTTCTTCGGTTGGCTCACGATTAAGTTCTAGCGTCAATTGACGTTGAATACGAGCCATTTTATTAATAGTTTCCACCATATGAACAGGTACACGAATCGTTCTAGCTTGATCCGCTAAAGCTCTTGTAATAGCCTGACGAATCCACCAAGTCGCATACGTTGAAAATTTATAGCCTTTATCATAATCAAACTTATCTACAGCCTTCATAAGGCCAATATTACCTTCTTGAATCAAATCCAAGAAAAGTAATCCTCTTCCTACATATCTCTTTGCTATCGAAACAACTAATCGTAAATTAGACTCTGCTAACTTATTCTTAGCCTCTTCATCTCCATTAGCAACCCGCTTAGAAAGTTCAATCTCTTCCTCTGGTGTTAATAAAGAAATTCGTCCAATCTCTTTTAAATACATCCGAACAGGATCATTAATATTAATATCTTTAGTAATCTCAGCATCATCTAAAATAATAGGCTCATCCATCTTCTTAGGATCAGATGCATCTTCATCATCTTCCCCAACAATTGCAATTTCATTTTCAATCAAAGCATTATATAAATCATCTAAAGAATCATTATCAACCTCTAGACCCTTAAGAGCTGAAGCAAGTTCTTCATAGGTAATTCTACCATTTTCTTTTCCCTTTTTAATCAATTCTTCTTTGCGTTCTTCAAAAGATTTAATCTCTTTCAACTTTACCGGAGAAACTTTTTTATGCAAAGGTGCAACCTCTAAAAGTTCGATCTTAGCATCCTCAATTTCCTTTTTAAATTGAAGAACTTCCTCTTTAGAAACATGACACTCCTTTGCAATCTCTCCAACTTCACTAATAAGCAAATAACCTTCTTTTTTACCCTTCGCTAACAATTCATTTTTTTTCATTTCAAACTTAGTCATTTATAACACTTCTTTCTTCCTTTAATTCTTGAATTTTCTTTTTTAAATTCACAATGTCTTCCCCTATTAATCCTTTTTTATGAACATCTGTTTCTCTTTTCTGCGACTCTTTTAATTCTTTTACTTTATCTTCCCAAAGTTTCATCTTAATATGAAAGATATAATCCTCCATCTTATTTTCTCCAATTTCATCATCATTTATACCTTGGATAATCGCACTCATAGCTTCCTTAAGTGGTGATACTTCAACATAACTCAAAAAATCAGCCAATTCTATCTTCTTATTTTGTTCATAATAATAAATAATCTCATTAGCAATCCCCCTGTAAATCTCCTCCTTAAAATACCCTAAACGATTCTGATACATTTTAATATACTTAGGATCATTCATCATATAATACAAAATATGTTCTGCACTAGAAACATAAGCGTTCTTACGCTTTATAGTAAGTGATTTTGGCGTTTCTTTCTTTTCCGCTGGTTGGCGCTCTGTAACTTCCTGTTTTAAAACATCATAAGAAAGATTATATTCCTGAACCAACTTATTCAATGCAATATCAATCGTAATTGCATCCTTGCCCTCCAAAGTTTTCAAAACTTCTTTCACATAATTTGCAAGATCATTTGTATCCTGAAGATTTTTATTTTTCTTAAGAAAATTTAATTTGAATTCCAGAAAAGAAAGTGGATGATCAAGATTTTCTTGCATAGCTTCGATACCATAAGCCACTATATATTCATCCGGATCTTTTTTACCACTTAATCTTACAACATCAACCTCAAATTCTTCTTTTTCTAACTCAAGTCCAACTTGATAAGTAGCAAGTTCCCCTGCCTCATCATTATCCAACATTAAAAGTACAGGTACTCTAAGTTTTTTTAATAAGACAATTTGATCATGTGTCAAACTTGTTCCCATCAAGGCAATAGTGTTTTTAAAACCGCTGGCATACATTCGAATGGCATCCATATTTCCTTCAACTAGAATAACTCTCTTAGCCAAACGAACTGCCTCACGAGCTCGATGATAATTAAATAAAATATTACCTTTACGGAACAACTTAGTTTCACGACTATTCAAATATTTTGGCTTACTATCGCTTTCATATACTCGTCCAGTAAAACCAACAACTCTACCCTCATCATTATGAATAGGAAATAAAATACGGTTACGAAAGACATCTTGATAATTCAAATCAATTTGGTTCAGTAATCCCAATTCAACTAACTTAGCCGGACTAACATTTTTCTTTTGAAAAAACTCAAACAAAGAATTATTTGCAAAAGAAAGCCCAATATTAAAGTCCTTAATCATTTCATCGTTTAAACCACGTTTTTTTAAATAACTTTTTGCCGGCAAACCCTTCTCCGTATTTAAATTATTTTCATAAAATAAGCTAGCCAAATTCATAAGTTCATATTCTTCTTGATACTTTTGAACTGGCGTATAAGTTTTGGTAATCGTTATAGGCATTCCCACTTTTTGAGCAACTTTAGCTACAGCCTCTAAATACGAAATATTTTCATATTCACTAACGAACTTAAAAACATTTCCAGCCATCCCACAAGAAAAACACTTAAAAAGTTGTCTTTCCCGAGAAACACTCATACTTGGTGAATGATCTTGATGAAATGGGCAAACGCCAAAGTAATTCTTCCCTTTCTGGGTAAGTGGAATATATTCTTTAACAATGTCAACGATATCTGCCTTTTGTCTTATCTCATTTATTGTTTCTTGAGATAATCTTGGCATTTCTCATCCTCCCTAATAATATATATTCCCGATAAAATCGCGATTTCCTTTTTTTAAAAGAAAAAAAATCATCAAATTTGACGATTTTCCACAAAATTTTACACATTTTTGACATTATTTGCATAAAATATGCTTTTTCAAAAAAAGATAATAATATAAATTATAAAACACATTTACAATCAAGATAGCTAAATAAGCGCCTTCTGGAAAATGAATTCGTGCAAAAAGAAAACTGAGTATTCCAATCGCACACCCAAACAAAATTTGCATTTTTCTTTGCACTGGCGAAATAGAATTATCAAGAAAAAAGACAATTGAGCCAAAAAACAACGCATCATTAAATAGAAAAGAAAAAGATATCGGTGTTCCAGTCCCTAGAAAATACACACAAGAAACGACCAAATAAGACGCGAGAATATAAATAGGAAGCTCTCTTTTATAGTAAAAATTCGTAGCCAAAAAACCATATAAAATTAAAAGTAAAAAAATACTTGTCGTTCCATAATTTCCAACTCCTCTTCCCATAAAAATGTCAAGCGTCCCATATAAAAAGGGCGTGGACTGTTCAACAACATTATAATAAGTGATTGAACACACTTGTGTTAAAATAAAAACTACGCTGGCATATAAAGCAAGAAAAGAAAAATGAGGCATATATTTAATCAAAATATTTTTGAAAACAACATATAAACTTGTAACTAGAAAGAAAAGCCATAATGGAAACTGTGGAGGAACTAAAAGACTACAAATTAATGCTTCAATTATCACGTTCAAAGAAGGTTTTTGCTTCTTAAAAAGACTAAAACCAACACCCAAAACCAAACTAATAACTGGATAAGCAATATACCTTAAAGAGGAAACAAAAGACAATTTTCCCAAAAACACATAAGTTAAACCATTCTTATAAAAACCATAAGCCCAAAGCAAAACTAAACCTAAACAGGTTCCTAATTCATAAAAACTACGCTTATCTTTAAAATGCAAATAGGTTTGCTTATTCATTCGAATCACCTGCCATAACTTTTGCTAAATCAATATAACTAGGACAAATAAAACTACAAAGTCCACAATGAATGCAATCGGCACAGCCTTCTTTTCCCTTACTAAGCAAAGCATGATAAGGCCTACACCCAACCGGACAAACCAAATTGCACTTTCCGCACCCTTCACAACGTCTTGCTTCATGAACAACAGGACTCATAAAATACACTGCTCGCACATGCTCATCTAAAATAATTTGCTTAATTTGACTTTTTACTCCACACATAAGCCCATTAACATAAACTTCATAATCATCCTTCTGAAAATGTAAAACTTCAGAAGCAACTTCTTGTAGTTCAGTTCCAATTTTAACCCGGACAACCTGAGGATTAGAAACCGCATCACCTGTTAAAGTCACCAAAATAAAATCCTTTCGTCTAGCCTTGATAATCTCATGATATAAATCAAAAATTTCTTCTGTTGATACAATTTTATCTTCTTCACTTAAATGCAAGTAGTTTCTCAAAACAACCTCATTACCAATCGGGTAAACATCAGGCAAAATAACCAACTGCATATCCGGATACGTACTTAAAACCGTTTGAAAAGCCTCAATACTCTCACGATCATTTTCTTTAACACAAATTTTAATAACGGAAATACCAAAAGTATGAGCAATAGCATCCAACATAAGTAAAATCTCATTCGAATAGTATTTATGTAAAAAAGGACGATTTGCTAAATACACTTCATCTTCTATTCCATTTAAAACTAACGATTTCTTTCCTTTAATTTTATTCCAATCATATCCAACGTAATTTAATATCTTTTTCTGTAAAGTCGGTTCAATAATCGTTGTTGTAAAATCAACCCCAGCATAATGATCACTCTCCTGATAATCATTTAAAACTTGCAAAAAAAGGCTTTCCCTACCCTCTTCATTTAATCTCTTTTCTATATTCTTAATCTTGCCACTAATTGGACTATAATAAATCTTATCATCTAAAGAAAATAAAGGATCACTTTTCAGTATTTCCTTTTTACTTACCAATATCTTCGCCCGTTCATCGATCTTTAACCAGACCCTCTGTGGAGCAAGAAAATCAGTAATTGTACTCTTAACCTTTATCGAAGGATCTTTCACTAAAGCTAACAATCTTTTCACAATACCACCATCTTCATTTATTTTAACATTATTCAAAACAGAAAAAAAGACCTCTTCAAAAAGAAAGTCATTCTGTTTTTTATAATTCTATCAAAAAACCAAATTAAACATAGAAAATTTGATATAACCTCACATATCAATTTCCCTAATCTCTTTATTTAAGACATCAAAATAATCTTGCTCAGCTTGTGTCAAATGAGTTTTCATATATTTATCATAGTTCATGATACCGATTTTCTATCGGACGCTATCTTCGCTTGGTCAAGTATCTGCGGTTTATAAAAATTTAATAATTCTTTACTTTTAATACATCTTGATAAGCTTCTAACCTTTGCATACTTGGATTTTCCTTTAACAAATCAAATAACTTATCCACTTCATTTTCTTCCATGTAAATTTTTTCGAGAATACTACTAATTATTAGGTTTTATCTTAGAAATTATCTTTTTCTTCAATGCATTCCATTCGTTGATAATATCAAAATTAATACAAGTATCTTTAAATCTCCTAAAAACACCGCTACCATTTAATGAAATATACAATTGATTTTGTAACCTCACATCTTCTATGGTTTCTGCAAAATCTTCCATCATCCCATACTCATTAATATCATAACGAGTAGGCAACATCATAGATTTTTCAAATAATTCATCTTCATCTAGATTTTTAAAATCTCCAATATTTGACATAAATATTTCCCCAGCATCTGGATTATAGTAATATTCTATTTCATTGTTTGTAAATTCCAAAGCATCAATGGACTTCACTCCATTTTACTTTCACAACAATCACATTTCTTTCAAACATTTCAATGTCTTCTTCAATTAGCTAAATTATATAAAGCGAATATATGTTTATCAACGTCAAATGCAGAAACTATTACATAAAAAAAGCTGAGGTTTTCGTTTACGATAATCTTTAAAAATACTATCACTATCTAAATCCGTATCCAAAAGAGCAGTAAACAACTTCTTCTGTTCCCTACTAAGTTTGGTTGGTGTCACAACTTTAATGACAACATACTCATCACCCTTACGAAGGGAACCTGGAACCTTTAATCCTTTTCCTTTCAATTTGTACTTCGTACCACTTTGACACCCAGCCTTAATTTCCATCATGACGTTGCCATAAATAGTTGGTACTTCCTTCTTACATCCTAAAACAGCCTCAGGCATCGTTATAGGAAGCTCAATGGTCAAATCAGCTCCATCACGTTCATAAAAATCACTTTCTTGCACGCGCAACTCAATATAAATATCGCCATTAGGTCCACCATTTATACCAGCCTCACCTTTGCCACTGATGCGAAGTTGATGACCTGTTTCAACACCTTCAGGAATATGAATTTCAATTTCTTTCTTTCTTTTGACTTGCCCAGTACCGCGACAAGTAGAGCAAACTCTTTTATAAGTTTTACCAGCTCCATGACATCTTGGACAAGCGCTTCTGCTTTGAACTACACCAAACAAACTTCTTTGTTCAGTAACCACATAACCCGTTCCATGACAATAATCACAAGTGGTTTCATCAAAGCCACCCTTACCATGACACTCATCACATGTATCATTCAAAGTAAGTTCGATATCTTTATCAACACCAAAAGCCGCCTCTTCAAAAGAAAGATCTAAACGAACAAGCATATCTTTTCCTTTACGAGCTCGATTACTTGTTCTAGAACCTCCGCCCCCAAAGAAATCAGTGAAATCAGAAAATCCGCTTGAGAAGCCTCCAAAGCCACCGCCAAAGACTTGTCTTAAAATATCATTTAAATCAACATCTCCAGGATCAAAACCACCAGCTCCAGCACTACCATCAAAAGCAGCATGACCAAACTGATCGTATTGTCTACGTTTCGTTTCATCAGACAAAACAGCATACGCTTCTCCTATTTCCTTAAACTTAGCTTCATCTCCAGTTTCTTTATTGTCAGGATGATATTTTTTAGCTAGTTTACGAAACGCTGATTTAATCTCTGCTTGCGTAGCAGACTTCTCAACACCTAAAACCTCATAATAATCTTTTTTATTCATTTTTACTCACCTTCTTGCACGATTTCTTTTAACTCACTCAATAATTCTTGAACAAAAGTAAATGCTTTTTCAAAAGGAGCTCTAGTAGTCAAATCAATATCTACACCTTTTAAGATTTCTAATACTTCCTTATTACATCCACTTTTTAAGAAATTCAAATACTTTTCGACAAAGCCCTCTTTATGATCCAAAATATCTTTGACAATACAAATAGCGCAAATCAAGCCCGTAGCATACTTGTACACATAAAAAGGTCGATAGAAATGCGAAATGCGCATCCATTCATAACGAATTTCTGGATCCAAAATAACAGAATCCTTAAAGTATTTTTTATTCAAATCATAATATACCGTACTAAACAACTCTTCCGTTAAAGACTCATGTTCCTGACATTTCTTACTCATAATACTTTCAAACTCTGCAAACATTGTCTGACGATAAATCGTGGCCTTAACCTTATCCAAAAATTCACATAAATAATAAATCTTTTCTTGCTTAGATTGGGTATGTTCTAGAAAATAGAAAGAGAGCAAAGTTTCGTTCACCGTTGAAGCAATTTCAGCTAAAAAGATCTCATAATCATAATAAATATAAGGATTATTTTCTTTAGAATACAAGGAATGAACAGCATGGCCAAACTCATGAGCTAGTGTACTTACTGAATCATAAGACCCGTTGAAATTTAAAAGAACATAGTTAGGAGAATCAAAACATCCCCAGTGATACGCTCCACTATGTTTCGATTCGTTTGGATAAAAATCAACCGCGTGTGAATCTAATATTTTCTGAAAATGTGCTAAATAATCTTCCTGTAAAGGAGATAATGCTTTTTTAACAATTTCAATTGCTTGCTCTTTTGTAAAATGAGCCTGAGGAGGGGCAACAACCGGAACATAAGTATCATAAAGATGATATTCCATATTGTTAAGAATCTTCGCTTTAATCTTTTGAAATTCAACATTCAAATCCATATATTCGTGGACACTTGTAATCAAGTTTTCATAAACCTCTTTAGAAACATTAATCTCATCCAAAGCCATTTCTAAAGCACTGTCATAATGCCGAATATCCCTTAAAAATTCTAACTCTTGATAATTTCCCTTCAAAAGAGCCGCATAAGTATTTTTGTGTTGGCCATAAAACTGATAATAGTTTTTAAAAGCTCTTCTTCGTACACTTTGACTAGGATTTTCCAAAAACAAATTCCAATTATAATGAGACAACTCTTCTCTGGTACCATCATCAAGAAGCACACTTTTAAAATGAGCATCCGTTGTATCTAAAGAAGCGAAAGCATCATCCGGCGTCCCAAAAGCATTTAAAGCTTTAGTAATAATTCTTTCTTCTTTTTCAGATAAAATTCTTTCTTTTTGTCGATATACTCGCTTAAAATAAAGTTTATAATCTCTTAAAAAATCATCTTCTTCTAACCAAGGCAAAATATCCTTATAATCATGCTTCATAAACTCACTTGTAATAAACGACTCACTATCTTCACAAGTGTGGATGAGTTGTTCCATTTCCAACTTACGCGTTAAACTCGTTGCATTAGAAGTGTCTTCATCATAAGTCAAACGAACATAAATATACAACTGTTCTAACAATCTGCTTTCCCTCTCAGAAACTCCTAAAAACTCTTTTAAAGTATCCTTACTATCTAAAATATGTCCCTTCATAGCAACAATTTTTTGATTATATTGTAAAATAAGATTCTTTTTTTCTTCATATTCAGCCTGATCTTTAACCATCAAAGTTAAATCCCAACAATCCTCTTTATTTACTTCACTACGCTTGCGTAACTTTTCCATAAACTCTCTCTTTCTATAAATCCGCAGAAAAGCTCTAGAGATCTAGAACTTTTCTTTAAATTATTTTTCTTCGTAATTTGCTTCTTCAACACCATCTTCTTTAGATGAAGAATCATTATTTGTTGAAGATTCAGTATTTTGGTTTTGTTTTGCAGCTTCTTCGTAAACTTTAGTAGCTAACTTCATAACCACCTCATTTAAGCTTTCCGTTTTCTTCTTAATATCTTCCGTATCATTCTTTTCCATTGCTTCTTTTAAGTCTTTAATCTTGCTTTCCGTTTCCTCTTTATCTTTAGAATCCACTTTATCTCCAAGATCTTTTAAAGCTTTCTCAGCTTGGAAAATCAATGAATCTGCATCATTCTTAACGTTAGCTTCTTCCTTACGTCTTTCATCCGCTTCTTTATTTGCTTCTGCTTCCTTCATCATCTTATCGATTTCAGCATCCGTTAAATTCGTACTAGACGTAATCGTAATAGATTGTTCTTTGTTTGTTCCTAAATCCTTAGCCGTTACATTAACGATACCATTAGCATCAATATCAAACTTAACTTCAATTTGAGGAACACCACGAGGTGCTGGTGGAATATTCGTTAATTGGAAGTTTCCTAAAGTTTTATTGTCTGCAGCCATTGGTCTTTCACCTTGTAAAACATGAATATCTACAGCAGGTTGATTATCTGCCGCGGTACTAAAGACTTGGCTCTTACTTGTTGGAATGGTTGTATTTCTTGGAATTAATACAGTCATCACGCCACCTAATGTTTCAAGACCTAAAGACAATGGTGTAACATCAAGTAAAACTAAATCGTCCACCTCACCAGTTAAAACACCACCTTGGATAGCTGCACCCATTGCAACAACTTCATCAGGGTTTACACCTTTATGAGGCTCACGTCCTAATTCCTTTTTAACCAATTCTTGAATATAAGGAATTCTTGTTGAACCACCGACTAAAATAACTTCATCAATATCCTTATTAGATAATTTTGCATCACTCAAAGCCTTTTTCACTGGTTCTAGCGTAGAATCAAACAAGTCACGGCATAAATCTTCAAATTTTGCTTTAGAAAGCTCGATATCCATATGAATTGGTCCATCACTATTTTGAGAAATAAATGGCAAGTTAATTTGAGTTGTACTCATACCAGACAAATCTTTCTTTGCTTTCTCAGCAGCATCTTTAATTCTTTGCATAGCCATAGCATCTTTAGATAGATCAACACCATTTTCTTTCTTAAACGTATCAACTAAATAATCCATAATACGTTTATCAAAATCATCACCACCTAAGTGATTATTACCAGCGGTAGATTTAACTTCAAAAACACCATCACCTAATTCAAGGATAGAAACATCGAAAGTACCACCACCAAGGTCATAAACTAATATTGTTTGCGTTTTTTCTTGTTTATCCAAGCCATAAGCTAATGCAGCTGCAGTAGGTTCATTAATAATACGTTTAACATCTAAACCAGCAATTTTACCAGCATCCTTTGTTGCTTGTCTTTGCGCATCATTAAAGTATGCAGGAACAGTAATAACAGCCTCCGTAACCTTTTCACCTAAATAACTCTCTGCATCCGTTCTTAACTTAGACAAAATCTTAGCAGATATTTCTTGAGGAGTCCACTCCCTTCCATCAGCACTAACCTTTTCACTAGTTCCCATTAATCTCTTAATAGAAGAAATTGTATTTTTTGGATTCGTAACAGCTTGACGTTTAGCACGATCACCAACTAAAACCTCTCCTTTATTTGTAAAAGCAACAACAGATGGAGTTGTTCTTCCTCCTTCATCATTAGGAATAACAACTGGACTACCACCTTCCAAAACAGATACACAACTATTTGTTGTACCTAAATCGATTCCAATTATTTTACTCATAATTAATCATTTCCTTTCTTTCTTATCTATTTAAATTTTCTTTTTTTAAAATCTTACTAGTTGAAAGTACATAATTTTTTGACCTGCACAACTAGAAAAAATGAATTTAGTAAAAACTTATTCTTTTTCCTCCAAAGTTTCCACTTCTACTTTATTTACTTTAACCATAGCCGGACGAAGAACTTTATCTTTATACATATAACCTTTCTGTAAAACATCTAGCACAATGTTGTCATCAAATTCATCTGTACTTTCCACAAGAACAGCATTCATACTTGCCTCATCAAAAGGTTCATGCAAGCACTTAATTTCTTCAATGCCACAATTATTTAAAACATCTACCATGTTGCCATAGATCATTTTAAAGCCACTCAAGAACTTGCTTACTTCATCGGTAAGATCATTATCGTCCATCTTAATAGCATGTTCCATATTATCTAAAATAGGTAGCATCTTTAAAATAATATCTTCTCCATCATATTTAGCCAATTTTGCCTTTTCCTCATCAAAACGTCTTCTCATGTTTTGCATTTCAGCCGATAATCGCAAAATTTTTTCATCTTTTGTCTTTGCTTCTTCCTGCAAACGTTCGACTTCTTTTGCCATCTTGTTTTCTTTTTCTTTCTTTTTCTTAGGCATTTCTGGTTTTACTTCTTCAGTCTTAGTCTCTTCCTTTTGCATTTCTTCTTTATTCATCACTATCCTCCTTATTTAACTCCTTATTAATAAAGGTAAGTAAGCCAACCACACGATCATATTCCATTCGCTTTGGCCCAATAATAGCAATTGTTCCTTCTTCACCATTTCTTTTATAAGTGGTTTTTATCACCGTTACATTTGGATCAAATTCACTATCCTTACCAATATAAATGTTTACCCCATCATTATTCTCAGTTGAATCAATTTTTTCAATAAAACTTCGATCCTCAAATTTATTTAAAATCGTTCGAATCTTCTCAACATCATTATATTCAGGTTCTTGCAATAAATAATTTTTACCACTCACATGAATAGTCTCATCTCTTTTGGATGCAAAATCTTGAAAAGTTTTGGAAAATATTGAAAAAACCGTTTCATATTGCTCGATTTTCTGTGCAATAATTGGTTTGATTTCGTACTCTAAGCGAGTCGAAACCTCATTAATTGGAGTTCCAATAAGCATTTTATTGATGATTTCACACGTCTGAACGACTTCATTGATATTAATATTTTTTGGTAAAGTAAACTGTTTATTCTGAACAATACCTTTATCTGTACAAACCAAAGCAACAATATTACCATTTTGTAAAGGAATAATATTCACTTGCTGTAGAGCATTTTCCAAACTATTCTTTCCCAAAACAACACTCGTATAGCTCGTCATCTCACTAATAATCTCAACACAAGCTTCAATCGCATCCGATAAGGCTAAATCATGATTGCGAAAAATAGTCTGCAATTTACCAGCATCACTAGCTGACAACTCCTTAGGCTTCATTAAATTGGCGACATAATATTTGTAGCCAGCCTCAGATGGAATACGTCCCGAAGAAATATGATTTTTTTCCAGCAAACCTAACTCTTCTAAATAAGCCATTTCATTTCGAATAGTTGCCGAAGAACACTTCAATTTCTTACATAAAGATTTACTTCCAACAGGCTTAGCCGTCTTAATATAAGACTCGACAATTTCCTTTAAAAGTTTGCTCTGCCTTTCTGTCATATTGATACTCCTTTAGCACTTAAATCACCTCAAATGCTATCCGTATTATAGTATGTTTTTTTAGCACTGTCAAGTACCAATTGCTAATTCTTTGCTAAAAAAAGAAAACTTTAACAGCTTCTTTCCTGAATAAAACGTTCTATCTCTTCACGGTCATCAAAATGAACCTTTTCATGCCCTAAAATTTGATAATCTTCATGACCTTTTCCTAAAATCAACGCAATATCATTAGGTTTTAATAATTCAAGTGCTCTTTTAATTGCTTGATGTCGATCTAAAATCACTTCATAATTAGTTTTATTTACGCCTTTCAAAATATCATCCATAATTTTTCTTTCATCTTCTGTTCGAGGATTATCATCCGTAAAAATAACATAATCACTTTTTTCTGTAGCTATACGCCCCATAATAGGTCGCTTTAAAGGGTCACGGTCTCCTCCACAACCCACAACTGTAATAATTTTACCCTCAGCCAACTCCAAATAACAATCAACAACTTTCTCGACCGCATCAGGCGTATGTGCATAGTCCACTACGGCAAAACTATCAAAAACTCGAATGGTCTCACATCTACCCTTAGGCGGATAAACTTCTTTAACTTGATCTAAAATTGTCTTAAGATCAAACCCATAACTATGTGCGATAGCAATAGCAAATAACATATTATAAACATTAAACTTACCTGTCAAATGATAACTAAATGTATATTCTTTATTTTCTATATTTACTTTTAAAGTCGTTTCGGCAGGAGTGAAATGATAGTCTAAAATACGATAGTCCTTTCCATTAAGCCCAATTTCTTTTGTTAGAGGAAAACGTTTTTCAAAAGCTTCGCTGTGCTCATCATCGCTATTAACAAGAAAAGTACCATCTTCTTTCATAGAATTTAAAAGTTTAACCTTAGCTTGTAAATACTCCTCCATGGTCTTGTGAAAATCTAAATGATCTTCGGTGAGATTCGTAAATCCACCAATTTCAAAACGAAGTCCCGCGATGCGTTCATAATATATAGCGTGTGAGCTAACTTCCATGACAACCGTTGTACAGCCCTTATCTAATGCACTCAAAAGTAAATCATAAAGTCGTAAAATATCTGGAGTTGTATTTGGTAATTCGATTTTATCATCTTCATAGTAAAAACCAATCGTTCCCATATAAGCCACTTTGACACCAAGCTTCTTTAATAATTGATACGCCAAATAACACGTAGTCGTCTTTCCATTTGTTCCAGTTACTCCAATCAACCGCAAGGAATTAATTTTTTCTTGATATTCGTAAACTAAATGTTCCCTTAAATATTTTTCCGTATCTTCAACATGAATCGTTTCCACATCATATTCTTTTTGATTTTGAACGACTACTGCTGTAGCTCCATTTTTAATAGCCGCTTCAACAAAATCATGTCCATCTACAGTATGCCCTTTAATGGCTACAAAAATTTGTCCTGGTTTTACCTTTCGTGAATCCGTTTCATACTTTAACATAATCATTCCTCCATCTAATTCATTATATGAATTTTTCTTAAGCACATTGTATCAAATTACAAAAACAAAGTCCATGCTCATAGAAGCATTTTAAATCAATCAATTTTAAAACAAGAAAAAAAATCCCTTAGATAAAGGGATGAATATCAAAATGGTGTTCCCTGTAGGAATCGAACCTACAACTAAATCTTAGGAGGCGATTAGTCTAAATTTCAAATGTTTCTTGTTTTTTTCAAAAGTCTTATGTTTTCTTAAAAAAATGTATCTTTTTTCAAATTTCGTTTTTAAATATTAATGCAAAATTCAAATTTATTTAAATAAAATATTTTAATTTTCGCGACAAAATTGCGACACATTATTTTAAAATTCTGTCCATGTTCTCCTCTTACTCTAACACCAATTAAAATACATATTATAACATAATACTTTTTTAACAATTTAAAGGAAATAAGAAATAACAACAAACACACTCAAGACAAGGTTGCTAACACTATTAATTTATATTAATCAAATTATTCTAAATGTGAATTAGGAAAAATGTATATTCACACTTATGCCTTGATTGAATTTGCGAAACATTATAAAGTATCCATTGATTAATCATATGGTAAAACAACAGAATCAAAAATAAATTTTTGATTTTCAATATTGATTTAAAATTTCAATTAATATTATATATATCACGAGTATAAACTTTTTTATTATTTTTTAATTTTTCATCTACTCTATTTGCTACAATAACATCTGCTTGTTCTTGAAAAATATTAAAATCATTTACAACTTCAAAGCCATTAAAAGAGTTAATGTTTAATAATGGTTCATAAATTATTATTTTTACTTTATTACTTTTTTTATTAATTTCTTTTATAATATCTAATATTGCACTCTCTCTAAAATTAGTAGAATCTTTTTTCATAATTAATCTATATATACCAATTACTCTTGGATTATGCTTTAGTATGGACTCACTTATATATTTTTTTCTCGTTTCATTGCTGTTAATTATTGCACTTATTAAATCTTCTGGAATATTATTATAATTTGATTTTAATTGCTTAGTGTCTTTCGGCAAGCAATATCCACCATATCCAAACGATGGATTATTATAATAATTACCTATTCTACTATCCAATGATATACCATCAATAATATTTTTTGAATCTAAATTTTTAGACTCTGCAAAAGTGTCAAGTTCATTAAAGAAAGCAATTCTTAATGCTAGGTATGTATTTGCAAATAATTTTACAGCCTCTGCTTCTGATGATTTCATAATCTTAATCTCAACATCTTTTT
>CALVUT010000056.1 GCA_944363675.1 uncultured Bacilli bacterium | reverse complement strand
GTTCCAACTACTGCAATAAAGATAAAAGCTATATAAAAGCAAACAAAAGATATGATTGTTATAAAACCATTATTAGTGGCTTCTTCTTGACCTCTTACTGTTAAATTACCTGAAGAATAGCACATAGTATATCCATCTTCAGTTTCATTACAAATATCTGGGCTTATAAAAGCTGTCAATTTCTTTCCAAAGGTTTCTGTGGTTTTTTCCTTTGTATTAACAATAAGATTTGTAGCACCCTCTTCTAAACCTGTAATAGCATGATCAGGTACTACGATTATAAATCCATATCCAACACCCCAAGAATAAGTATAACCAGTAGTAAGAACTTCTTTTTGCTTTAGCTTAACTCCATTTGATAAAGTAAGCGTTTTGATGGAATCTTCACTTGCAATTTTATCTCCTAGCTCTTTTACTGTATTAATCAAATATTCATCATCAGCTAAACGAACTTTCTTATCGCCTCTTAATTCTAATAATTTATTATAATCACTTAGCTTAATTACTTGGTCATAATCTCTCCAGCCACTATATTCTCCTAAAGAATTACTTATATATCGATTCGTTTCTTTATATCCATGATAGCTAAAACTATCTTCGATGTCATAATCTTTTTGAATAAAATTTATATATTCGGTAATATTGTTTTTATCAATCTCTTTGATACTAATATCATAAGGAGATGCTAACTCTAATTGATAGTCAAACATAGCTTTAAATAAACTAGATAAATTTAAGGCTATTAAAGTGAATGTAATAAGAACAGTAATAGTACCTAAAGTAAAACTCATTGTTTTTACTTTAGAAGAAAATGTCCTTGCTATAAATAAATTATCTTTACTATATTTAATTTTTTTGTTTTTTAAAACTATTTTCAAAATAAAATCAGATAGTGTAATAGCAACCCCATAAATGCTTATAATAATTAAAATTACACATAAGAAAATGATTTTGAAAGACGGCTCTGTCCCCATCCCTTTAAACTGCCCATCAAAAAGGAACATTGCAACAACACCAACAATTAAAGAAACAATAAATGCTACATTTCTAATTTTATTCTTTTTAAATCTTTTCTCTTCATTTTGCTTTTCTAAATATAACAAATCATATATTTTTACTTTTTTTATTCTGTGTCTTGCTAAAAATAAAACAAATAAATATACTAAAACAAAATAAAGCAACAGTAATAAAATAGAATTTAAATTAAAGGTAATCTTAACAATAGAATCCAGTTCAAACATCCTTGTAACTATGAATGATAAGAAAAGACTAAAGATATAACCAATAGGAATTGAAATTAATAAAGAAAAGAAACCCAAAATAATATTTTCAAAAGTAAACATCTTTGATATTTTTTTCTTTTTAATTCCTAAAAGCATATACGTTCCAAATTCTTTACTTCTTTTGCTAAACATAAATTTAACTGTATAATTAATTAAAAAGCATACAACAACTATAATAAACGCATTAACAAAATACATTACCAATGCAAAATTATTCATTACATCACATAAATTCAATATTTCTTTAGAATTTCCCATTAAGTTAAATGCAAAAATAAAAGAAAAAGCTAAAGTTACTGTAATTAAATAAATTACATAATCTTTTGCACTTCGTTTAACATTACGAAATGCTAATTTACTTAACATTTCCTACATCTCCACCTAATAATGTCAATACATCAATAATTTCATCAAAGAACTCTTTTCTTGACTTATTACCACGGACTATTTCATTAAAAATTTTACCATCTTTTAAGAATAATACTCTTTTACAAAAACTAGCACTAAACGAATCATGAGTTACCATAAGAATTGTTGCTTTTAACTTATCATTCATGTCGTCCATTGTTTCTAAAAGCATTCTTGAAGACTTAGAATCCAAAGCTCCAGTTGGTTCATCTGCTAAAATTAATTTTGGATGATTAATTAAGGCTCTTGCACAAGCACATCTTTGTTTTTGCCCTCCTGATACTTCGTAAGGAAACTTCTTTAAAACATCTGCAATTCCTAATTTAGTAGCAATATCTTTTACTTTATTATCAACTTTGTTTGGATCTTCATTATTGATAATTAAAGATAAAGAAATGTTTTCTTCGATACTTAAAGTATCTAGCAAGTTAAAATCTTGGAAAATAAAGCCTAAATTTTCTTTTCTAAAATCAGCCATATCATCTTCTTTGATTTCTGTAATGTCTTTACCACCAACATAGATATGTCCAGCAGTAACATTATCAATCGTAGAAATGCAATTTAATAATGTAGTTTTACCAGAGCCACTTGCTCCCATAATAGCGACAAATTCGCCTTCATCTACATCAAAAGAAATTCCATCTACTGCTTTTGTAATATTCGTATTAACACCATAATACTTTTTTACATTTTCTAATTTTAAAACTTCCATATAATTTTCTCCTCTCTGCTAATATTATAAAATATATAAATAAGATATAAAATTACAGTTTTGTAAGTAAAAGAAAAAGACTATCATTTTCATCTGATAATCTTATTATGGCAATTTAAATCATTTTATTTAGCAAAAAATATACCATAAATCACTAATAATGCAAAAACATTAATATTCCTGTACCTATCACTAAATATATTTTAATTACACTTTTTACACTTTGTGAATCTCGATACAATGAATCAATTTTTTTTCTACTAATTTCTTTGATTATAGAATTAAGAATTGATCTATCTTTTACTAATTCATCTATACTAATTTCAAAAAGTCCATTTCAGGAGTGATTTCGCCAAGTTTCCCTTTACTGACTGTTTGTTTTGCTACATTTAATTTATTTCCTAGTTCTTCTTGAGAAAGACCAGATGCTTTTTTTAATTTAATTCATTTTCATTAAATTTCACTTTAAATCATTCCTTTCTTTTTAGATATAAAAAGCTCTTTAAATATCTAATATAATTAGAATATTTTATTGCCCGTATATCTATTTAGAACTGGAAATATGGCCCTTATAACATTTAATATTTTTAAGTGCTTGTTTTAAAAATAACAATTTATTATTTATTTCTTTTTATTAAAATTCTTGCTAAAATTAACGTAGTAACTATAACTACAATTGGTGCAACTTTAAAGAATATCCATTCAAATGAATGCCATATTGTTCCAATAACGTTCCATTCAGGCTCACTATAATCCCAAGATTGATATGGGCTACCTAATATAGCTAATATTATAAAAAGTAATATAATGAACACATCTAAAACTATTAAAAAATTTATTGTTCTTCTTCTTTTTTGATTTTGTTTCCTAGATAGTTGTTCATTTATAATTTCTAATTTTTCTGATATTACTTTTATATCATTTTTTTCTTTTTCTTCAATGTTTTCACCTAGAATTTCACTAACTGGAGTTTCAAAAACTTCTGATATAGATATAAGCATTTCAGCATCTGGAACAGATAGTCCTGATTCCCATTTAGATATTGTTTGTCTAACAACATTTAATTTAACACCTAATTCTTCTTGAGAAAGACCTTTGTTCTTTCTTAAAGTTTTTAAATTATCTTTTAACATAAAATTTTCTCCTTTCGTTAATTCAATTCTATGATAAAAAACGCATTGCTACAAGCAATGTATTTTAACATTTCAATAAATGATAAATTAAATTATATTTCTAAAGTATCTTTTACTTTTTTCACTTGATTTATATAAAGTAATAAAATTTTCCAACAGGCTTTTCCAATAAAATATAAAATTATTCCACTCATTAGGCTTAATACAAATTCTAAAAAAGGATTTAGTATAACGTTTCCAAATTGAAAAGATACAATTGGAAGATTGAAATTAAATATACCACTTATAAGATGTATTATTCCACCAATAGGACATATAAAAGAACAAAGAATAAAAACAGGAGCAATAATTCCTAGTGTAGGTAAAATAATTATACCAGTTAAGCTGACTAAACAATAAAAAATTATTGAAGCAAATATCTTATTTGTTTTATGTTCCTTTGATTTATTATTTCCTGTTAAAAAGTAATATATTTCTAAACTTTCTTTTTCAGAAACACCAGTTTTATTTATTATGTAATCTATTGCATCTTGCTTATTATATTTTTTTAGATTTGTTTGTAATTCCTTTAATTTTTCTATATTCTTAATAATATTTTTGTTCATAATAAACCTCTCTTCTAATGCTTATTTCCAAAAGCTGTTAATTAGCATAGAAAGTTCTTTTGGATTTTCCTCATTTATAACGTGTCCAGTATTTTTAATAATTTTTAATTTTGAATCTTTAATGTTTGCTGATAAATAATAAGCAGCTTTGATATTTGCTCTATCTTTTTCACCACAAATTATTAATGTTGGACATTTAATATGTTGTACTCTATTACTAAAATCTAATTTTTTCATCGAGTTTCCTAAAATAAAAGTATTCTTTTTATTAAAAGCCATAGTTTCAAAAAGTGATTTTGGTAAAAGTTTAAAAATAATTTTTTGAATACTAAACATAATTTTTGGTACTTTATGAAGAGTGCCAATTAAAATAAGCGAATTTACCTTATTTGGAAAGTCTAAAGCATAATTCAAAGCTAAAATTCCCCCAAGAGAAAGACCACATAAATCAATTTTTCTATCAATATTATTACAATATTTTACAAATGAAGAATATAAATTATCGTAGTTTGCTTCTTTATCATTAAGAATCGAAGATAATTCTGGGCATAATATATCATTATTATTTTTAATATTTTCTAGTGTTTTATTCCAACTTGTTGATTTATGACCTGATCCGTGAATTAAGATTTTTTTCATTTTTTCCTCCGATTATAATTATAGATACTTAAAGTATGTATAAATTCTTTTTAAATTGCCTTATAGAAGGCAATCATTTATTTTTCATAATATGGTAACTTATCAATTTTTTCTAGCATTTCTTCATCATAAAGTGGTAATCCCATTTTACCTAACATTACAGTTACAAATTTGTAACGATTCTTTATATCGTTAACATTTCCTGGGAAAAGTGAAGGTATCATCCATAAATCAGCTAATATTAATAGTTCTGCCAATTCCTTCGGTTGATCTGTTTTTATAGAACCATCCTTTTGACCTTCTTCTATCAACTCTAACCAATAAGGAAGTAAATTCTGATAATTTGCTTCAAACATCTTTGCTAAAATTTGAGGATTTTCTAAAAGTGGTAATGCTTGATTGGTTAACTCTACCATTTGTTCATTAGATTGATTAAGTTTTATAACATATTTCATCTTTTCAAGACCGTTCAAATCATTACGTTTTTTTACTATTTCAAAAGGATTATTATTAACAAACATAGTATCACCAAGCACATTCATTATTTCTTCTTTAGATTTAAAATGATGATATATTGCTCCTTTTGTCATTCCTAATTCATCTGCAATATCTTGAATTTTAGTATTATCATATCCTTTTTCTAAAAATAGTCTTTGGGATACTTCTAATATTTTTTCTACCGTTATTTCAGGATACTTATTTCTTGACATATTTTGCCTCCAATATACATACTTTTGGTATGTATAAATTATATATTAAATATTATGTCATTGTCAAGATATACATACTTAAAGTATGTAAAACTATATAAAAAAGATTATCAACGATCATGATATGTTTTCTGATTTAAAAATTTACCAACATAAACATTAGAAAATAAATAAATTAAAACACCAACTATAAATGCAATCAATACTCCTATATTTAAAAATAGATTATCCATTTTAGGAATATCTACAAATGTTTGAATTAAATGCATCCTCCAAAAAAGATAATAGAAAATAATATTGTAAAAACAATAGACTTATTACTTTTTACAGTATCCATTTTTTCTTGAATATTTATTAACTAAATTTTTATCTTCTTTCAGCATTTTATCAAGTGAAATATTAAATATATCACTCATTTTAATCACACTAACAATATAGTGTAATTAACAGTAGGTGTTTTATCCGTTAATCTCACTTTACTCTTATTACTAACTTCTAAATTTCCATCTAACATCATTTCAATTATCATTGACACTAATAAGTGTGAGGTTAATTCTGTTTCATAAAATTTTCTTTTAACATACATAAAGCATATTTTTCTGTTTGCTAGTAAAAGTAAAGAAAAACCGTAATATACATTACAGTTTTGTTAGAATATTTTAGGAAGAAAAATGATCAGACCGATAATGGCCGAAAAAATCGCGGCGATGAGAACTGCTCCAGCAGAGATATCTTTGGCTTTACGAGCAAGTTCATTTTTTTCTGGACTTACTAGATTCACTACAGTTTCTAAAGCCGTATTAAAAAGCTCAGCCATAATCACCAGACCAAAACAGCATACGCATACTAGCCATTCTGTTAAAGTAATTTGATAATATACACCACATAAAATAACAATAATCATGATACAACAATGCACCTTGAGATTTCTCTCACTTTTTAAGGCTTCTTTTATTCCTTGAAAAGCATACACAAAGCTCAAAAAAAACTTTTTCAAACTCTCACCTTCTATATAGCTATTCCCTCGTCATCCAAGGCAATGATATTTAACAAGCGGATATACTCCTGCTCTAATTCTTCTGTCGCAAAATTGATTTGATCATGTTCTATTTTCCAACCCTTTTCATTTTCTTTTAAGAAATTAAGAACATTTTTTATCTTATCTAAGACATCAATTAAATTTTTTATGGATTCTTTAATCGACTCATCTGTTTGATAATCATCTTCCCCAAACAACAAATCATGATAATATTTTTCATAATAAGAATCCAGCTTTTTTTCTTTAATATAATTCATTATATGCTCTTCCGTAAATAATTGAGTTGCTTCTTCTTCTAAATCTACTAGTCTTCCCTTTTTCTCTTCAATAAATTTTAAAGATGTGTCAAAGGCGGGTCCATCTTTTTTAAAATTATATATCGTTAGGAGATTGACAATATTTTGGTCGTATAAGATTTCATTAATTTCTTTGAAACACTCATAGACATCTTGATAAAATGTTTTGACAGCTTTTTCTACTTCTAAGTAATCACCGGTAGTCACATACGTGTTTATTTTTCTTTCTATCAAAATATCGTTGATGTAATTTTGGTTCATTAATATATCCATATCTGTAACTTCTTTTTCTAAAAGAGCTTCTTGTTTAAAATCTTGGATCACAATAATCCCTATGGCTATTCCAAATAAACAAGCTACGATAAAAGTATATCTTAAAATTACTTTTTTCACACAATCCCTCTTTTCTTTTATCAAGATATTATGGCTTCAATTAAAGATGTAACAAATTCTACAAATTCATTTAACCCTTTAATTCTTTGCTTTTTCTTTAAAATGATTTTGGCTAAACTAAATAATCCTAAAAAGAATAAGCCAATTAAAAGAATGCTACCAAAAATACCTTTTATTTGCCAGCAAAAAAGGTCTAAAGCAAAAAAAATGCTACTCAAAATAAGAAGAATTTCCCACATAAAACCATCTCTTTACGCTTTTAGTATATCATTTTTCTAAATCTTTGCCAATTAAAAAAAATGCCTTTTTATTTTTAAAAATTGATTTTCGTCATTAGTTTTAATGCGATTTTTTCCTGGTTTTGTAAAAACAGTCAATAGACTAACTTCTTTGACTGTTTTTACATTGTTGTATTTACCTCTTCATTCTATTTATTACTTATTTTTATCCATAAAGCTTTCTTTAAAACTGGCCCTTGAAATTCATCTGGATTTATACATCTATGTTCATTAAAACTTAACACTATATCCTTAATTGTTTCAGTTGTAAATAAAAGGTTTGTTTCATCATCTATGTCCTTTAAATTAACAGAAGGTATGTTTTGTTCATTATTATTTTTTAAAGTTTCCCAATCATTTATACAATATAGAACTTTACCATCTTGACTAATGACCATAATATTTTTTTCTTCTGCTTCACAGTCACAGTATAAAATTGGCATAGCGTTTTCCATAACCTTTGGAATATCAGGCATATCTTGATTATTGATTAGTGGCACCAAGTTATTATATTGCTCTGGAGATATAGAATACACAATAAACTTTGAAAAGGAAGAGCACTTTAAATATTCATATAAATTATTAGACAAAACTTTAGTTTTACCTTTACTATTTATTATTAACTTATTTAATTCTTTTACATTAGATTGTTCTAAATCAGATGTATTAGCCAAAATTTGTTGCTCCAATATTTTATATCTAGACAATCTATCATTAAATTGCTCTTTCTTTTTTGAAATTTGAGAAGCTAAATCTTTTGTATATGGTAAATAAATCCAAGTTTTATCACATAATTTTTTATTTTTCTGTGTAACAGCTTCTAACGCTTCTTCATAACTATCAAATACTTGTTCTACAACCTCTGAATTAGTACAAGTATAATTAAAAATATTAAAGGATGGCGTGACTCTCTCCCACCCATAACATTGTCCTTTTTGATATGGGAATACAACTTCATACTCTTTCTCATTTTCACCATTTTCTTTATATTTAGTTTTATCACTTAATAGATAACATTTAGATACTCTATAGCAAACCACATCATAGTTTCTTTCTAATTCATCTAATCCATGACTCCAACCAACTTGTTCTATAATTGGCATAGCGGCATATTTCACTGGATAATTATATTTCATAATGTAGCTCTCCCATAATCACTTATTATTTTAACATATTTATCGGATAGCTTCATCACTTTTATTATTTAAATGATATCAAGTGTCTATCCTATAAATCATTTATGAAAGCATCTAATTTATCATTTCTTAATCAAATTATGTCATAAAAAAATCAGCAAAAGTGTAGACGGTTGTGATAGAATAATATACACAGAAGAGAACGTCTATAATGAAGAAAGGAAATTAAAGACAAATGGAAACAAATAAGAAAAATGAATTAATTAAAGTATTCGAAAACACTAATATAAGAACAAAATGGAATGCGGAGGAAGAAGATTATTATTTTAGTGTAGTTGATGTTATCGAGGCCTTAACTGAAAGCTCTAGACCACGAAAATACTGGAGTGATTTAAAAAGAAAATTAAATAAAGAGGGTTCAGAGTTGTCCGAAAATATAGGACAACTGAAAATGCAATCAGTAGATGGTAAATATTACAATACCGATGTGTTAAATACAAAAGGAATTTTAAGGCTTATACAGTCTGTTCCAAGTCCTAAAGCTGAACCTTTTAAAATTTGGTTAGCTGAAGTTGGTAAAGACAGAATAGACGAAACATTTGATCCGGCCAAAGCAGTTGATAGAGCAATTTCGATTTATAAAGCACAGGGTTATAATGATGCTTGGATAGAAAAGCGTTTAAAAGGAATCTTACATCGTAATCAGCTAACTGACATTTGGAAATCAGGTGGCATCAATGAACCTATAGAATATGGCATTTTAACAAATGAAATATACCAAGCGTGGTCTGGGATGAAAGCTCAAGAATATAAAGTATTCAAAGGGATTCACAAAGAATCATTAAGAGACAACATGAGCGATCTAGAAGTTTTATTAACTGATATTGGCGAGACAGCAACTAAAGAACTTGCCAAGCAATATAATCCTCAAGGATTAGAGCAAAATAAAATGATTGCTAAACGCGGGGGAAATATAGCTAAAAATACCCGTGACAATCTCGAGAAAGAACTAGCTAGAAGCGTTATAACACCAGAAAATAATCTAAATATACGATACATTGACGAAACACAAGAAAAGAAAATTGAAACAAAATAAAAATCCACTAGTCAAAGTGTGTTTTAAAGAAAGCAAAACATGAAAAAATCCCTTAAATAAAGGGATTGATAACAAACTGGTGTTCTAAAGGAGATTCGAACTCCTGACCTTTAGCTTCGGAGGCTAACGCTCTATCCAACTGAGCTATTAGAACATGAAGCTATTATAGCACATTTTTTAATTATCTTTCAATTCCACATCGAGAATTTGGGCTAAAAAATAGCTTTGTTCTGGTGCAAGTATAATTTTTTTTAAAGAAAACAAATCAAAGTGAGGGTTGATGAGCGTATTCGTAGAAAAATCTACACCTTTTAGATTTACATGAACAAATTCTGTTTGTTCCATTTCATTTTGTTCAAAAGATATACTCTTAATATTCGATTCCATGAAATAAGCTTCTTTGAGATTACAAGTAACATAAGATGTTTTGTTTATAGTTGTATTACTATAATTGCTATAAGTCAAATCACAATTTATGAATGTCACTTCTTTTAAAGACGCATCCATAAAATTGGCTCCGATCATTTTACAATTTTTAAAACTAACCCTGCCAAGATAACTTTTTTCAAAGTCCATATTGGACAGATCACAGTTTTCAAAAGAAGTATCTAGTATCGTGGAATCCAGAAATTTTGAGTTGGACATCATTATCTTTTTAAAACAACAATTATCTATATTAAAATCTTTTTCTATGATTTCGATATTAGGTAAAGTCGATGAGAAAGTTAAAGATGTCCACTCTTCTTCTTTTAAATACTGCTCTATATATACTTCTGTCATCAGAAAAACCTTATTATATCTTGAATCGTAATGTAAATCATTAAAAGCATTAGTAAAGCAAAACCAACTAAATTACATATATTTTCAAAGTTTGCATTTACCTTACTTCCCTTTATTTTTTCGATTATCATAAATAGGACATGGCCTCCGTCAAACGCTGGGAACGGTAGAATGTTGATAAAGCCAACGTTTATGGATAAGAATGCTGTAATATATATGAGTTGTTGGATACCGTATTTAACGCTTTCATCAATGACTTTGTATATTCCAACTGGGCCAGAAAGATTTGCGACAGACACTTGACCACTGATAAGTCCCCAAACGGTAATAATCATAGAATGAATAACATCAACAAATTTTTCAAAGGTGTATTTAATGCATTCCCAAAGATTTTTTTCTCGGCTATTATCAATCTGGATACCGAACACTCTTGTTTCATTTCCTTCTTCGTCGACTTCTATTTTAGGACTCATTGTTAGGGTTTCTTTTGTACCATCTGCTCTTTGTACACCAAAGGTATAGACATTACTTTCATTTTTATAATAAAGATAGATTTGGCCTACATCCCACGATGTAAATTCATGTCCATTAATACTGGTGATAATATCTCCACTTCGCATGCCAGCGGCCATCGCGGCTGAATCTTCCATGACATTTAAAACTTTAGGCGTATTACTAGTTGGTCCCCATATTAAAGCCATAATAAATAAAAGGATTATTGCTAAAAGAAAGTTATTAAAAACACCGGCAACTAAAATACATAATCTTTGATACCATGGACGGTTACACATGAATTTTTCTTTAGGAATTTTGGAGTCGTCTTCATATACTTCGCCAGCCATTTGAACGAATCCTCCAATAGGCAATGCTCTAATGTTGTAGTTTATCCCGTCTTTTCCTTTATGTGAAAAGATAACTGGTCCCATACCTATTGAAAATTCATAAATATATACTCCTGATTTTTTGGCACAGATAAAGTGACCAAATTCATGAACCAAAATAATTAGGCCAAGAATAATAATAAATACAAGTAAGCTTAATATCCACATAATATCTTTCCTTTCTTTCTAGATAAATCTAATTAAAATGAGATAAGCAAGTACAACAAAGATAAAACTGTCAAAACGATCCAATATGCCGCCGTGACCTGGAATTAGATCAGAAAAATCTTTGATTCCATTTTCTCTTTTTATTTTGCTAAATAATAGATCTCCTAATTCTGTAATAATAGTTAATAAGAAAGTCATAATTAAGATGCCAACTGTATTTTCTTTAGAAATTACAAAGTAATAAAATAAAACCGGAATAATGGTGCCTAAGATGGCTCCACCAAAACAGCCAGCATAAGTTTTGTTTGGACTGATGTTAGGAAATATTTTTCTTTTGCCAAAAAATGAACCAATGAAATAGGCAAAGATATCTGTACAAATGGCAATTAAAAGTAAATAGACGAGCAGATAGATATTTTCTGCTCTTAAAACAATTACTCCATGGAAGGCTATACTTAAGAAAAGCAGTACGCCCATAAGATAAAAGGCATCTTTTGTCTCATATTCTCCTTTTTTATAATGAAACATTGTTGGTAATAAAAAGGTTAGACTCATTAAAGCTAAAGTCATGGCGCTTGGTCCGCCAAATGGAACAGTGATTTCGTATTCATAGAAGATAAGAAGCAATAAGGCTATCATAGCTAGTAAAACGATGCCATTCGGAATTTTAGAATGACTTTTTGGTAAGTCGATAATTTCTTTAAGGCTTATAATGGCTAAAACGCCTATGGTTATTAAAAATGGTCTTCCTCCAGCTACTACTAAAGGAACTAGAATTGCCGCCAAGACAATTGCACTCAGAATTCTTTTTTTCATATTATCACCATCTGTTTAAAGTATACACTTTTCCCGGCTTTTATTCAAGAAAAGGGCGAAGATTTGACAAATTTCTCTTTTTAAAAGCTGGATGTTCTTTCTTTTTTTCATTCTTCTTCAATAAGAAATCTTGTTACGATGTCTTCTTGATAATTTCGATATTTTTTTATAAATTCTTCTTTTTTGGCCACAGGTAGTTCTCCGATTTTTGAACCCAGTTTACTTTTGGCACCCGTATATATTTTCGTTGTTTTTATTATGGAAGCACTTTTTAAGCCTATGCATGCGGATGTTTGTTCATCTAATTCAACGTCATATATTCCACAGTCTGCAGAGGATGAAAGAATAACATAATGGATATCCACATATTGCAATTGATTGTTGGCATCACTTCCGATAATCAAAATAGGCCTAACTTTAGCAATGCCATTGTTTGGTTTTATAGCTTCATACGTCCATACTTCGCCAATCATTCATCCCACTCCTTTTCTTCTGGTTGAAACATATCGCTTATAAAATAATTTGCAATATTTTGCTTAGAAATTGTTTTATCGCTTCTTTCATCCGGATCAAGTCCAGCTCTTCCTAAGATCCATGGCTCTTGATTATGGGTCATTTCTTCTAAATATTTACTATCGTATTTGGCATAAGTATTTTTCACGTAATTTAAAACTTCTAAGGCTTTTTCATCAAAAGAAATAACTTTATACGTTGTTAAAATAGGATTATAGGAAAAATCCCTATACTCATGATAAACCGACGCGACTACTGGACCATGTACCCAAGCTTCCATGTCATCCATAAATAAGGGTTCATCATAAAAAGCATAAGAATAGCCTTGTGCTAAATATAGTAGCTTTTGCAATTTTAAGGGTTCAGGATGTATTTCATTAATGAACCATTTAGCTACATCACTTGCTCTATATCTTCCTTTCATAGTACATGCACTCTCCATTTCAAAATTAGAATACCATGTTTTAGAAGGATATTCTACTCTTTTTTTGTCAAGATATGTGTTTTTCTTATACTCTTTTAAATAAGCTATAAAAAGTGTGTTTGAAGTGTGTTTTAAAAAAAGTAAAGCACGAAAAAATCCCTTAAGTCAAGGGATTGATAACTAATTGGTGATCCGTACGAGATTCGAACTCGTGAATGTAACCTTGAGAGGGTTATGTGTTAAGCCCCTTCACCAACGGACCAAAAAGTCTGTCTTTCTTGAAAGACAATCTTATCTTAACATAAAGATCTGGGTTTGACAATCCTTTCTATTTTGGAAAGTAAAAAAAACTTACATATTTTTTGTTTTTGTGTTATGATTACAGACGTTGACAAAAAGTAGGTTTTTATTGGAAACATTCAAAGTATTTGAAGGAACAACACTCTAGATGTCAAAAGACAGAAAGGAGTGATTACAATGCCTA
Source organism: uncultured Bacilli bacterium (assembly GCA_944363675.1). Classification (GTDB taxonomy): domain Bacteria; phylum Bacillota_I; class Bacilli_A; order RF39; family UBA660; genus Ventrenecus. The sequence continues at coordinate 5,395 of CALVUT010000056.1, read as the reverse complement.
AAACAAGAAAGCAAGATTTTGTTTATACGTTAATTATGGTCATTATTATGGTCTATGGAATGGTTTGTTATAATGTTTCTTTACATATTGGTGGAATGCAAAATATTGTATTTTTTGAAGCTCTTAAAGAATTGCCTATTATGGGAACTATTGCTTTTTTGCTCGAGTTTTTTTTCGTTGGAAAGCTTGCGCAGAAATTAGCTTTTCGATTTGTTGATCCGAAGAAAGATAAACCTATTGTTGTTCTTCTTGCCATTTCTTCGATGATTATTTGTCTGATGTGCCCTCTTATGAGTTTTTTCGGATGTGTTTTGTTTAATTCTGGATCTATTGATACCTTTTTTATTCGATGGCTGCAAACTTTCGCTTTAAACTTCCCTATGGCCTTTTTCTATCAAATCTTTTATGCTGGCCCTTTTGTTCGCTGGATTTTTAAAAAGATTTTTAGAACAAACTAAGAACGATTTCGTTCTTTTTTTTCGTATTCATCTAAAAAATAATGTTTTTCTTCGCCTTTATGATATCCTAATACACAATCTAAATTTACATTTTCCATACTTTTAAATATGCTATAATCAATATCCTTATTTTTTTTGCGAAGATAGGCAATGAAGTCTTTAATCTCTTTACGTTTCCCTTTATTTTCTTCTTTTTTGGTCAAGTGACAAGCACAATTGATAAATTCTAAATGATTATATTTTTGCCAAGATAAAATTGAAGCTTCTCTGATTTGATATAATGGGCGAATGAGTTCTAATCCTTCAAAGTGATCACTTGGAAGTTTAGGAAGCATTGTTTTTATTTCAGCAGAATAAAACATAGATAGCAAACTTGTTTCGATAACATCATCAAAGTGATGACCTAAAGCAATTTTATTGCAGCCTATTTCTTTAGCATAATTATATAGATAACCTCTGCGCATACGTGCACACAAATAGCAAGGACTTTTTTCCGCACATTTAGCTACGACAGCAAAGATATCTGAAGAAAAGATTTCGATCGGTATTCCTAGAAGATTAGCATTGTCTTTGATTTGTTTTAGATGAGATTTTTCATAACCAGGATCCATAACGACAAAACGAAGAGAAAAATTCATTTGGCCATGTTTTTTTAGTTCTTGAAAGCATTTGGCCATTAAAAAAGAATCTTTTCCACCACTTATACATACCATAATTGAATCTTTTTCCTCTACTAATTGATACTCTTTAATGGCATGAATGAATTTAGCCCATATTTCTTTACGGTATTTTTTTATAATACTGCGTTCTACTTCTTTTTGTTTATCCATACTACTTATTCCCTTCTTTTTTAATCAACCACGCATTTGCATAGGAACAAATACCTATTAGTTCATATTTTTGATGTGTAAAATACTCATAAGCAAACTCCATAAGATCACTAGCTAAATGCTGTCCTCGTTTTTCTTCGCTTACATATACTTTGTCGATCTCTACTTTTTTTCCTTTTTTGGTATAAAGAAGATATACACTTTGGTCTTCATTAGTAATTTTGTTTTTGGTTATTGTATACATAGTTCCTCCATTTCTTGGGTTATATGCCGCGGCTAAATCTTTCTTTTTGCATATTTTACAGTGGGAGTGATCATTATGAGAGTCATTTTTTTGGGACTTTTGTCTATGTTTATCCAAGCAGGAAAATTCCTTTTTGGAGATTTTGATTTTTTATTGCAGGCTTTTGTTACCTTGTTTGTAGTTGATTTCTTTTTTCATCTTTATCAAGATTATAAAGAACGTGTTTTAACGTTTAAAACATCCTTTCTACGTTTTTTGAAATTTTTTGGTTATCTTGCTATTCTGATCGTCGCGGTTTTTCTAGACAATTTGCTCAAGCTTTCAGTAATTCGCGAGATGACTTTAACTACTTTTCTATTTAATGAAATTAGTTGTATTTTAAAACTTGCTGTTTCATTTGGACTTAAAGTTCCAGACTTCTTAATCAATTATTTACAAGAACTTTTAGATTCTTTATCTTCGAAGGTTGATCCTTAGTCATTGGTGATATTGCCATCCCCAAAGACTGGAATTTCTTCGCCAAGATAGGTTGGATAAGGTTTTATTATACTCAAAAAGAAATCTTTGTTACGGGCAAGTACTTCTCTTAATTCACGAGATGTATTGCCAGGATAAATGGTTTTGACTGCTGGAATACCTACTACTTCTAGGCCTAAAGATTTTGCTATATATAAAGCTCGAGGTAAATGATATTCTTGCGTTACTATAATAAGTTTATTCGCCTTAAATATTTCTTTGGCGCGATAGAGGCTATCATACGTACTAAATCCAGCGTGATCCATAAACACGTTCGCACTGGGCACTCCTGTTCTTGTCGCATAATCTTTCATGACATTAACCTCGTCATAATCCTCTCTACTATGATCGCCGCTCATGATTATTTTGGATGCTGCACCTTGAAAGTAAAGTTCTATTCCTTTTTTTAAACGATCTTCTAGCATTGGGCTCGGGGCATTTCCATTAACACCAGCGCCTAGTATTAAAATCGCATCATATCCTTTTAAATCACTTGTTTGTTTGACGATGAAGTCTTTTGTACTCTGTATCACCCAATCATTAATAGAAAAGATTAAACATAATCCTAGAATCATCAACAAACATAGCCATACAACTAATTTTTTCAAAGAGAAACCCTTCTTTCTCTTTTTTATTTTACCTTATTTTTCATGGTTTTCCAATAGTAATGTCTTTCTTGCTTGGGCCTTTTAGCCAATATCCTTCTTTTGTAAATTTTGAGGCGTGGCACGGACATTCCCAAACTTGTTCTATTGCATTAAAAATCAAAGGACACCCTAGATGAGGGCATCTTTTTTGAACGATAATTTTGTCATTATTTTCACTGTAAATTGCTTTAGAGTCTTGATAATGTAATTTTTTTGTCGTTTTAGGTTTTATATAAGCTTTCAGATATTCTTTGCTCGTTTTTCCTACGTAAGTAGTTCTTGCCAAAAAATTCGAACGATGAGGATCAAATAAAGGTACATAAAGATTCGGTTTCTTGAATATTAAATCGCTAATGATTTTTCCAGCCAAAGTGGCATTCGTCATGCCCCAAGTATTGTAGCCTGTAGCTAAGTAAAGATTTTCTTTAAGACGGCCAATAAATGGAAGAAAATCAAACGTCATTAAATCTTCATTCGACCAAATATAATCCGGATTCGAAGCTAATAACGGCGAAAAGTTTTCTTTTATACTAAAAGTATCACTTGTTTTATGTGAACCAATTAAAGTGATTTGATTATCTTTAAATGTTCTTTGCGATAGTGTTGGATGGCCTATTGTGATTGTATTTTCTTTTTGCTCGACTCCTTTTTTGGCCATGATATAGGATTTCTCTGGATAACACTTCAAAGGAAAAAGGTATGGAATTAGAAAGAAAGGATAATGACAGGCCAGAATAACTATCTTAGCTTTTATGTGATGTTTATTCGTATAACAGAAATAGTACTCATTACGACGTTTCACTTTTAGTATATTCGTATTTTCATAGATTGGAATGGTTAACTTTTGCTTTAATCCTTCTATATACTTTAGAGGATGGAAGTGAAAGGTATTTTCTACTTTTATACTTTGATTATTTAATTTTGTGACGGGTATATTTTCTTTTTTAAAAAATATAAATTCTGCTTGCAATTGTTTTGCTTCTTTTTCTGTCTGTGCAACTAGGATGGAAGAGGTCTGTTCTAAGTCACACAAAATTTTTTCTTTTTCAATGATATCCTTTAGTAGGTTTATAGCTTCTAGTTGAGATTTTAAATAAAGATGAGCGATTTTTTCGTTTTTTAATTTTGTATATTTTAATCCTTGAAGGTAATCGATTTTTCCTGTCGTTTTAGAAGTGATTCCCCTACCTATCTTATTTCTTTCCACTAAAACGATATTTAGACCACTATTTTGTAATTGATAAGCGACAGACATACCAGTTATCCCGCCACCAATAATTAAGACATCTACCTTTAAATCTTGATCTAACGCTTCATATGAAATTGCACTTTTTATGGTATCCACCCAAATACTTTTTGCTATCATTTTGTTCACCTGTTTTTAGGATGAACAAAAGCTAATGTTTTTATGAAAAAAATAAAGTTCTCACTTTATTTTTTCGGACAATAGACTCTTTTTAAGTCATAAGCATCATTGGTTTGTGCTTCACCTTGCATTTTTTCCAACAGGGCAATAATTTGGTTTTTCCAAAAGATATAATCTTCTTCACTTTCTGGGATCATCATTGCCGAGGCCATATCTAAGATTTCTTTTAAAATTGGTTCTTTTGGATAAAGCATAGCATATTTTTTATAAATGTATTTATAATAAGCATAATTTATTATTGCTTTGTTAAAAAGTTCATACATCACATTAGTGATTTGAGTTTCTGGATAATTTAGTTGTCTTAGAATACTTACAACATCTTCATAGTTTGCATAATCAAAGTTTTCTGATGCTAGATAACTTTGTAAAGCTGTTTTTAATTCCTTTTTGCTTCTTTTAGTTTCTTGTTTAATAGGTCTTTTGAATGCCTCCAAGTGAAGGGGTTGAGCTTGCTTTTTTTCATAGCCTTGATAACTCAAAAAGGATTGAATCATAAAGCCTGGTACTTTTAATTTTTTGAGTACACTGGTTATTTTTAAATAGTCTTCTTCGGTTTTCTTCTCTTTATTTAAAAAATCTTGTACAGTCGTATAAAGTTGAACTTGTTTTAATCTTTCCTTTTCGTCATCTTGAACTTTTTGCTCTAAAGCCTTTTTTTCATATCCACATGATTCATGTCCTAAATATTCTTTGACTATTCTATTTAAGTATTGCTTGTAAAAAGCTATGACTTCTTTGTTTTTTTGAGAAGCTATTACTCCGTCTGCATAAGAATATGGCTCTGAATATATAATATCCGAATTGTATTTTAACAATTTTGTAATAATATATCCTTGTTCTGATGATGTAAGGCCGGCTTTTTCAAAAAAATATTTGATTATTTTATCAAACTGAATTACGCTAAATATATCTTTAGGCTTATCTTGAGGATCAAGAGCTTTTCTTATAGAAAGACAGTCAAGTTTTTCTTTTATTATCTCCCTTAAATTACCTTCTCTGGAAATATTATAGATATTTTCTTGACACTCATCTAGAAATTCACATAATTCTTGTTCCGCTTCCATTGAGTTTATGCCTCCTTATTGGTTTTACTATTTTATCACATATCCTTGAAAAGACAAGAAAAAAGAAACGATTTTCACGTTTCTGTTAATTGAAAAACTAAGTCGAACACTAAAAATATGAATGTTTCATTTAGTCTTGCAATTATCATAGATCATTTTATGTTAGAATATACCTTGATATATTGCCCTGTTGAAAGGAGTTAAATATTA